>CAYWBV010000210.1:0-7101 GCA_964455785.1 uncultured Maribellus sp.
TTAAAAAGGCCACCGTTAAAAAATAACGACAGCCTTTTTTAAATCAGAAATATATAGAACTAAAAACGGTATCCGAGCGATAGTCCGTAACCGGTATTTTTAACCAATGACTTATTATCACCCGTAATCCTGTTGTCTTCAGGATTGATATTGAGCAACCCGAGTTGCGTATTCAGTTGCAAAAACAGTCCGGCCGATAATTCGTAACCAAAAAACAGGTTTGCGCCGGCATCAAACGGTTTCACATATACCGTGGTAAGCGGGTCGCCTGATTCAACCTCCTTTTTAAATTCGATGTCGGTTTCAACGGTTGCCGAACCTCCTTCGTAAATAACTTTTCCGCCTATTGCATAAGCTACATAAGGTCCGAACCCAAGCATAAAGTAACCATTGCCGACCTGGCCTTTATATACAAAATTCAATGGCATTTCGATGTATGAAAGTTTGTATGTATTGGTTATCAGTCCGTCAGTATTTTTCGCTCCTTTGGCGCTAAACTGTAATCCCGGCTGAAAGTAAAACTCCGGAGCAACAGGCATCTGGATATTTACCCCGGCATGATAACCAATGATCATCTCGTTTTCCAGTTTGTCGCCACTTGCATCCTTCCCGTTTAAATTTTGCATGTTAACGCCCCCCAGTATTGCAAAGGATGTTTTTCCTCCGCTTCCGCTTTGGGCTTCTGCCAGAAACACGGATAGCGTGAAAATCAGAATCAAAGAAATTTGTTTTGTTCTCATATCAAAAATATTTAAGTGAATTCGTATCATTAATTTTGAGCGTCTTGTTCAGCTTCTGCCTTCATTTTTTCATTGGCCGTAATCATAAATTCGACCCTGCGGTTTTGTGTGCGGCCATCTTCTGTGTTATTTTCATATTTGGGCAATGTTTCGCCAAAACCTTTAACATTCAAGCGGCCCGATGAAATGCCTGCACTGGTCAGATAACGGGTAACAGCGTTGGCCCGTTGTACCGACAATGTCTGGTTATACGACTCACTCCCCTTGTTGTCGGTATGTCCCTGTACTTCAATATCGGTTTCCGGATATGTGTTTAAAACCGTTACCAATTTATTCAGGCTGATTTTGGCATCACTGGAAAGATTCGATTCGTCGAACCCAAAAAGGACATTACTGCTGAATTCCACCACAATTCCTTCGCCCACGCGTTCCACTTTTGCATCGGGTACTGTTTTTGCTATTTCTTCGGCCTGTTTGTCCATTTGCCGGCCAATTACAGCGCCCGAAGCGCCACCAACTGCGGCACCAATGATGGCCCCAAGAGCAGTATTTCCCGAAGCACGGCCTATTACTGCACCTGCAGTTCCACCGGCTGCAGTTCCAATAACCGCCCCTTTCTGTGTTTTATTCCACGAAGCACAGCCCGTAAAAATAAAAGCTGAGCTTAAAACCACGAGTAAACTCATTTTCAACTTATTCATAATAGACGTATTTAATTGTTTTAAAAAAAATATTCATTCAAAACCTCAACTTTTAGAAAATGAAAAAGGATACTTCATTTTTTTACTTTCAGTTCATTCATAGCACAATTCCTGAAATTTTCATTTTTGGGATTTCTAATCAGTCTGAGCTGACTTTTGAGATTCAAAACATCTTGCTCTCCAATAGCCTGTCTCAAATCATTTTTCCAGATTATTTTTAAATTATTGGTAATTCCCATTTTAATAAACTTAGAACTCTTTTTTACCGTTGACTAATTTTCAAATAAAGGTAGGCTCATTATAGCAGTGAAACGTTACATAATTCTCTGTAACAATTACATCATTCACACATTATTGGCATGTTTTGGTTTATTTTGAAAACGGGGATCTCCGCGGCAAGCACAGTGTAGTATTTAATGTGTATCCAGGATTTTTTCAGTTTCATCCAAAGCCCGATTATTTTCCGGTTCCTGTAAGTATTACTTTAACGGTTTTTAAAATTAAAACGGCATCCCGCCTTAAAGACCAGTTGTCAATATATTCCAAATCCAACTTCACCCATTCCTTAAAAGGGATATCATTTCTTCCCGAGACCTGCCAGGTACAGGTAATTCCAGGTTTCATCGTCAACCTTCGTTTTTGCCATTTTTTGTACTTTTCAACTTCCGAAGGAATTGGTGGCCGTGGCCCTACAACCGACATTTCGCCACGTATCACATTAAAAAACTGGGGAAGCTCGTCAAAAGAGGTCTTTCTCAGAAACCTGCCAATTCGGGTCACCCTGGGATCATTTGTGATTTTAAAAACTGGACCAGTCTGTTCATTTTGCCTCTGCAATGAAATTTTTAACGCTTCTGCATTGGTAACCATGGTGCGGAACTTAAAAATGGAGAACCGACGCCCGTTTAAACCTACCCTTTCCTGCGTGAAAAGGACCGGACCTCCATCTTCCAGTCTGATGGCAACGGCAATCATCAGAAAAACAGGTGAAACCAACATAATAACAGTAAAACTAAAAAAGAAATCAAGAGTGCTTTTCATTTTCAAACCCACGGATTCTTTATACATAGCAATAAAAATTTATTTTGAATAAAGGTAAGGCAGGTCAAAAAGGCAAACGTTACATAACTTTTACAAAGAGTTACATCATTCACACATTGTGGCAGCATTTTTTTTAAAAAGTGGGAATAATGTAATTTTTTCGAAAAATTATATAAAGCATAAATTATTCATGTTTGCTAAATTTCGTATTTATAAAAATACCCGTAAGAATCAGGTTCATTTGGTGAATAAACACTACGTCTGTTTTAATTTCAAATGAAGTGGATTAACTATATTTACATGGCTTTTAAAAATAGGTTCAGCACAATCCGGCAGATATAGAAAAAGAGGGCATTGAATAAATATGATACTTAAAACGGGAACTATTTAAAATTTAAACATTTGAAAACAAAAAAAACAGGACCGGCGGTTTCAAAAAAAGAAAAAACTCCTGAAAGAAAAGCCAGTAGTTTTCCGATTGTAGGTATCGGCGCTTCAGCAGGCGGTTTGGAAGCGCTTGAACAATTCCTGGGCAATGCTCCTGAAGACAGCGGTGTGGCGTTTGTTGTCGTTCAGCATCTGGATCCAACCCAAAAAGGGATGCTCCCCGAACTGCTTCAGCGGGTTTCCAAAATGGAGGTTTTTCAGGCCGAAGACATGATGAAAGTGAAACCAAACTGTGTTTATGTAATTCCTCCGAACAAAAGTATGTCGGTATTTAAAGGTGCGCTTCACCTGTTCGACCCCATTGAAGCCCGTGGATTACGTCTCCCGATTGACTTTTTCCTTCGTTCGCTGGCCGACGACCAGAAAGAAAATGCTGTTGGCGTTATTCTTTCCGGAATGGGTTCCGACGGAAGTGTGGGAATCAGGGCTATCAAAGAAAATAACGGAATAGTGATGGTGCAGGAACCTGATACGGCAAAATTCGACAGTATGCCACGGAATGCTATTGATTCCGGGTTGGTTGACCTGATTGCGCCGCCCAATAAATTGCCCTCTGAACTTTTTTCGTTTATAAAACATTTGCCGGTTGTAAAATCGAACCTGAGTAACGAAATCAGGGACAAAAGTGCGTTCGAGAAAATAATTATCCTGTTAAGGACACATACCGGCAACGATTTTTCACTGTATAAAAAAAATACAGTTTATCGCCGGATTGAACGAAGAATGGGCGTACATAAAATTGATGAAATTTATTCTTACGTGCATTTGCTACAGGAAAATCCCAAAGAGGTGCATATCCTGTTCAAAGAACTGATGATTGGTGTAACCAATTTTTTTCGCGATGCACCGGTTTGGGAAAAACTGAAAGAAACAGTTATTCCGTCCCTGATTGAAAAACAGGGCCACAACTCTGCATTAAGAGCCTGGATACCTGGTTGTTCCACCGGAGAAGAGGCCTATTCGCTGGCTATTGTATTTAAGGAAGCGCTTGAAAAAATAAAACCCAACGAAGGAATTTCTTTACAGATTTTTGCATCCGATCTCGATAGCGATGCCATTGATACCGCCCGGAAAGGATTGTTTTCGGACAATATTGCAGCCGATGTATCGCCAGCGAGGTTAGCCCGTTTTTTTACCAAAACTGACGACGGTTTTCGCATCAGCACAGAAATAAGGGAAATGGTAGTGTTTGCCCAGCACAACATTATTATGCACCCGCCATTTACCAATATCGATATCATTTCGTGCAGAAACCTGCTTATTTATTTAGATACCGAATTACAACTGAAATTGATAGGCCTGTTTTTTTACAGCCTGAACACCGATGGTGTTTTACTGCTGGGCAACTCAGAAACGCTTGGCGTGCAGGGACATCTTTTTTCAACGATAAATTCGGGTATGAAAATTTACAAACGTGCAGAAGCCGCTACCAATCCTGAATTATTTGATTTTCCCTCTTCTTTTTCCCGACCCAAAATAAACCAAATGGAAACAAAACTACCTGACAAACCCATTATGAACATTCAAACACTTGCCGATCAACTGTTGTTAAGCCAGTTTTCGCCAGCCGGGGTGTTGGTCAACGAAAATGGCGATATCCTTTATATCAGCGGACGGACCGGAAAATACTTAGAGCCGGCAGTGGGCAAAGCAAACCTGAATATTTTTGCCATGTTACGGCCCGGTTTTCAAAACGATTTTGCCATTGCTTTTCGTAAAGCCGTTATGAAAAAAGAAGCCGTAAAATTACACCATGTTAAAATCGGCACAAATGGCGGCTCACTGATTATTAATGTCAACATTCAGTGGATAAGTAAACCGGAACCTTTGTACGGCAAAATCATGATAATTTTCTCGGATGTCCCTGAAACTCCGGAAACCAAACAACTTGTACGAAAAGGTAAAAATGTATCGGGAAGTAAACGGGAATCGGAATTGGAAGAGGAATTGCAGCATACCCGGGAAGAAATACAGAGTGTTATGGAAGAGATGCAAACTTCGCAGGAAGAACTGAAATCAACCAACGAAGAATTGCAGTCAACCAACGAGGAGCTTCAGTCAACCAACGAAGAATTGACCACTTCGAAAGAAGAAATGCAGAGCCTGAACGAGGAACTTCAGACAGTGAATGCTGAATTACAATCGAAAGTGGATGAATTTTCGCGTGTAAACAACGACATGAAGAATCTGCTCAACAGTACCGACATTGCCACTTTGTTTCTCGACAAGGAATTAAATATCCGTCGTTATACCAACCAGGCAACCAAAATATTCAAACTCATCAAAAGCGATATTGGCCGACCATTCACCGACCAGGTTTCGCAACTTATTTATCCCGAACTGGCAGAAGATGCCCTGGAAGTGTTACGAACGCTGATTTTTATTGAAAAGCAAATTCCAACCAAAGACGGCAGGTGGTTTTCCATCCGGATTATGCCCTACCGCACCTTCGACGACCGGATTGACGGGCTTGTTATTACTTTTATCGATATCTCCGATTTAAAACAGGTGGCAGAAGAATTATATGAAACGCAAAAGCTGAACCAGCTTCTTTTAAATTTATCTTCCGAAATAGTTGTTAAACTAAACACCGAATGGATAATTACCGAGTTTAATTCGGTAGCTGAAAAATTCTTCGGCAAAAAACGCGCGGATGTTACCAATCAAAAGTTTACGGAATTGTTTGTTCCCGAACCTTTTAGAAAAAAGACGGAACACGAGATGATGAAATTGCTGAAACAGAAGGATAATAACAAAATTAAAATGAAAGTTATTGACAGTGAAACGCCGGAAACAGATGTCGAGTGGTCGGTTCATGTAATACACAACGACCTGCAAATGCCATCAGGAATAATTTTAACAACGACAAAACTAAAATAATATCACCATGAGTATCGAAGAAATGGATTTCACAAATGCGCAGATGTTGCGCAAAAAGGCTGAGGAATTACTCAAAGAAAAACAAAAAGATGCAGCCCAATCGGAAAAGGAAACCGACGTGAAGAAACTCCTTCACGAATTGCAGGTGCACCAGATTGAACTGGAAATGCAAAACGAAGAGTTGCGCCAGGCCTATGAAACCATGGAATCAGCCCTGAAAAAATATACAATGCTTTTCGATTTGGCCCCGGTTGGGTATTTTTCGCTCGACTCGGAAGGATCGATTTGCGATCTCAACTTTACGGGTGCTGATATTCTCCGTGAAAAACGTTTTACCCTGATTGACAGCAATTTCAAGCTATTTGTTTCCGAAGCGTCGAGGCCTGTTTTTAATAATTTTTTCAGAAAGGTTTATTCCCGGAATGCGAAAGAATCATGCGAAGTAATGCTGGGGTACAACAACGATCCTTTGTGTTTGGTGTACATGGAAGGTGTTGTAACCGAAGATGAACAAAAATGTCTTTTGTCGGTCATCGATATTTCAAAATTTAAAATTAGTATTAAGGAATAATGTGTGAATGATGTAACTGTTGTCCTGAATTGTGTAATGTTTTCCGGGTTACCAGGAATTACCTTTAGCCCGGGAATATTATATCATTTAATGAATCAGGATGAAAGCATTTATTTTAAGTCAATTCACAAAAAAAATCTTCCTTGGCGTATTATTGACAACCGTGTTACTCTTTGTCGCTTCATACGTTACAACAGTACCTTTTTTAACCTCATCGGTAGTACCTGCGGCCACCGGAACGGTAAAGATTAAAAAAGACAGTAACCAAAATTACACTATAAAAGTGCAGGTTGAAAATCTGACGACGGTTGAAAGATTACAATCATCAAAACAAATGTATGTTGTCTGGATGGAGACAGAACGGGGAAACGTTGAAAATTTAGGGCAGTTGAACGGATCCAGCGGTTTTATATCGAAAGAACTCAGCGCATCGCTCGAAACCGTTTCATCCTTTAAGCCTGTCAGGTTTTATATTACCACCGAATTTAACCGGAATGTCCGTTATCCGGGCGTGGAAAAAGTTCTCACTACTGACAGGTTTTACAAATAGACTACCTCACACATGAAACGTACAATTTCTGTTGCTCTCATTTTGTTTGTAACCTTCAGACTGGCGGCAAATGACCTTTCCGAATCAATCCGCCGGTTCATCAGCAACAAACCGGAGAATAAAACCTATGTAATTGATCAGGAGTCCCTTTTTTCAAGTAAACTGCTGCAG
>CAYWBV010000211.1:0-7071 GCA_964455785.1 uncultured Maribellus sp.
GCGCGGCCAATTTCGTAACCCACACCCATTGAAACGGAAGTAACTTCAGCCACCAAAATTTCAGAATTCTGTAGCCACTGTAAGTCGCGATCGTGGATAAAACGATCTGTCGGTCCGTCGTCGCCGAAACGGGTCAGATTCGGGTCTCCAACATGCTCGGTTAAAACTTCGCTAAACGTTTTTAAGTATTCGATGATTTGCAGATAGAGGCCTGCATCTTCACGTCCTCCCCGGATAGAACCGGCAAAATAGATTTTCATATGGGTTGAATAAGTTCGTTCAGAGAATATAAAAAAAGGAGGCGAAAACCTCCTTCCTTTTCTATTTTGTTACTCTTTTAATTCATTGAAATAATCCTGCCGGGGGTAAAATAACCTGCGTAAGCTGCAGAAGAATTTAATGTTTCGATGGCTTTTAATATTCCCTTGTCGTCGTTAATAGCTGCGCGGATTGCCCCTTTCTGGTAGTAATAACGCGAAACGATTTCATCTTCCAGCAGTTCTTTGATTTCTTCTGAAAACTGATTGATATCTTTATCGAGGTTGGGTTCGAGTTTGGTTTTCAAAGCTTCAAATTCGGTTTCAGCCAAACCAAAATATTTCTCTTCTTTCGCCGATTTTACCAGCTCTTCAAGAATTTCTTTTGATTCCGATTCATATTCAAATTTATTTTCCTTTACAAAAGCGGTAAATTGGCTGTAAATATCATCGGTAATTTTAAACTCCTCGGGCGAGGCAATCGATTCGTTTTTGTTCGAAAACTGTGTTGCAAAATCAAAAATGAGATACCGCGTGATCAGAGCAATACTTAGGTTGCTCAGTTGATCGGGTTCAATTTTTACATCCGGTACCACTCCGCCGCCGTCGTAAACCTTACGTCCTTTTTTGGTAGTAAATTCCGAAATCAGCGAGTCGGGTACATTTCCCACACTGCCGTCTTCGTTGCGGTGGGTATAATCGAGCGCCTGTATGCAGCGTCCGCTTGGGATATAATATTTGGCTGTGGTCACTTTCAGTTTGGTATTGTAACTCAGGTCGCGTGTGGTTTGAACCAGTCCTTTCCCAAAAGTGCGCGTGCCGACTACAATGCCGCGGTCGAGGTCCTGGATGGCGCCGGCCACAATTTCAGAGGCCGAAGCCGAGTTGCTGTTGGTTAAAACCGCGATGTTGATTACTGTATCCAGCGGGCTTTCGGTGGCTGTGTAGGTTTTGTCCCACTGTTTCACTTTTCCGCGGGTGCTAACAATCTCTTCACCTTTTGGAACAAACATGTTCACAATTTTTACAGCTTCCAGCAACAGCCCGCCGGGGTTGGAACGTAGATCGAGGATCAACGATTCGGGTTTGTTTTTTTTGAGTTCCAAAAATGCATCTTTTACTTCCTTACTACATTCGGCAGTAAAATTCGACAGCCGGATGTAGGCAGTTTTGTTATCGATCATCCCGTAATACGGAACTGCGGCAATGGAAATTTTTTCGCGGATTACCTCCACTTCAAACGGTTTTTTATCTCCCGGGCGTTGCGCTTTTATCTTCACCGGTTTTTTTGCCGGCCCTTTCAACAGGTTACTCACGTCTTCGGTGTCCATATTCGAGGTCTGTTTTCCCTCCACTTCCAAAAGAATATCCCCGGCTTTTAATCCGAATTTTTGCGCCGGAAATCCTTCGTAAGGTTCAGCAATAATTATTTTGTCGTTTTGTTTGCTGATCAGTGCGCCAATTCCGGCATATTCACCGGTAGTCATAAAACGGAAATCTTCCATCTGGTCTTCCGAAATAAAATTGGTGTAAGGATCCAGCGACTGTAGCATTTCATCAATACTGGTTTTTACTAATTTGTTTGGGTTAACCTCGTCCACATAAAACATATTTAATTCTCTGAACAAAGTGTGGTAAATGTCAAGATTTTTGGCCACTTCAAAGTTTTTTTCGTCCTGGGTAAAACTGTAAAATCCTACCCCGACGACGGCCACAATAATTGTTATTATCCAAATTTTTTTCCAGTTCATCTCTTTTTTTATTTATTCTGAATTTTAAAAATCCAGAGTGGTGTTTTTAAAACTAATTGGCAAAAATAAAAATTCTCGCCCGATATATGTCTAAACAACGGTTAAACAGTTACGTTAAAATAAATTAAATCCAGTATTTTATGAAAGTCAAACACAGGTAATTTGTTCATTTGATCGTCATTTTTTTGGGCTAACTGAAGTTCATTTTCAAAAATAGATTAAACCGGATATTGTTTGGCATTTTTTTATGCCCTTTTTTACCGAGGAATTTCATGGGTTCAACGAAAAAATTTTGACATCAACTCATTATCGAAATAACTTGGCCGGAAATTAAACCAAATAACAGAAAATAATGTGAAACGAACATCACGCCAAGGCGAGACAAACGACAATGAACAAACCCAATGTGAGTTCCATCGGGTGAAAATGTGGATAAAAGAGAAAAAGTATAACCGCCAACTAATCAGTAACTTTAATAATTTGTACAGATGAAACAGAAACTTTACTTTGCAACTACCCTGGCTTTCGTTTTGTTGGTTTCAACATCGTGTATTTTTATTGGGCCGTCAGTAAAAGGAAACGGAAATGTGGCTGAAGAGACGCGGAAAGCCGGATCTTTCGAAAAAATCAGCGTCAGCCGTGGAATGAATGTTTACATCTCGCAGGGCGAAAGCCCTGCAATTTTGGTAAAAGCCGATGAAAACCTTCTTGATGTTATTGAAACGAAGCTGGAAGATAACACATTAAAAATTACCACCTCAGAAAACATCCGAAGTGCAACATCAAAAAAAGTATTTGTTACCGTAACGAAAATTTCGGGGATAAAGTCAACCGCAGGGAGTAACGTTTTTTCAGAAACATTGCTGGAACAGGAAAATCTGGAGGTTACCAGCGCTGCCGGAAGTAATATTAAACTGGAGGTAAAAGCGGATGATTTAACAGTTTCTGCCAGTTCGGGGTCAAATATTATGCTTGAAGGAGCCGCCGGTACATTCAGCGGAAAGGCAACGTCCGGCGCCAATATCAAAGCTGAAGGACTCAAAACAAACAAATGTTTTGTAAGGGCTGGCAGTGGCGCGAATGTGTGGGTTTCGGTCAACGATACTTTTGAAGGCAGCGCCGGCAGCGGTGGGAACGTTTTTTATTACGGGAATCCGAAATCTGTCGATACAGAAAGTTCGTCGGGCGGAAATGTGATAAAAAAATAACCCGGGTTGTAACTTTCAGTTTTTTAAGGCGTCATTCTAAAAATTAAAACAATACACATATGAAAACATCGAGAAACCTGTTTACCCTTTTGTTGCTTGCCGCGCTGGGGATCAGTACCGTGGTATCGGCCGGAAACAGCGACAAAACAGAAGTCAGAAAAGTAAAGGATTTTAAACAAATTAAAGTATCCACCGGTATCGATTTATTCATTACCATGGGCGAAACCGAAGAAGTAAAAGTAGTTGCCGACGATGAAATTATCGACGAACTGATTACTGAAGTCAGCGACGGAGAGCTTCGGATTTATATGGAAAAGAACAACGACTGGTTTAATTGGGGAGGCATGAACAAAACACGAAAAGTTTATGTAACGGTAACCCAACTGGAAAAAATTGATGCTTCGTCGGGTTCCGATGTTCAATCGGAAAATACCCTGAAAGGAGAAACGCTCGATATTGAAGCCAGCAGCGGCAGCGATGTTGAGCTTGACCTGGTTTACAAAAATATTTCGTTGGATACCAGCAGCGGCTCGGATGCCAAACTCACCGGAAAGGCAAAAACATTTGAAGCTGAAGCCAGCAGCGGCAGCGATATTATGGCACGCGACCTGGAAACATCGGTTTGTCGTGCGAAAGCCAGCAGCGGCAGCGATATTACGGTGAATGTTTCCGATGAACTTGTTGCCCGGGCCAGTAGCGGCGCCGACATTCAATACTATGGTAATCCCGGCTTAAAAGACACCGACGAATCGAGCGGGGGTGATGTAAGCAAAAGATAAAAAATACGTTCAAAGGTTGTTTTTGATACAGAACAACCTCTTTTTTTTTAAATCAAATGTAAAAACAGCCTCATCTGCGTTTTTCCCTCACCGGTATTTAGTTTTGGTTCACGAATAAAAAATTATCAGTTAAAAACTGCCTGTTATCCGGGCTATTGCAAACCAAGAAAGCAAACGGTAAAAAAAATTGCTATTTTTGAAAAAAACAAAAAAATGGCGCTCTTGCTTTTCTATCTGTTTCTGGCTCTGACCATTTCTTTTTTATGCTCGGTGATGGAATCTGTTTTGCTCTCCACTCCGTTGTCTTTTCTGCGGGTGCTGGAAGAAAAAGGGAAAACGGGGGCTCAAGTGATGATTGCCCTCAAACAAAATATCGATCGGCCTCTTTCCGCCATTTTATCGCTGAATACGGTTGCGCACACGGTTGGCGCTGCAGGTGTCGGGGCACAGGCGGTAGAGGTTTTCGGCGAAGCGTATTTTGGCATTACATCAGCCATATTAACCGTACTCATCCTGGTTCTTACCGAAATTATACCGAAAACAATTGGCGCCAGATTCTGGCGTCAGTTGGCTATCGCAGCAGGGCAAATTATCCGGATAATGATTATTGTAACCTATCCGCTGGTAGTTATTTCAGCCTATATCACCAAAATGTTTTCGAAGAATCAGAATGAACACACCACCAGCCGCGAAGAAATTTCGGCGCTTGCAAACATTGGGGCCGAAGAAGGTATTTTCGGGGAAAAGGAAAACCTGATCATCCAGAATTTAATTCGTTTGAAAACCTTAAAAGTGTCGGAAGTGATGACACCCAGAGTAGTGGTTTCAGTGGCCGACGAAAACATGACGCTCGATGAGTTTCTGAAAAACAAGGATTACCTGAAATTTTCACGAATCCCCGTATTCTCGGGACGTGCCGAACACATAACCGGCTATGTTTTCAGGCAAAAGGTGTTTGAAAAACTGGCCGAAGACTCAGCAGGTTTAATGTTGAAAGATTTAAAACGGGAAATTATTTTTATACCCGACACAAAACCATTGTTTGGAGTTTGGGAACTTTTGCTGGCCAAGAAAGAACATATTGCCATGGTTGTTGACGAATACGGAGGTATTGACGGAATTGTAACTATGGAAGATATTATTGAAACGTTGTTGGGTTTCGAAATCATCGACGAAAAAGATACCGTTTCCGATATGCAGCAATACGCCCGCGAACGATGGAAAATGCGGCAGGAAAAATATAAAATTTTAGATCGTCTGAACGAAAAAAAAGAATAGATAACCCTGATTTGCCGGCTTAATAAACAAAAAATATCCGATAGTTGCGGTTATAGAAAACTACCCTTCGTTAGCCTGGTTAACCATTTAAAAAAACATGAATAAATTGTTTTTGCTCCCTTAACTTTTTTCGGAATCGATTGTTCTTAAAAAAGAATAATTCTTATCTGAGTATTTTTCAAATGAATTTGAATACGGAAGAAATAAAAAACAGACTTTCCGAAAAGGGGCTTAAAGTTACCCCGCAACGGATGAGTATCCTGGAAGCCGTTTATCATTTTAAAGATCATCCAACGGCTGATCATATTATCGAATACATTCGGCAAAAACATCCGAACATTGCAACCGGAACGGTTTACAAAGTACTTGACACACTTGTTACAACCGGGCTGATAAAAAGGGTGAATACCGATCGCGATGTTATGCGGTACGACGGAGTGATGGATGCCCACCATCACCTGTATTGTACCAAATCTGACCTGATTACCGATTACACGGATAAGGAACTGGATGATTTACTTGTAAAGTATTTTGAAAATAAAAATATACCGGGGTTTAAAATCCAGGAGTTTGTTCTTCAAATTAAAGGAACTTTCGATCAATACTAACTTATTTCAATACTAATTTTAAAGGGAAACATTATGAATAACATGGAAAATGACTCTAACAACAGCAAATGCCCGGTTACGGGAGCAACCGGGAAACACGGTGCAGGTGGCGGCGGAACTAAAAACCGCGATTGGTGGCCCAACCAGTTGAAACTAAACATTCTGCGCCAGCATTCTGCATTATCAAACCCGATGGGCGATGGTTTTAACTATGCTGAAGAATTTAAAAGTCTGGATTACGATACGTTAAAAAGTGATCTCCGCAAACTGATGACCGATTCGCAGGATTGGTGGCCGGCTGACTTTGGCCATTACGGCCCGCTGTTTATCCGTATGGCGTGGCACAGCGCAGGTACGTACCGAACCGGCGACGGCCGCGGTGGAGCAGGTGCCGGGCAACAACGTTTTGCACCGCTGAACAGCTGGCCCGATAATGCCAATCTCGATAAGGCGCGCAGGCTACTCTGGCCCGTCAAACAAAAGTATGGCCGGAAAATTTCATGGGCTGATCTTATGATTCTCGCCGGAAACGTGGCGCTGGAGTCAATGGGTTTTAAAACCTTTGGTTTTGCAGGCGGACGCCAAGATGTTTGGGAACCGGAAGAAGACGTTTACTGGGGTTCAGAAACCACGTGGCTGGAAGGTGATAAACGTTATTCGGGCGAACGCGACCTCGACAATCCGCTGGCAGCAGTGCAAATGGGCTTAATTTATGTGAACCCGGAAGGACCAGAAGGAAACCCGGATCCGCTGGCAGCAGCCAAAGATATTCGCGAAACTTTTGCACGTATGGCTATGAACGACGAAGAAACTGTTGCGCTTATTGCCGGTGGCCACACCTTCGGGAAAACCCACGGCGCCGGCGATGCAGCACATGTGGGTCCCGAACCGGAAGCTGCCGGCATTGAAGAACAGGGACTGGGATGGAAAAGTACGTTTGGCTCCGGGAAAGCGGGAGATGCAATAACCAGCGGTTTGGAAGTTACCTGGACAACCACGCCCACCAAATGGAGCAACAACTTTTTCTGGAACCTGTTCGGTTATGAATGGGAATTGACGAAAAGCCCTGCAGGTGCTCACCAGTGGCGGCCAAAACATGGTATGGGCGAAGGTTCGGTACCCCATGCACACGACAAATCGAAACGTGTTGCACCGGCCATGCTTACTACCGACCTTGCCCTGAGGTTTGA
>CAYWBV010000212.1:0-7066 GCA_964455785.1 uncultured Maribellus sp.
ACAAGGACAGCCTCCGCTATTTCGGACTGAACCTGTTTTGCGAAATCGACCGGCCAGGTGAGTGGTATCTCGACCGCACCGACGGGTTGTTGTACTGGTTTCCGCCGGCAGGAACTGACCCCAATCAGGCAAAAGTTACCCTGTCTGTTTTTTCTGCGCCGTTTATGGTTGAAATAAAAAACTGTTCGAATGTTACTTTGCAGGGGCTGACATTTCAGGAAAGCCGGGGCAGCGCTGTTCTCATTCAGGATGGCGCAAACTGCCTCGTATCGGATTGCCGGTTCGAACGATTCGGAAAAGACGGGATCCACATCGAAGAAGGGACAGGGCATGGTATCTCCGGATGTTTGCTCCGTACGTTGGGCTTCAGCGGCATTAAACTCAAGGGCGGCGACCGGAAAACTCTGGCTCCGGCCAACCATTTTGTGGAAAATACCGTTGTCGATAATTTTTCATTATTCAAACGAACTTACGAACCCGCTGTTTATGCCGAAGGTTGCGGCATCCGCATCAGCAACAACCGGTTTTGTAATTCTTCTTCTTCGGCCATGCGTTTGGAAGGAAATGATATGATGGTGGAATACAACGAAATCAGCCATGTGGTGAACGAATCGGACGACCAGGGCGGGTTGGATATGTTTTATAATCCATCGTACAGGGGAATTGTCATTCGCTACAACCGCTGGTCCTACATTTCTGGCGGGACACGCCACGGCGCAGCCGGCGTCCGTCTCGACGACATGATTTCGGGAGTCACTATTTTTGGAAATATTTTCGAGCGCTGTGGCGAACAACATTTTGGCGGTGTACAAATTCACGGAGGGAAAGATAACCTCGTGGAAAACAACCTGTTTTACAACTGTCTTGCTGCAGTAAGTTTTTCACACTGGGCTGAGGAACGCTGGCTGCAGCAACTCGAATCGCCTGTTATTCAAAAGAAAATATATGAGGATGTGGATATTCGTTCCGACCTGTATCAAAGCCGGTATCCCGAACTGAAAAGCATCTGGACCGGAATCAACATCAACACGATTAAAAACAATCTGGTGGTGGACTGCCCTCATCTTCTGCTGAAAGACAACGGCCTTCAGGTTACCGAAAACAACACTTCCATTGTTTCTGAAGGGAAAACCGTGGAAGAAATCTGCTCACCGGAAGTTCTGAAAAATTATGGGCTGCAACCCATCCCAATCCGTCAAATCGGGCCGAAAGGGAATCGTTGGCTTAATTAACACAATATGAAAACAGACAAATGAATTATAATTATGAATAACCTGTGTTCTTCCCGGTTTGTCTTTGGCTTTTTCTGTTTTTTCAGTTTAATAAATTTCGGATATACACAAACTATTACCGAAAGTAAAATCAGTTTATACAACCATCCGATGAATCCCCGTCAACATCCCGACGATAGAAGAAGGGCGGTCCAACCTCCCGATGCTGATTTGTTTGGCAACCGGATACAGTTTATTTCTCTTCGCGGGTTTGACGACGATTATAAAAGTACGCTCGACAAATACACAGTGAAGGAAAATTTGGGGAATATCGTCTGGCCGGTTTATTCTTTCCTTTACCGCGATGATTTTAAAGACATTGTTGGGGAAATTAAACAACGGGGCCTTTTTTTGTTCGACATTTGGGGTTATGTTCCCGGTTCCGGACCAGGAACCGCCGGCCAAAAAAATGAATTGGGGAATGTTTATTCTGACCCTTATTTCTGGCAACAATTTATGGTTCCTGCTTCAACATTCAATTACCTGGAGAAGGAACTAGGCCCGCGCTGGCTGGGGATGGACAATGGAGAACAGGATGGCCGTTACGTCGGTGGATTTGCTGACCAGATGAGCCTGATAGGTAGCAGCCGGGAGCAACAATATCTCAATTTTCAGAATCATTTTCAGGGATTGGGCGATCGCCTCGGCAATAAACTGGCAACCCTTGTTTCCCTCAATTACGGGCATTATTTTCTGAAAGAGGGAATTTATACGATGATTGGGGCTGAAACAGCACAGGCTTTGCCCAATTCACAGATCTATTACTCCTTTATCCGGGGGGCAGGAAAACAGTACGGTGTTCCCTGGTTTGGAAATGCTTCGGTATGGAACCGCTGGGGGGCAAAAAATTACGAAGGTTACACCAGCAACGACGGAACTATGGGCGCCACAAAAGGAACCAGCCTTAGTTTATTGAAACGGTTGATGGTTAACCACATCCTGTACAATTGTGTAGCCGTTGGATTCGAGTCAGGATTCCTGGACAATAAGGGCAATCTCAGCCCGATAGGAAAAATACAACAATCGGCGAACCAATGGGTGCAGAAATACGGGAACCCGGGAACCATGTACACTCCGGTAGCAGTTATGTGCGACTTTTTCTCGGGTTGGTCGTTTCCCCGGCATCTCTATACCAGTCATGTTTTCCGGGTATGGGGAAATCGCCCATACAATGAGGGAGATTATCTGACCGACGGAGTGTTGGCCATGTTATACCCTGAATACCGGGATGCGTCCTATTTTCACGATGAAACGGGATTTATTTCCCCAACGCCATACGGAGATATAGCCGATTGTATTTTGAGCGATGCCTCGCTATGGTTATTGAAACAATACCCGGTACTGGTGATTGGAGGAAAACTGACCGGCGGGTATGAAGTAAAAGATAAATTGGAAGAATATGTCAGGGCAGGAGGACATTTGGTCATTACTGCCGGTAACCTGGAGAACCTGCCCGAAGGTTTACTGGGAGTGAAAGAGGGACAAAAGGAATTCCCGCTGGATAAGGAAACTGTTGTGGCATTTGGGGATCATACATTCACTGAAGAATCGGGATTTACCATCCGGGAAATTATTTCAACAGAAAAAGCAACGATTCTTGCCTCTTGCCCGAAAGGGCCGCTGGCGATGGAATATGCTGCCGGTTCCGGAAAGATGACGGTGTTTGCTTCGAAGTTTGGTGTGGGTTCCGAACCCGGTTTTTTTGTTGAATCAGAAATTGACAAAAGTTTTATCACTCCTTACCCGTTGTTGAAACAGGTTGAGCAGGTAATGGGCCAAATCTTCAGTGCTACTGAAATTTTTTCTGCCGGTGAAGGATTAAGCCTAATTACCTGCAGTAAAAACAAGAACGATTATACCGTAGCCATCAGCAATGATACATGGCAGGAAAAACCGTTTGCTCTTACTTCCAATTTCGGGAAGATTGTTTCTGTTGAAGAATTACCACTGGAATGCGGTGAAAGAAAAGCAGTCGGATTTGTTCCCGAAGGAGTGACCGGGAATTTTGGAAAGAACAGTAAAAGAACAATCGCAGGAGGCGATATCCGGATTTTTTCGGTCAAACTGGAAACAGATGTTATTGAAGAAAAACCTGAAATACTACCGGAGCCAAATCCCGAAAACAGAGGGCTCACCCTTCGGAATATTGTTTTGGTGAAAGAAGAGATACTTCTGAGGCCTGCCTTTTTCCAACATTTCGACCGCGTGGTTATTGACTGGAAATATTTAGCGCAAAAAGAAGAATCTGTTTTGCAGAAAGAGTCGGAATGGATCAACCGTCAGGGACTGAAGCTGATCATCGATTTTTCGTCAGGTGTCAATCTATTCCCCGATTTACGCCTGATTAACAATCATCCGGAATATGCAGGAAACAGGGAAACCATTTTTTCGGTGGTAAAAAAGATGAGCGTGATGGGAGCAGGTGACATGATTCTGCCTGTTCACAGGATGGTGGAGAACAACCTTTCGGAGGAGCAGTTTATGGAAATGTTGCAAACATCCCTCCGTGACATTTGCCGCGAAGCTGCCCGGAATGGGATTAATGTCCATTTAAAAAGCGCGCAGGGAGGTTCTGTGAAATTAATCGGTCCACTTTCAGAATTAGTTGAAGCGGTAAACGAACCCAACCTATATTTTGCCGCTTCAACAGCGATGATCCTCTATCACCGGGACGATGTTTCGAAGCTCGTTCAGGCACTGGAAAACGGAAAATCGCAGATATGTTTTGTCAGCTCCCCCGAATTGGACAACTACGGTAAAATTTGGAATGTAAACTGCCCGGCTTACCGCTATTCCGACAGGAAAGCGCTAATATCCCTGCTCGGGACTGTTTCCGGATTTACATTGATTCTCGATGGGATATATCCTGAAAAAGATGAAGAATACCTGGATGTAAAAATCCTGGAAAGTTTATAACAACGTAACTCGTTAATTGATAAATAATTTATAGAAGTTAAATCGTCCACGGATGATCAGTAACAACTACCTTTACCGGTAAACTATTGAGTGACATGAAAATCAGATTAATCTCAGAAATATTCGTTTTTCTGATGTTGGGTAATTTCCACGCCTATCCGCAAAAACCAATTGAATGGGTTAATCCGTTCATCGGTGCGAGCACCAATACCGAAAAAGCCGGGGCCAGTCATGGATTGGGAAAAACTTTTCCCGGAGCGGCTACCCCTTTCGGATTGGTTCAGCTGAGTCCCAATACAATCACCGGCGGCGACAACGGATCGGGATACAGTTATGAACATACAACCATCGAAGGTTTTGCGTTTACCCAGATGAGTGGCGTGGGTTGGTATGGCGATTTGGGAAATTTCCTGGTTATGCCGTCAACCGGGAAATTGTACACTTCAGCCGGAAAAGAAGAAAATCCGGAAGATGGATACCGATCGCGTTATTCAAAAAGCAGTGAAAAAGCTTCTGCGGGTTATTACAGCGTTACGTTAACAGATTACCAGATTGATGCGGAAATGACGGCTGCCCCGCACAGCGGAATTATGCGCTTTACTTTTCCTGAAAACAGTCAGTCGCGGATTCAGGTTGATCTGGCGCGGCGGGTTGGTGGGACCTCAACAAATCAAAACATTAAAATAGTTGACGACCATACCATCCAGGGGTGGATGAAATGTACGCCGGAAGGAGGCGGTTGGGGCGATGGCGACGGGAAAGCCAGTTATACCGTGTTTTTCTATGCACAATTCAGCAAGCCGTTTACCACCATCGGAGTTTGGAGCGCCGATATACCGGAGTCGTGGAGCCGAAAGCTGAAAGATGTGACCAGTCCTGCCTATCAGGAAAGGGTTGCCCAGGCTCAGGTATTTCCAAATATTCATGAAATGGAAGGAAAACATCTTGGCTTTTTTACTGAATTTGAGACCCGTAAAAATGAACCGGTTTTGCTGAAAGCGGGCATTTCATTTGTCAGTATGGAAGGGGCAAAAAAGAACCTGGAGGCTGAAATTCCAGGCTGGGATTTCGATGCTGTGCATACCCGTGCCCGGGAATTGTGGAATAAGGCGCTCGATAAAATTAGGGTTGAAGGGGGAACGCAGGAAGAAAAGATTGTTTTTTACACGGCGCTTTATCACAGCATGATTGACCCCCGCGCATTTTCCGATGTAGATGGGAATTACCCGGGAGGAGACGGGAAAATTCATCAGGGGGCTACATTTATCAAACGTACCGTTTTCAGCGGCTGGGATGTTTTCAGAAGCCAGTTCCCATTGCAAACCATCATCAATCCTGAAATTGTAAATGACATGATCAACTCGCTGGTAACGCTGGCCGAAGAGAGCGGGAACGATTACCTCGAACGCTGGGAGTTTCTCAATGCCTACAGCGGTTGTATGATTGGAAATCCTGCCGTTTCGGTAATTGCCGATGCCTGTGCAAAAGGGATACAAAATTTTGATTTGGACAAAGCATACCAGTATGCCCGGCAGACGGTGGAAAAATTCGGCAACGGGGAAAAAGGCTTTTCCGATGGAATTTCAACAACGCTGGAACATGCATATTTTGAATGGTGTATGTCGCAGTTCGCACATTTCATGAAAGAAGCAGATGATGAAAAATTATATGCAAAAAGATCGCAGAGCTACCGGAATATCTTCGACCCCTCGGTTAGCTGGTTCAGGCAAAAAAATGCCGATGGAAGCTGGGACAAATGGTCTGCAGAAAAAGGAAGGTTGGCCCACGGGTACGGTTGTGTGGAAAGCAACCCGTATCAGCAGGGGTGGTTTGTCCCGCACGATGTTCCGGGAATGACAAACCTGATGGGTGGCCGGGAAAAAGTAATCCAGGATCTTGCTGATTTTTTTGAAAATGTACCTCAGAATATGATGTGGAACGATTACTACAACCACGCCAACGAGCCGGTTCATCATGTTCCGTTTCTGTTTAACCGGCTGGGCGCTCCGTGGCTTACCCAAAAATGGACCCGAGCGATCTGCTCAAGAGCCTATCACAATTCAGTGGAAGGATTGGTGGGAAATGATGACGTAGGGCAAATGAGTGCCTGGTATGTGCTTGCAGCAGCGGGTATCCACCCGGTTTGCCCCGGAGAAACAAGGTTTGAAATCACTAGTCCGGTTTTTGATAAAATTACGTTCAGGCTCGATCCAAAATATTCAAAGGGAAAAACATTTACCATTGAGACCCGGAATAGTTCATCATCAAATATTTACATCCAAAGTGCCGAACTGAATGGCAAACCATATCATAAATGTTATTTGGATTACAGTGATTTAACCGCAGGTGGCAAACTGGTTCTGATGATGGGGCCGCAACCGGAAAAACAGTGGGGTATTGAATAACGCAAACATAATTCAAAAAAATAATGACAAAAAGTAAAAATATGAAACGAACATGTTTGCTAATAAATACACACAACATTGAACAAACCACATATGAGTTCCATCGGGTGAAAATGTGGATAAAAGAGAAAAAGTATAACCGACAACTAATCAGTAACTTTAATAATTTGTACAGATGAAAAGAGAAAGTTTTTGGATACTGAATATGCTATTGACAGGTTTGTTGTTTTTCTTTATCTGTTTTCCTGTTGTGGCCGGCTCTGTAGTTATTGAAAACAACCATTTCAGATATGAAATAGGTATCGCAGGCGAAAATCTTCATTTTCTGGATAAGGCCACAAATACCGACTACCTTTTTGCCGACACGGTTTCGTATTGTGCTTCCATTGAAAAACAAGGAAAACGGATTCAGGTAACTTCTGTTTCGCTCAGTGGAAATAATTTAATTTTTGAATTTGGCAAAACCGGTGTTAA
>CAYWBV010000213.1:0-4930 GCA_964455785.1 uncultured Maribellus sp.
TTCCGAAAGAATTATTTTACGGCTACCAAAATTTCCAAACTATTTACTAAAATTCGTTCTTAATTACAAAAGTAAATCTCGACGCATCAAAAAATATTAGCAAATAGCAATAAAATCGAACAAATGAAAAATGATAATTGTGTTTTGTAATCCATTTTTACAAAATGGATCGCAGTTAATTTATAGTAACAACAAATTTAAATTCAATTTAAATTAAATGAATAGAAAATAATACTGGGATATTGTACTTGTGATTCACAAATACGCATTTTTATTTCCAGAAAAATTTCCAAATGTATTGACAATTTATATATTAACAAATTCCTGAAATTGATAATTTAAATAAAAAAAATAAACTAAAAAAAATCATATAAAGTTCATATTATCAGGATATAAACTATCTATAATTAAAGTGAACATTAATATATCAAAAATATGTTCTAATTATTTGCAGACTATATTAAATAATTTATTATAAAATATTTATAACCAAGTATTTAATGAATATTATATAAAGTATATTTCATGTTTATAATAACAAAAAAATGGAAAGTCGGATTGATTTCTAAAATAACACGTATTGTTTGTGTAATCTTTTTTAATTACATTTGTGAAATAAATCGATACAAGGAAGTTTTAGGAGTTTTTTTTAATATATGTTTTAAAAACATAGATAAATGAAGGACCGCATTAAAGAATATATTGATTACAAAGGTATTTCTCCTGGTGAACTGGCGGGTTTACTGGAAGTCCAGCGTTCCAATATCTCCCATATTTTAAATGGCCGAAATAAGCCAGGAGCATCACTTATTGAAAAATTATTAATAGTATTTCCCGATTTGAATGCCAGATGGCTGATGACCGGTGAGGGGAGTATGACTGAAGTTGAACCTACTGCAATAGAAAACCCCAAAACTGAATCTAAACCGAGTCAGGTGGTAGTAGAAGAACAACCGCAGTATAGAAAGAGCCCTAAAGAATCCAATCGATTAATCGATAAGGTGGTTTTGATCTACAATGATGGCTCTTTTTCAGCGCATAATCCAGCTTAAATCTTGCATTATTGAAAACTACATTCCTCCGTTTTTTCATTAAATCCATTTATGGGATGTTATCTGAGCTAGTTCACTAAATATTTCTCACTCAAATTTTTATGAGTTAAAATCATTAGGTGTTGAACTTATAATTGCATCGGGTAATTGACTGGTTAATTTTATTTAATGATGAATGATCAATTTAGTTTACATCGAAACGTTATTCTACTCCACCAGCGTCTTTTACATTTATATACAGTTTGAATTATTTTTATAAATGCTATTTGAAAAATCACGAAGAATTTATATAAAAATGTAAAATTTATCTACACAAGTATTTGCAGATGTAAAAATAATGTATACATTTGTATCGAATAAGATTTAATCGCAGTATTCTTATAGATATATTTGGATTGATGGACACAAGATAATTTTACAAAGTTAGTTAAAGTACAGAAGTAGCTGACCGCCATTTATGGCGGTCTTTTTTTTCTATATGCCCGAAAAAAACGGAAAAGGCAATTATTATTTATCTTTGCCGGTAAATTTTTGGTAATATGAATAAAAAAGCGGTTTCTAATTTCCTGGTCGTCGAAAACAGAGCATTAAATTCTACCAATTTTTTAATTCTACTAAAGAGTTCAGAACCCATCCCTTTGATAAAAGCAGGACAATTCGTTAATGTTGAGATAAAAGATACAAATGAAATATTTCTTCGTCGGCCTTTTTCAATTTTCGAGGTTGATTATGTTGATAGTACCATTTCATTGATTGTGAAAATTCTGGGACGTGGTTCAAAAAAATTGACAGAAATAAAATCTGGTGAGACACTCAGCATCATTTATCCACTTGGAAATGGTTTTACTGCTCCTGAAAAAGGAGAACGTGTTTTGTTAATTGGTGGCGGGAGTGGTGTTGCCCCAATTTTGTTTTTAGCAAAACAATCTCAGAATCCCAGAGAAAGCGTGGACATTTTAATTGGGGCGAGGTCCTCTGGTGATCACATAAATATTGAAAATTATTCTGATTACGGAAACTTTCATTTTACTACAGAAGACGGCTCAGTGGGAGTGAAAGGATTTGTTGTTCATCACCCGATTTTTTCGCAGAATTTGAACCGCTATGATAAAATTTACGCCTGCGGACCCGACGCTATGATGAAAGCAGTGGCAAGAGAAGCTAAAAGTCGCGGAATTTTTTGTGAAGTTTCGCTTGAAAATCTTATGGCCTGTGGTTTTGGGGTTTGTTTGTGTTGTATAGAGCCGACAGTTAAAGGAAACGTTTGCGTTTGTACGGAAGGACCAGTTTTTAATATAAATGATTTGAAATGGTAGATTTGAATATTAAAATACACAATCTGGAATTAAAAAATCCAGTAATGACAGCTTCAGGAACTTCAGGGTTTGCCCAGGAATTAGCTGATTTTTATGATATCTCAAAACTGGGTGCTATTTTGCTGAAGGGAACAACACTTAAAAACAGGGATGGAAATCCTTATCCAAGAATGGCTGAAACAGCATCAGGTATGCTAAATTCTGTTGGGCTTCAAAACAAAGGTGTTGATTATTTTATTGAAAATATATATCCTGTTATTAAGGACTATAATACAGCATTGATTGCAAATGTAAATGGATCTACGATTGAAGAATATATTGAAGTTACGGAAAAGATAAATGAATTAGATAAAATTCCGGCTATTGAACTAAATATCTCTTGTCCCAATGTAAAAGAGGGTGGAATGTCTTTTGGTATCAGTTGTCCGAGTGCGGAAGCCGTTACACGGGAAGTTCGAAGGGTTTGCACAAAAACTCTTATTGTTAAGCTTTCCCCCAATGTTACTGATATTACCGAGATTGCTAAAGCTGTTGAGGGACAAGGGGCGGACAGTGTGTCATTGGTAAATACTTTTCTTGGAATGGCAATTGACGCAGAAAAACGTACGCCTCGTTTGTCCACAATAACCGGCGGATTATCAGGACCTGCAATAAAACCAATTGCGCTGCGTATGGTTTGGCAGGTTTACAATGCGGTGAAAATACCCATAATTGGCATGGGTGGAATTATGAATGCAACAGATGCTATTGAATTTATGCTGGCAGGAGCATCGGCTATTCAGGTAGGCACTGCGATTTTTAAAGATCCTTTTATTCCGGTACAAATTATAAGTGGAATTGAAAATTATCTTGAAAGACATAAATTACATTCAATCAGTGATATAATTGGGTGTTTACATTTGTAAAAGCCTTTTTGTTTAAAAATGCCATAGTTATTTTACTATATTTTTTAGTTTAATTCTGGCGACTGTCAAAATTCTGCTTTTATATTTCCCCCTTTTTGTAATTTAGGATGGAGAAAATTGAGAAAAAATTTCTCTTAAATTCTCTTAGAAAATAAATTGCAATGTGAACATTTCAATTTTTGCATTGTTATTTAATGTGCAAGTTGCAAATGAATATAAAAAAACTTAAAAAAACTATGTCAAAATTTCAAATTGTAATGCCGAAACTGGGGGAAAGTATCCAGGAGGGCACCATAACCAAATGGTTTGTAAAAGAAGGAGATACCATAGAAGAAGACGATATTTTATTTGAAGTGGCAACTGATAAAGTTGACTCGGAGATACCTTCTCCGGTAGATGGAATTTTATCAAAGATTTTGTTTCCTGAGAATAGTCTGGTACCGGTTGGAGAGGTACTTGCCATAATTAATATGGGTGGAGAAGCTGAACAAGCGGAAGAAGTTCCAAATATTCCGGAAACAGATAAGGACACTGTTGTTGCCGAAGATCAGGAGCCGCAAGAAAAAAAGGAGAATGAGAATATTGAAAAGTCGCGTGAACTTTCAAACCGTTTTTATTCACCGTTGGTGAGAAACATTGCAAAACAGGAAAATATTTCGTTGGAGGAACTGGAAGGTATCGAAGGCTCGGGAGCAAACGGAAGGGTTCAGAAAAAAGACATTTTAGACTACCTTGAAAATAAATCGGTCAGTCAGAAAAAAGTAACGCAACCAACATTAACACAACCTGAACGAAAAGCGTCGACACCTGTTTCTGTTGGTGCAGGCGACCAGATAATAGAAATGGATCGTGTACGAAAACTTATTGCCGACCACATGGTTATGTCGAAAGAGGTTTCTGCCCATGTAACATCTGTGGTTGAAGCGGATGTTACCGAACTAGTTTTCTGGAGAAACAAAAACAAAGATGAATTTCAGAAAAAATATGGTGAAAAAATAACATTTATGCCCGTATTTACTGAAGCAGTTGCCGCCGCCTTAACTGAGTTTCCCTTACTAAATTCTTCGGTTGACGGGGATAAAATTATTCTTAAAAAAGATATTAATATTGGTATAGCAGTAGCCAAACCTGATGGAAACCTGATTGTTCCGGTGATAAAAAATGCAGAGCAACGAAATTTGGTAGGGCTCACAAAAGAACTTAACCGGCTGGCAGAGGCTGCGCGTTCCAATAAATTATCGATCGAAGAAATTCAGGGCGGAACGTTTACCATTACAAACTTCGGTAGTTTCAGGAATTTAATCGGAACACCCATTATTAATCAGCCACAGGTTGCGATTTTAGCCACGGGAAGCATCGAGAAAAAACCGGCGGTGATGGAAACTCCTACCGGCGATGCTATTGTGATTCGTCATAAAATGTTCCTGTCGCTTTCATACGATCATCGGATTATCGACGGTGCATTGGGTGGTGCATTTTTAAGAAAAATTGCAGACAACCTGGAACAATTTAATATTAACCGTTCAATTTAAAGAAGTACAATGAAAGATTTAGAAGTACCTAAAATATTTACTATCAAAAATACCTCCAAAGAAATCCTTGAAAAATGGTTTACTTTAATGACAATTGGACGGGCTATTGATGATAAAGCGCCTAA
>CAYWBV010000213.1:5030-7064 GCA_964455785.1 uncultured Maribellus sp.
TCATCAACAGGAAATCATGCTTTACATGCTGTTGGCGTGGCAAGGGCAATAAAGTACTATGGAGAAAAAGCAGTTTCGATATGCGGACAAGGTGAATCTTCGGTGAGCGAAGGATATGTTTACGAAGCTTTTAACGGAGCCGACAAAGAAGAACTTCCGGTCATTTTTGTTATTCAGGACAACGGATATGGTATATCTGTTCCCAAAAAAGATCAGACAGCCCAACGAAAAGTAGCCAATAATTTTAGCGGGTTTAAACATTTACGAATTATTCATTGTAACGGAAAAGATGTCTTCGATTCGATGAATGCAATGACGGAAGCCAAAAGATATGCAATTGCTGAATCGAAACCGGTGTTACTGCAGGCCAACTGTGTGAGGATGCGCTCCCATTCCAACTCCGACGATCATCTTCTGTACCGAAGTCAGACCGAACGGAATTACGTTGAAGAATACGATCCTCTGGCAAAATTCAGAAGATTATTAATCCGTTATAACCGTTTTACTGAAGAAGAATTGCTTGCGTTGGAAGAACAGGCTAAAACGGTTATCAAGGCAGCCCACAAAGCTGCGATGGCTGCTCCTGATCCCAACCCGGAATCGATTTTTGATTTTGTTATTCCTGAACCGGTAGTTTCCACAAAATATCCGGAAGGTATTCATAACGAAAATGGTGAAAAGAAAAAATTGATAACCGCTCTAAATGAAACATTAAAAGCCGAATTCAGGCTAAATCCGGATACTTTTATTTGGGGACAGGATATGGCCAATAAAGATAAAGGCGGAATTTTTAATGTTTCCAAGGGATTACAGCAGGAATTTGGGCAAAAACGTGTTTTTAATGCACCAATTGCCGAAGATTTTATCGTAGGAACAGCCAACGGAATGTCGCGGTACAACGATAAAATCAGGATTGTTGTGGAAGGCGCCGAGTTTGCCGA
Source organism: uncultured Maribellus sp. (assembly GCA_964455785.1). GTDB lineage: Bacteria > Bacteroidota > Bacteroidia > Bacteroidales > Prolixibacteraceae > Draconibacterium. Next base: position 5,972 of record CAYWBV010000213.1, read on the forward strand.
TTATTTTTGGCCGGCCATGGAACAATATGTGGATACCAGCCACGATTACTGGCGGTCAAACGGTAAATTTTCTCCGAATATCGTTATCCGGCTTGCCTCCGGCGGATATATCGGAGGTGGAATGTACCACTCACAGAATATTGAAGGTTCATTGGTTGCGATTCCTGGAGTCCGTATTGTTTATCCTTCTTTTGCCGACGATGCTGCTGGTTTGTTACGTACTGCAATTCGTTCGAGAGGAATGACTATGTTTATGGAACCGAAAGCGCTGTACCAGGATCCCAAAGCAGCGACCGTTGTTCCCGATGATTTTGAAGTTCCTTTTGGGAAGGCAAGAATTCGCAGGGAAGGTAGCGATCTCACAATTATTACTTATGGAAATACAACCCATTTGTGCCTTGATGCTGCAAAAAAACTCCAGGAAGAAGATATTGATGCAGAAGTAATCGACCTGAGAAGTTTAGTCCCTCTGGACGAAGAAACCATTTTGAAATCTCTGAAAAAGACAAACAAAGTGTTGGTGGTTCACGAAGATAAAGTGCATGGTGGATTTGGTGGCGAAATCAGTTCAATTATTATGGAAAAAGCATTCGAATATCTCGATGCCCCGGTAAAAAGGGTTGGTTCAACATTCACGCCGGTAGGGTTTAACCGAATTCTCGAACGAGCCATTTTACCCAATACCGAAAGGATTTATACAGCTGCAAAAGAATTAATCGCTTATTAAAAATTCCAAAAAGATGAGCAAAACAGTAATTATTTATAGCTTTCATACTCAAAAATCAAAAAAAGTAGCGGAAAAAATCAGGGAAGCATTTGGAGATAAAAAAATTGAAGCTATCAATGCGGAAGAATTAACCCGGGAGATTTTTGAAAAGTACGATAATTTTATATTAAGCGCACCCACGTGGTTTGATGGCGAGTTGCCCAATTACTGGGATGAATTTGTGCCCGATTTAGAGGAAATGGATTTGAAAAACAAAACATTTGCCGTATTTGGGTTGGGCGATCAAAAAGGATATCCCGAAAATTTTTGCGATGCTATCGGGATTTTGGTTGAAATACTTGAAAAATGCGGTGCAACGATTATTGG
>CAYWBV010000214.1:0-7064 GCA_964455785.1 uncultured Maribellus sp.
ATGGTTCCAGAATTATATCGGAAACAGAAGCTCCTGTGGGAACCATCGGGAAAACATTGTCTTCTTTTTCGATGGTCACTTCGAGGAGATATGGTCCGTCGTGGTCAATCATTTGCTGTATGCCGGCTTCGAGGTTGTCTCGTTTTTCTACTTTATGCCCTTCAATTCCAAATCCTTTTGCAATCATAATAAAATCGGGGTTCTGAAGTTCGGTAAACGAATATCTTTTTTCGAAGAACAACTGCTGCCACTGGCGCACCATTCCAAGGAAATGGTTGTTTAAAAGTATAATTTTTACCGGAAGTTTATTTTGTGCAATGGTTCCCAGTTCCTGAATGGTCATCTGAAACCCGCCGTCGCCGATTACGGCAACTACGGTTCGGTCTGGCATTCCAAGCTGTGCTCCCATGCTGGCAGGCAATCCAAATCCCATGGTTCCCAAACCACCCGATGTTACATTACTTTTTGATTGTCTGAATTTGAAATACCGCGAAGCAATCATCTGGTGCTGGCCAACGTCGGTTACCAAAATGGCCTCGTGGTTGGTTTTATCTGCTGTTATGCGGATAACCTCGCCCATGGTTAAACCGGGTTTTTCAGGAAACAGATCTTTATTGATGATTTTATCGTGTTCAATTTTGTCGCACTCCCTGAAACGGCTCAGCCAAACCTTGTGTTTGTTTTCCTTCACATTTTCGATGAGCATTTTCAGTGATTTTTTTACGTGCCCCAAAATGGCTACTTCGGCTTTTATTATTTTATTGATTTCAGCCGGGTCAATTTCGAGGTGAATCACTTTAGCTTTTTTCGCGTAAGTGCTGACTTTCCCGGTTACCCGATCGTCGAAGCGCATTCCAACGGCAATAATTACATCGGCTTCGTTGGTTAAAAGGTTGGGTCCGTAGTTTCCGTGCATTCCCAACATTCCCACATTCAGCTGATGATCTGATGGAAGAGCTGAAAGCCCAAGTAATGTCCAGGCTGATGGAATCCCTGTTTTTTCAATAAAAGCTTTTAATTCCTCTTCGGCATTTCCTATTATAACTCCCTGACCGAACAGCAGTAGAGGTTGTTTGGCGTTGTCGATAATTTCAGCAGCTTCTTTAACCTTAAACGGATCGACAGGAGTTTCAGGAACATAACTTCTGATTTTCGTGCATTTTTTATATTCAAACTCCAGTTCTCCAAACTGGGCGTCTTTGGTAATATCGATTAAAACCGGACCGGGGCGTCCTGATTGTGCGATATAAAAAGCCTGCGCAATGGCTTCAGGAATTTCCTCCGCGGTGGTAATCTGGTAGTTCCATTTTGTTACCGGCATGGAAATACCCACCACATCCGATTCCTGGAAAGCATCTGTTCCGAGTAGTGGTGATGCAACCTGTCCTGTTATACAAACCAGAGGGGTGGAATCAATCATTGCGTCGGCAATGCCGGTAATCAGGTTTGTGGCGCCTGGTCCGGAAGTGGCAAAACAAACGCCGGCTTTTCCGGTAACCCGTGCATAACCTTCTGCTGCATGGACAGCTCCCTGTTCGTGGCGGGTCAAAATATGTTTAACATGCTTGTCGAAATCGTACAAGGCATCGTAAATGGGCATAATCGCACCTCCCGGATAACCAAAAATGGTATCAACGCCTTCTTCCAGTAGCGAAAGAATAACGGCCTGCGAACCTGTAACTTTTTTCTTTGTCATATTTTTTAGTTTAATCTATTAATCTTACTGCACCTTTATCAGCCGATGAAACAAGGCTTGCATACGCTTTTAACGCTTTTGATATTTCACGTTTCCGTTCAGCCGGACGGAAGGCGTTTGTTCCTTTCGCTTCTTCCGCTTTTCTGCGTTTTGCCATTTCATCTTCCGAAATAAGAAGATTTATTGAACGTTTTGTGATATCAATTTCAATTTTGTCATTTTCCTGAATAAGTCCGATTGCGCCGCCTGCCGCTGCTTCCGGCGAAACATGCCCGATTGACAATCCGGAAGTTCCTCCTGAAAACCTGCCGTCGGTAATTAACGCGCAATATTTGTCGATCTGCATCGATTTCAGGTACGAAGTGGGGTAGAGCATTTCCTGCATTCCCGGGCCACCTTTCGGGCCTTCGTAACGGATTACAATAACATCTCCTTTTTGAACCGTGTCGCCAAGAATTCCGTTTACTGCATCGTCCTGCGAATCGAAAACTTTTGCTGTTCCGGTAAATTTGAAAATAGATGGATCAACGCCTGCTGTTTTTACAATACATCCGCTTTCAGCAATATTTCCGTACAAAACAGCCAAACCACCATCTTTGTTGTAAGCGTGTTCAATATCTCTGATACAGCCTTTGGCTCTGTCGGTATCGAGCTGCGGATAATAGTTTTCCTGAGAACCCATCACTAAGTTCCGTCTTCCGTCGCCGGGTGACGAGAGGAAACGTTTTTTTGCATCCTCGGTTGCAGTTTCCCGCATAATATCGTATTCCTCGATGGCTTGTTTTAAGGTTCTTCCGTCGATACGGTTTACCATTGTGTTGATTAATCCCCCGCGTTCAAGTTCACCCAAAATCGATAAAATTCCACCTGCGCGGTTTACATCCTGAACGTGATATTGCGAACTTGGTGCAACCTTACACAGGTTAGGCGTAATTTTCGAAAGTTTGTCAATGTCTTCCATCGTAAAATCAACTTCAGCTTCGTGGGCAATTGCTAAAAGGTGTAATACCGTGTTGGTCGAACCACCCATGGCGATGTCGAGTTTCATGGCGTTTAAAAAAGCTTCGCGGGTTGCAATATTTCGTGGAAGGAACGATTCGTTTCCTTCAAAATAATAGGCTTTTGTTGCAGCTACAATTTTTTCGACAGCCTCTTCGAAAAGTTTTGTACGATTGGCGTGGGTGGCTACTATTGTTCCGTTGCCCGGCAACGCCAAACCAATCGCTTCGGCCAGGCAGTTCATTGAATTTGCAGTAAACATACCCGAACACGAACCGCAGGTGGGACAAGCGTTTTGTTCAATTACCGACAGTTCTTCATCGGAAACTGATTTGTCGGCAGCCATAACCATAGCATCCACCAAATCGTAAGGACGGTTGCCAATTTCGCCAGCTTCCATCGGTCCGCCGGAAACGAAAACTGCCGGGATATTCAGCCGCATGGCAGCCATCAGCATTCCGGGAGTAATTTTGTCGCAGTTGGAGATACAAACCATGGCATCCACTTTATGTCCGTTGCACATGTATTCCACGCTGTCGGCAATTACATCGCGCGAGGGCAGGGAATACAACATCCCGTCGTGGCCCATTGCAATTCCATCGTCAATGGCAATGGTGTCAAACTCGGCGGCAAAATAACCGTGCTGTTCAATTAATACTTTAATGTACTGGCCAATTTTGTGTAAATGCGCGTGGCCCGGAACAAATTGGGTGAATGAATTTACAATGGCAATTACCGGTTTCCCGAAATGTTCTTCTTTCATGCCGTTGGCACGCCAAAGGCTTCTGGCTCCGGCCATCCTGCGGCCCTGTGTTGTTGTGTTGCTGCGTAATGGAATTTGCATACTTGTAAGTATTTTATTAATTATTTTTCATTAAAAAAGCCTTTCTCTTTTTTCCGAGAAAGGCTTATCCGTATCTTTTAAATTACATATAATTCTACCCCTTCCCGGAAATTCCTGGAATGACCACGAGGACGACTAGAATATGTGTAACAAATAATTTCATTATGTTTTTCTTTGTTTTCTTGAGGCAAAAGTAAAAACTATATTCAAAAATCAAAATGAATTGAAAGTATTTTTAGGTTTTTTCTGCGAAAATTAAAGTTGACGGAGCGAAATGATTAAGATTATTAACACTGAACGGGTCTTTCCCGACACAATACTTTTGTAAAAACTGACCGATTTGTTTGTTTTTTATCAATTTCAATTCTTTCTTTACCTGACTATTTTTAAACCGACGATGAAAATAAAAAGCTTATGGGTTGCTGTTTTTGCAGGATTATATTTTTCTTGTGCCAACGTACCCGACAGAGATATTCCGTTGTTAACAGGTACGCCACAGCTTGAACCCGATTATTCTGAAATTACTGTTCCCTGTAATATTGCGCCTTTAAATTTTGTAATCGGTGAGGAAGGGGACCATTTTGCCGTAACGGTTAAAAACGAAAAAGGCGATTCGCTGGTTGTTTCAAACAGGAAAGGAATCATAAAAATCCCGGAACGAAAGTGGAAAAAACTGTTGGGAACCGGAAAAGACGGGAAACTGACCTACCGGGTTTTTGTAAAACGAGGAGGGGAGTGGAATCAGTTCGAGTCGTTTAGCAACTTTGTTTCAGGGGCGCCGGTGGCACCATATTTATACTACCGTTTGTTGTACCCGGGTTACGAAAGCTGGAGCGAAATCAGTATTATGCAGCGCAACCTGAGTAATTTTGAAGAAAAGGCGGTGGTGAAAAACAATGTTGCTGAACAAAATTGTGTCAATTGCCATTCGTTTAACGCCCAAAATCCGGATAATTTTTTATTTCACATGCGTGGCTCGCTGGGCGGAACCTTTTTTTTAACCGATGATAAATTAAAGAAGATAAACCTGAAAACTTCTGAAATGGAAAGTAGCGCTACCTATCCGCGCTGGCATCCTTCGGGAAGTTTTGTCGCATTTTCTGCCAACAAAGTGATCCAGCAGTTTCATTCCATGGAAAGTAAAAAGATTGAAGTTTCGGACCTGGCCTCGTCGCTGGTGATATACGATGTGACCAAAAACGAAATGACAGATGTTTTGCCGGGCGCTAACCAACTTTTTATGGACACCTACCCGGAATGGTCTCCCGATGGGCGGTTTCTTTATTTTTGCCGGGCACGCAAGACGGGGGAAAAATTTGATTACCAGGATATAAAATACAATTTGTACCGGGTTGCTTTTGAACCGGAATCGCGAAAATTTGGCGGGGCAGAGCTGGTATTTGATGCGGAAGCCCAAAATAAAAGCGTCTCTTTTCCCCGAATTTCACCCGACGGGAAACTGCTTGTTTTTACGTTACACGATTACGGCTGTTTTCCTGTCTGGCATAAAGAAGCCGATTTGGTTTCGATCGCCCTCGGTGATTTTTCAGTTTCTGAAATGGAAGTAAACAGTGAGTTTACCGAAAGCTATCATTCGTGGTCGGCCAACGGGAGATGGATGGTTTTCAGCAGTAAACGCGGCGACGGACTGTCGGCACGACCTTACATCTCGTATATCGATGAAACAGGAAAAGCGCATAAACCTTTTGTGTTGCCGCAGGAAGATCCGGGGTTTTACAGCCGTTTTCTGAAAACGTTCAATATTCCTGAATTTGCGGAGGCCGAGGTTTCCTTTTTTCCAGGCGAAATTCGCGAAGCTGCAAAAGAGGAGGCCATCCAGGCAAAGTGGTCGGCCCGTTAAAAACATTCTAAAAGTTATTCCATGAAGTCAACTGATCTGAAATCGTACAGGATTTTACTTTTTTTACCCTACTTCGTGTTGTTTGTCGTTGCTGCGTTTTATCTCTACAGGTTTGTCAACTACCTGTTTTTCTACCAGGAAAAATCGTCGCTCTTTTTAACCACTTTTCCCTATCTCACCGAACATCTAACGCAGCCGGGAGGTTTCCTGAAATATTTAGGCGAACTTCAAACCACTTTCTATTATTATCCGGCAGTTGGTGCAATTCTTATTTCAGCGGAAATCGGTTTTGTAATTTTTCTTCTCACTAAAATCGGGAAAGAAATCACCGGCAAAGTTGTTTTTGTGGTTCCGTTTGTCATCGGGGCGGCGTTGTTGTATCTGCAAGCCCATTACCAATACAGCAGTTTTAACAACCTGGGAATTTTACTGCAATTGGCGCTGTTTTATGGCTCAGTAAAGTATTTCAGCGGAAAACGCGGGTGGTTTCCGGTATTCTTTTTCCCGCTGTGGTATTTTCTCACCGGTAGTTTTTCGGTGTTGTTCGTTGTGCTTTTTACCGTTTATTCCATCCCTGGGAAAGAGAAAATGTTTTGGCTCAAACCGATGGTAATGATAGCGACCGGGGTTTTGTTTTTCTACCTCGGTGAAAAGTTTTTGTTTTTTCAAACCCTTGAAACGCTGCTGGTTTATCCTTTTTCTTTACAACAAATCGGGATGCAGAAACCCCTGTTTGTAACGGTTGTGGTTGTCATTTCAATCCTTCCGCTGCTTTTCAAAATTCATCCCCCGAAAATAAAAAGGTACGGCAGAAAAACAAATGTTTTTGCACTTAGTCCTTTTCTGGTGATCCTGGTTCTCGTTTTTCTGGCGCCTTCGCGGATTGACAAAAAAAACAGCCACTATTTTTATGTTGAAAAGTTGTTTTACCAGCAACAATACGATCAGATTATCGATTTTAACACCCGGTTCCCGTCAAACAATATCCTCACCAACTACTTTAACAACATTGCACTCGCCGAAAAAGGTATTTTAAACGATATGTTGTTCCGCTTTCCGCAAAATCCCGACGGAAGTACTCTTTTTTTGAAATGGGAACTGGAGACGGAGGTATTAAAACGCGGCGGCTATTTTTATTATACACTCGGAATGGTGAACGAGGCGCAACGCTGGGCCTACGAGTATATGGTGATGCGCGGAAATACGCCGGAAGGGCTGAAGATGCTCATCAAAACCGAACTGATTAATGAAAATTACAAAGTGGCGGCCAAGTATATCTCTATTTTGAAAAGTACTTTTTTCTACCGGAAGGATGCACAACAGTTCGAAAAGTTTTTGTTTGACAATGACGCAGTGGAAAAGGATGCGGAACTGGGGCAGAAAAAACGCAAAAAAACAAAACACGACTTTTTTGTTCTGGCGGAAAACCCGCCCGCCAACCTCGAAATGATTGCTTCCGCCGATTCGACCAACCCCGTGGCTGTCGAATATCGGTTTGCGTCCCTGCTGTTACAAAAGGAATACGGCAAAATTACCGAACAATTGCCCCTCCTCGAAAGTGCAGGTTTTGAACGGATTCCGAAAAATATTGAAGAGGCGGTGGTTGCATATTGTTTGCTGAATGGCGTTAAATACCCGGCATTAAAAAAACTGACCGTCAATCC
>CAYWBV010000215.1:0-7028 GCA_964455785.1 uncultured Maribellus sp.
GTGTTTTGCAGTTTTTCCTTACACAGTTTCAGAAGAAATGCTACCCGTTTTACTTTCTCGGCCAGTTCGTCCACATCCAGTTCTTCATTTTCAATGTTGTCGAGAATTTCTTCTACTTCAGCAATCGCTTCGTTGTAGGTCATTTTTTTTGCTGACATATTTCTATTTGCTTATGATTTTACTTTTTACATTTCCATCGGCAAAGCGGGTTTCAATGGCCTCATCTAAGTCCACTTCGGTTACCGATTTTACAATTTTACCATTTTTCAGGGTGAGGGTAAATCCACGTTTCAGCACATTTTCAGGATTAAGCAACCTTACCGCATTTTCATTTAGATGAATTCGTTCCTGTTCTTTTTGCAGAAAACTTTTTGTTTCATTTTTCCATGTTATTTGAATATGATCGAGGTTTGAATTTTCTTTTAAAAGCATTTCTCCGGCAACCCGTTTTAAAATCCTCTGTTTTCGGTCGATGGAATTTATTTTTTCCACCTTCCACAGCGAAATGACCGATCCCAATTTGTGTTTTATGTTTACCAGTTCGTAACTTTTACGAAAGGAGTACCGGTTGACCTTCTGTTGTAAAGCGTTTCCCGTTCGGTTTAACTGGACATTTCTCTCACGGATAAATTCAGAAACCGAAGAATCCAGTACTTCGGCAAAACTCTCCAGCCTGTTTTTCTGAATTTCGATGGTTTCGCGGGTCAATGTTACAATCTCATTTTCCAGTTCGAGTAACCTTTCGTAAAACCGTTTCATCCCGGCAATAAAAAATTCGGCAACGGCTGTGGGTGTTTTAAGGCGGGTGTGCGCTACCATATCTGCGATGGTGTCGTCTTTCTCGTGACCAATACCGGTAATTACGGGCAACGGAAACTGTGTGATGTTAAATGCAAGATCATAGTTATCGAAACAACTCAGGTCGGCTGTGGCGCCACCGCCGCGGATAATAACCACGGCATCAAAAAAAAACTCGTATTCAAAAATGCGTTCCAGCGCGTGGATGATGGAAGGCGCCGCTTCGCTGCCCTGCATGTAGGCTTCAAAAAGTTGGGTATAAAACCGAAATCCAAATTCGTTGTTTTCAAGCTGATTGATAAAATCCTGGTAACCGGCTGCTGTTTTCGACGAAATAACCGCGATCTTCTGCGGAACCAGCGGCAAATGCAACTCTTTGTTCATCTCGAAAACACCTTCGTTTTGCAGCCGGCTGATGATTTCCTTTCGCTGAAGCGCCAGGTCGCCAACAGTATAAACCGGGTCGATATCTTTTATATTCAGGCTGAGCCCGTAAGCCGGGTGGTATTCAATGCTAACCTGTACCAGTATTTTTATTCCCTGGGTAAACAACCTGCCCGTTGTTGTTTCGAAATAGGGTTTCAACATCCGGTAGGTGTACGACCAGATGGTTGCCCGCGCCCGCGCAACGATTTCGTTTCCCTCTTTTTCAATCAGTTCGAGATAACAATGCCCGCTGCGGTTTTCCTTTAATTCGCTGATTTCGCCAATCACCCAAACCGTTGTGGGAAAAACATCGAGTAATGTTTCCCTTATCCGTTCATTTAATTCAAACAGGGTCAGTTTCTGCTCCATCTTTTTCAGTGGCTTTTACTCAGTTTAACAGACTCCGATGTATTTCCGGTTTCTATTTTCAAAATAAACAGACCGGCAGGCAGGGCCTGTAATCCGCGCAGCACAATTTTTGAAGTTTCGTACCGGGTTTCGTTCATCAGCAACCGCCCGTCCACCGCAAAAAATGAAAGTTTAACCTGTCCGGGGTTTTGCGCACCGGTCTTTTGCAGCACCAGTACGTCTTCAACAGGATTGGGATAAACTGTCCACTGTTTTTGGATATTCATTTGCTCTGCTGACAGGTTCATCAAAATCAGATTTGCCGTGTACATATCCGGGATACCATAACCGAGCAACGAATCCGGGCTCTCAAAAAGATGCCCGCTCTGTTCGATAGCGTTTTTCACCTGCGCTGCTGTGGCGTGTGGGTTTGCCTGCCACAAACAGGCTCCCATTCCTGCCACCACCGGCGACGAAAAAGAGGTTCCGTCGCTGTAGCCCAGTAATCCGCTGCTTTTCTGTAAAAAAGTATGTACCCCAAGACCGGCCACGTTAGGTTTTATGTCGCCGTCGGAAGCCGGACCATACGAAGTAAACGAAGCAGCAACTCCGTAATTGTTAACTGCGCCCACTCCAATCACGTTATCACCGTCGGAAGGGGCGATGATATATTTCCATTTTTTATTTCCTTCATTTCCGGCGCTCGAAAAAACCAGCATCCCCCGCGAGGCTGCAATGTTGGCGCCTCGTGTCACCCGCGTGGTTTTGCCGTCCATATCGGAGTAGGTATGGTTGGCTGTTGTGTCGTTGAACGTGGAATAGCCCAGCGATGAGTTGATAACATCAACACCGGCACTGTCGGCAAACTCGGCTGCCGCTACCCAGTTATCCTCTTCAATAATGTATTCCGAACCGGTATCTTCAGAACGAATCAGCCAGTAGGAAGCTTTGGGTGCGGTGCCAATCAGTTCCCCTGGTACGTTCCCACCCATACACGACAAAACGCTCATCCCGTGATAATCAGTTTTAAAAAAAGATTCTTCGGCGTTTACAAAATCTTTGGTACCGAGAATCTGGCTATTCATCCATAAACTGTCGAAAGCGCCGAAAATGTCAGCGTTTAAAAAACCCCCGTCCAAAACGGCAATGTGTTTTCCCTCTCCGCGGAATCCCTGGTTGTGCAAAAACTGTCCGTTTAACTGCCCTACCTGATAAACCGAATATCCATAAACTGAAGTATCAATGGGCGCCGGATCTTCGCCGGAAGGCTCATAAAATTTATCAAACCCGCTTTTAGTAATTTTTCCGGGCTTTGTTAACTGAGTTTCTTTTACAAATGCCAATGGCGAAATTTTATTTTCGAAACTGTCGATTTCCACTTTTACGGTAATCCCGTTCAGCCATTTCGAAGAATGCACCAGTGCAACCCCGGGCCTTACTATCTGACTGACATATTCGGGACTGACCGGGAGATCGAGCGAATCGATGGCGATGTTTTGTTTCCCGCGCCTCTGAATGGCCTGTTCCGAAAGATATTCTTCAGGCGACGACAAGGAATACGGCGTATTCTTTTTATCGGTAAACGCTACCCAGTAATATTCCTGCGACTTTATGGCGGAAAACTGAAGTACAAGTATCAGGATTATAAAAACAACAATACAGTTTTTCATGAACATTCGGCTTTACAAAAACGCAAAAAAATCGTCAAGCCAAATTAGTGAATAATCTTCATTTCTACTGATAGATTTTCATTTTCATCATGTATTCCGACGGGTCATACATAAATTTCTCGGGATCGAGTATGCCGTTTTTGCCTTTTTCGATGGTTTGCAGTTGCAGGTTGTCGATACTGTCTCTCACTTCGGGGTTGAGCAGCGTTCCTTCGGCATACTTCAGCGAATACAAAAACTCCCCTTTTTCATTGTAATATTTCCATTCTCCGTCGCGCAGATTATTTTTATAGCTGGCTTCCAGTTCCACCCGGCCATTCTGAAAATAGGAAAGGCAGATACCGTTTCGCTGGTTATTACTGAATTTGCACTGCATGTATGGTTTTCCGTCTTTAAAAAATACCTGGTACTTTCCTTCCTGTCGGCCATTTTGCCACTCGGTTTCTTCCAGTACCTCTCCCGTGTTGTAAAATTTACGCGAAATACCCTGTTTTAGCCCGCTGACAAAGTTTTCTTCGGCAATCTTCCGGTTTTCCGAGAACAAAATCCATGTTCCGGCTTTTTTTTCACCGACAAAAATCCCCTCTGCCACTTTATTTCCCCACTCGTCAAAGAGTTGCGCCGAAGCCGAATCCGAATTTTCCCTGTAGTTAAAAACAGCCTTCAACTGTCCGCCTTCGTGAAACCGTTTCCACTCGCCAACCGGTTTTCCGTCCTTAAAATTTCCTTCATACATGGGCCGTCCGTTGGGCTGATCTTTTTTCCAAAGCCCCTGCCGCAGCCCGCTGGCATCGGTCTGGTTAATTTGTGCCGAGATCCAGAAAGGAAACAAAATCAAAATACTTACAATAAAATTCTTCATAAAAACCATTTTCTAAAGAACTTCAAAAGTACTGAATTATTTTGTTGAAAGCGGGACTCTTCCCGCCACGAGAAACCAGGTTGTTACCAATTACTTCTTTAGTTTGTCCTTAAATATTTTTTCGAATTTCTCCACTTTGGGAGCCACCGTAAACTGGCAATACGGTTGGTTTTTGTTTCTTGCAAAATAGTTGATATGATAATCTTCGGCCGGATAAAATGTATCGAAAGCCGTTACTTCGGTAACAATCGGATCGTCGTACACCTTTTCGTTCTCAAATTGTATTATTATTTTCTCAGCGATCTCTTTTTGTTCATCCGAGTGATAAAACACAGCCGAACGATATTGTGTCCCAACATCGTTTCCCTGCCGGTTGAGTGTAGTTGGGTCATGGGTTTTAAAAAATACTTCGAGGATTTCGGAGAAACTGACTTGTTCGGGGTCAAAGGTAACCTGTACCACTTCAGCATGGCCCGTTGTTCCGTTGCAAACTTCATGGTATGCCGGATTTTTAACATGCCCGCCGCTGTAACCGGGTTTTACATCGGTAACGCCTTTTAACTGCAGATATACAGCTTCGGTGCACCAAAAACATCCGCCGCCGAGCGTTGCTTTTTCCAGATTCTTTGCTATCATTTCGTTTGAGAACATCAATAATGTAAATACTATTAAAGTCATTTTCATGCGTATAATTTTCACGATTCGTTTACCACCGTTGTGGTTTTTTTTCTGAAAAGAAACCGTGAAAAGAATCTCTTTTCAAAGTCCAGGAAAAACTTAAACTGTCCCAACAGAAACCCGACAATCAGTAAAAGCACATTGTAAACCGGAAGAATTATCAGAATGTATAACGGTATCCGAATCCAGAGATGAGTGGCGGATGTAATTCCAACAAGGCCGAAAATAACCTCCTGCACATAAACGGTCGTACTTCCGGTTATGGCAAAAACAATCAAAATAACAACTACCTGGAAGTTACTTTTTATGTTCCATCTGTTTTTTAATTTTTCAAACATCCTTTTGTCTTTTTATTTTATAACAAAAGGACGGGGAAGTATGTTTTAAGGATTTCTCAGATCTGGTGGGTTTGAAAAACAAGGTAGCCATAAACGGCAAACCTTAAAATTCGGGAAAGAGCATAAAGAAGATATTTTTTTGAGGGGTAACCGGCCGCGCCAACCAGCAAACTTGTGGCCGACCAGGGAACCGGAGTGAGCGCCGCCACAATAATCAAAAACAATCCATATTTACGCAGCAAAGGCCACTGTGCTTTAAGAAATCTGCGCCGCATATAACGGAACGCAACCTTTTTGTATAAAAACTGCCCTATAAGAAACGTGATGTAACCCATAGCATAGGAGACAACTGCAAAAAAAGCCACATTCATAAAATAGTGGGCAACACCGGCTTTGTTGTAAGCCCAAATCATAAAAAGTTCGGGCGGGATTATTCCTAAAAAAAATTCGGAAGCAAAATAAATGAGGTAAATAATTTCGGGTTTGGCATAAAATCGTTCAATCCAGGCATCAGGATCTTTGGAAATCACAATTTCTTCGAACAGGAAAAAGACCGCTAATAATATGGCCAGCCAGGCTAATCCCTTTAACCCGTTTGTAATAAGAAATTTAAATCGTGGACTGAATTTCATGGCGTACATAACAGAAAACAAAAGTTCAAAAATAAAACAAATTCAGCAGACAAAGGTTTTTAGGGTAAACTTAGGCGGAAAAATAACATTGGGAGGACTTTCTACTTCAGAAGTTACCGGGAAACAAAGTAATCGGAAAAAGGTGGACATTGCTCAAAAAATTGTTTTGGGGTTAGTCCTGAAAACTGTTTGAACTCGGAAATCATATGCGACTGGTCGAAATATCCGGCATCGCAGGCGAGTTCTGTTAATTTCAGGTCAGGATGGTTTTGCCGGCCAAAAAGAGCACGCTGAAACCGGATCACACGCAGAAATTGTTTGGGCGAAATACCTACCAAATCATTGAATGTACGTTCGTATTGTTTTCGGCTCAAACATACGTGCGAAGCCAGTTGCTGAACAGGATTGCCGCCATCGGCCAGGTTCATTCGTTTTATACTCTCACTAATCCGGCCAAGCTGATAGTTTTGTTTTTTTATAAGTTGCTGAAAAAGGAATTTTTCAACAATCATCTGTTGTTCTTCAGGATGTTTTGTTTTGTAAAGCAGGTCTTCCAGTTCATCGAGCCGGGGACCAACGATAAAACGCAGCGGAACAAATCGGTTAAAAATTTCGGATACCGGCATGTCAAAAAAGACGGGTAACCCAAACGGCTCAAAAATTATGGAGAATAACTTAGTTTTGCCCGAAATAACAAGGTCATAATAATCGTTCTTTTGGCCGCTAATCATCGAATGACTTTTTAAGTGCCTTTTTTCCGTCAAAATTTCCGGAATATCTTCAAGATAAAAAATGACTTCGGGCAACCCGTTTGGTATAATTCGCTGAATACATTTTTCCCCGGGGCTTAACACATTTTCAAATGTCCAGTACATTTTAATATACGGTGCAAGAAAAGATGATGGTTTTAAAATCCGGGAATACATAAAACACGTTCTTTTTGTAGTACAAAAATAAAAACAAAACAGTGAACACGGCGAATCGTGTTCACTGTTTTCCGGTCATTATTTGTCGCCGTACAATCCGAGGCGGTTACCTTCACTGTCAATAAACAAAGCAAAGTATCCTCTGTTTTCGGCTTCAATCTTTGTTTTCGGTCGGACAATTTTGCCCCCTTCCTCAACAATTCGCTGAAGCGTTTCGTCCAGTTTTGTCCCAGTATCGAAACTTACAATAACTCCGTTCGCCGAAGGTGCATAACCCGGAGCCCAAAAGACAGCTCCCTCATCATTAGGCAGGCACGCCATTTTCTCTGTCCCAAAATCAAGAGGTTCCA
>CAYWBV010000216.1:0-7006 GCA_964455785.1 uncultured Maribellus sp.
TTGGATTTAAGTGGCCACAATATAACAAAAAAAAGAGGGACACAAATGTCCCTCCATTCAAAATAAGTTTAAACCTATTCATCGTATTCCGGCCGTTGTTTCAAAACGCCAGGTTGAAGATCGGGCCGGGTTTGCGGAACAGGTTGATATTTATTGTCATTCGGGAATGTTTTACCCCGCATAAATTCCCGGATTTTTAGAGACGATTTTGTCATTTTTTCGTGTTTTTCGTGCCTTTCGTGGTTCGATATAAAAAAAATCTCCCCGGATTATTCTGACGGTGTTTCTTCTTCTTCATCCGCTTGGCCCGCCGTACGCCGCGCCAGCATGTCGGCGTAATATTTACGTCCTGCGTTGAGCAAGTTAACCACGGTTACAAAAAGCGGCGCCTGTGTGGCATTGGCCATGGCCAGCACATAACTGCAAAACTGGTTGTATTTTTTGAACGTTTCGGTGCGGAACATTTTCATATCGAAAACTTCTTCCATCGCCTGGCCCTGGATGCGGCTGCCGAAAATGGTTTTGAAGTTTTGGTTGGCAGCCTTCAGCCGTTCCACATACCGCCCGATGTTGAGCAGGGCAACATGTCCGGCATACTCTTCCGACTCCAGGATGCCCGTCAGTTTATCGATGGCCAGCGTTTCGGCCTCGTAGTTTAATTTACGCAGGCTATTAATGTTCCCCAACACAATATTCAACACCCGCGCGGCCTCCACCTCTTCCGCAGCATCCGACATTTCGAACACACTGATAAAACGGCCCAGGGCGCTGATGGCCTTGTCGCGCCCAACATCGGCGCGTTTTACATTTTCGGTATCTTCATTTTTTTGAATCCGAGCCACACCCTGTTCGTAACCGGCCACCCGGTCTTCCAAATCCGCCACATACTGGTTATAGGGCGCATCGGTAGCCAGTTCACGGTCGATGGTCGATAAATCGGCAAGGTGCCGCCGCAGCAACTGGCCCCCTTCCAGATTGGTCAAATTGTTATAGTTTAATGGTTCGAGTGTAAATTCCATTTGGTTCCTTTTTTTATGTTTGCGATGCACCCAAGTTAACAAAAAATTATCATTGAATAGTTTCTGTTTGAAATGTTTTTGAACAGCCGAAGGGAAAAATAGTCCCGGAGAACCCAATTCTGAACTCCTGACAGGAAGAATCCCCAGGTATTTAACGTTTCAGAAGTTCTGACGGGCAGAATCCCCAGGGATTTAACATTTCAGAAGTTCTGACGAATAGAATCCCTAAGTATTTAACGTTTCAGAAGTTCTGATGGGCAGAATCCCCAAGTATTTAACGTTTCAGAAGTTCTGACGGGTAGAATCTCCAGGGATTTAACGTTTCAGAAGTTCCGACCAGGCAGAATCCGCGGGGCGGGAGGTCTTCCCCGGGGCAGGCAGCGGCCCCGAAAACAGAAAAAAGAGAGTAAACGAAGAAAAACCGCTCGAAAACAGAGAGATTGTTTTGATGTTTATACTGAGCCTTTTAACGGATGTTTGGTATTTGAAAAATCAAAAGAGCAATCCGGGAATCAGAGAAACGTTGCGAATATTGCTGTACAAACGTACAAAAAAAAGGCTGTCCTGGGTTTTTGGACAGCCTTCATTCAAAATAAGTTTAAACATATTAATCGTATTCCGGTCGTTGTTTCAAAACGCCGGGTTGAAGATCGAGCTGAGTTTGCGGAATAGGTTGATATTTATCATCATTCGAGAATGTTTTACCCCGCATAAATTCTCTGACTCTTAAATCACCTGCGGCAAATTCATTCAAGACATCGGCCATACTTTTTCCTCCAATTTTATTAGGAAGATCATCCCACCGGCGGAGGTCGAAGAAACGGAATCCTTCAGTGGCGAACTCCAGGCGTTGTTCCCACTGTACTGCTTCCATAGCATCTTCTTTGCTTGCAAACGAGGAATATAACCCTATTTTGTAATTAGCGGCCGGTTGATCCCAGTCAATATCGCCTTCTTCTCCCCACGGATAAAAGGAAGTAGGAAGTTTATCCACAAGAACTTTACCCATAACCACTTTATTGCCGGCTCTTTCCCTAATTTGATTGACAAGATCGAGAGCTTTGGGAAGGTCGCCTTCAAAAGCGGCAACCTCTGCACGCCACAAAATAATGTGAGTGAGACGTAAATAACGAAAATTGTTGGCATTAACACCCGACATCCATCCTCCGGTCCCATCGGAAAGGGTAGAACGATCGGCTTTTAGCATAAATGGTTTTGAAGCAGGCAGGTATGGACCTCCATCCGATTGTTTGCGAATCCAGTTGCTTCCACGGTTCACCCCCCAGTCTTTATAAGGGATTCCCCTGCGGCTGACGGTAAAGTCCAAACGTGGATCTACCGGATCGGCAGCAATCGTAAAAGCGTCATCAGATGAAATATTCTGGTCATTTTTCAGGTCTGTGTTGTTAAAAGAATCAAACAGCGGCAATCCGTTTTCATCCACTTTAAATGCATTGACCAGGTTTTGCGAAGGCTGGTGAAAACCGCAGCACATCCCGATATCGCCACCGTGAGGCCAGTTCAATCCGATTCCCATTTCAGCGTTATAGGAACCGTATCCTGCGCCATCGTTTACACTGGCCTGAATTTCGAAAATGGACTCCGAATTATTATTCTTCGCTGTCAGAAAGTTATCTTCGAAATTTTCAACCAGTGTATATTTTCCACTGTTGAGAATGGCATCGAGTAAAGGTTTCGCTTCGGCATATTTTAAATCCTGCAAATACACACGGGCAGCCAGTGCCATTGCGGCATATTTTGTCGGACGGCCTACCTGGGCCTGTGTTTCAGGCAGATTATCCGTGGCAAATTGAAGGTCGCTTAAAACATGATTCAACACTGCACCTTCTGTATTGTCGTTTGATACCTGGGTTGCATCTTCGGTATCTTCCGTAAGAATCGGAATATAATTACCAAAGACCAACCACGCTTCAAAATTGTACAAAGCTCTGAGGAATCTTGCTTCAGCCCGGAATTTATTGGCTGTAGCCTCAGTAATAGTGCCTGCTTCCAGTGTTATA
Organism: uncultured Maribellus sp.; assembly: GCA_964455785.1. Classification (GTDB taxonomy): domain Bacteria; phylum Bacteroidota; class Bacteroidia; order Bacteroidales; family Prolixibacteraceae; genus Draconibacterium. The sequence continues at coordinate 3,041 of CAYWBV010000216.1, forward strand.
TTGATAATCCTCAATGTTTTATTGGCTTTATCCACTCCATAACCAATACATTGTCTCCATTTCTCGGCCGGATAATTGTTAACTGATTGTACCTCCCAGCGTTCGATATCATTTGCCGGAACCTGATCAGTAATTTCAGATCCTTTGTAGGCATCGTCGGATGCAATGGAGCCAAAGGTCCAGTTCTGAATGGAGGCACCCCACCCAATATTTCCACCACCAATTGTACCGTAAGTCCCGGTTAACAATCCATCTATTCCTTTTTCGCTGTAGAACACATTTTCTGTTGAGGCACCCAATGGCGCTTTGGTTAGAAATTCTTCTGAACAGGAAAAACTTATGGTCATAAAAAGAAAAGTGACCATTATTATTGATAGTTTTTTCATATTATTTTCTTTTTATATTTAATAATATCATATGATTATAAGCCAAGGTTTATACCGAACATTATTTGCCGGGGTGTTGGCCATGCGCCCTGATCCAAACCAAAGCCTGCTCCTGCATTGGCATCGGAACCAGATACTGTCCTAACTTCCGGATCCAATCCGCTGTACCCTGTGATTGTAAATAAGTTAGATGCCTGAATGTACAGGCGTAAACTTTTTATCTGCGCTCGTTCAAGTAAGTTTTCAGGAACGGTATAACCTAAACGTAGCGTTTTTAGTCTCAGGTATGATGCGTCTTCCAAAAAGGCAGTGGAGGGTTGCTGCGAAATATCATTTTGATCCAACATTGGAAGGCTGGCATCGGCGTTGCTGCTCAAATGAGGGCTTCCCCAGGATTCATATAGTGCCTTTTTACTTAAACCTCCGTTAAACATTCCATAGTCAATCCAGCGGGTCACGTAGTTCACCATTTCGTTACCGTAACTGCCATAGAAGAACATATTAAGATCAAAATTGCTATACGATAAATCAATATTCAACCCTCCAACCAAATCTGGATGAGGACTGCCAATAAAGGTTCTGTCGTCGGCGGTTATTTTTCCATCGGGAGTTCCGTCGGGGCCGCTAATATCCCTGAATTTAAAATGCCCTGGCTTATTGTAAGTAGTTGTTCCGTATGCCGGATGTGCATCCGCCTCAGCCTGTGTCTGGAATATCCCGTCAACAATATACCCAAAGAATTCGGGGAAAGCAGTACCTGTAGCATACCGTGTATAAGTCATTTGTCTCAAACTGCCGGCGTCAACTGTCCTGTCTGGATCTCCTGAAAGTTTTGTAATCTCGTTAGTGTAACGTGAGGCAGTTGCCGAAATGCTGTAAGTAAATTTGCCGTTCATCGCACTGTTATGATATCCCAATTCAACATCAAATCCCGAGTTTTTCATCTCCCCAACATTAACATAAGGAGCTGTAGGCACACCCAAAACGTTAGGAATAGGTTCCTGAAACAACATATCAGTGGTATTTCTTTGCCAGACATCAACAGAGAAGTTTAATTTACTATCCAATAATGCAGCATCCAACCCCACATTCAACGTTTTTGTAGTTTCCCAAGTCACTTCATCGTTTCCTAACGTTGCTGGCCGGTATCCACTAACAGCGCTGGTGTTTGTTCCGCCAAGGTCATACGATGCCTGAATAACATGGGTTCCGTAAGTTGAATAGGAGTTGTAGTTTCCAATCCGATCGTTACCGGAAATTCCCCAACCTGCTCTTACTTTTAGTAAGTCTAACCAGTTTTGAGTATTGCCCATAAAATTTTCCTCAGAAATTGCCCACGCTGCCGATGCTGCCGGGAAAGTACCATACCGGTTGGCTTCGCTAAAACGTGATGAACCGTCGCGACGAACCGTTGCTTCCAGGTAGTATTTTCCCATAATATCGTAATTAACACGGCCAAAAACAGAGAACAGTGACCATTCAGAACCATATCCACTATTTTGAATGTTAGTCTCCCCCGAATTTAATTCCATGTAGTCGGGGTCTTCGGAGAAGTACTGGCTGCGACTTGCATTTGTTTCCTGGTATTTATTTTCAATGGCTTCGGTACCCAGTACAACGTTTACTTTGTGAATATCTGCAAAGGTCCTGTTAAAAGTTAAGGTATTCGACCAGTTCCATTGTAATGTATAATTGGTATCAACGGTCACACTGTTGGTTTTGTTGGGTTCGGAATGTTCGTAGTTGGGAAGACCATAGCCCTTGTAGTTCCACTGGCCAAAGTTATACCCCAACAAACTACGGAAGATAAGTCCGTCCATAAAAGTTATTTCGCCGAATACGTTCCCCAATACCCTGACATATTTGCCATTATTGTTACGGGCGCGGTACAACCTGGCCACCGGGTTTTCAGAGTTTCCCATCTCAGGGGCTTTAGAGCCGGCGAAGTTACCCATGATATCATAAACCGGGATAATGGGCTGTGCACGGTATGTGTCAGACAAAGAACTGTCTTCTGCATTGTCGGTAAACCTCCCTTTTTCGTCAATATACACTGCCTGTAACGATTCCCCGACTTTAAACCAGTCATTGAATTTCGCGTCGGAATTCATTCTGAATGTATATCTTTTAAAATTGGTGTATTTCAAAAAACCATCCTCATCAAGATAATTTCCCGAAAAAGCATATGTTCCATTCTGTCCGCCACCACTAATGGATAGGTCATACTCCTGTATTATCCCTGACTGATAAATTTCGTCGTACCAGTTGGTTCCCTGTTTGTTTGCCTTAAAAATTACATAGTCAGGATACTTGTACAAAGCCGGGTTTACAGCAGGATCTCCTTCCATTGCTCCACCCGGCAAAATATAGTCAGGTATTACGGGCGACGAACCCGAGCCATATTGCGTATGGGCCGCAGTTGTTCCCTTGTTTGCTCGGGATAACCAAACGGCCTCGGCATATTCCTGAGTATTTAACATGTCATACTGGTTTGTGGCATTGGTTACACCAGTTTTTACGGAAAGCTGGATCGAAGGCTGCTGATTGATACGTCCTCTTTTAGTTGTAATAAGAACTACTCCGTTTGCACCTCTTGTCCCGTAAATGGCTGACGAAGAAGCATCTTTTAATATAGAAATTGATTCAATATCACTTGGACTGACATTATTTCCGGGGCCAACCGGAACGCCGTCGATCACATAAAGCGGGTTGGCGTCGTTTATGGTTCCAATCCCGCGAATACGGATAGTGGCATCACCGCCTGGTCTGTTGGCCGAAGTTACAGTAACACCCGAAACTTGCCCCTGAAGACGACTTACAACACTAGGAGCCGTGGAAATTTGCATTTGTTCTTCAGACACTGTAGAAACTGCACCGGTAAGTTCTTCTTTCATACGTGTACCGTAGCCAACAACAACAACTTCTTCCAAACCTACAACATCTTCCTTTAATACAATATTAATAGTGGTCTGGTTTCCAATCTCAATCTGCTGCGACAACATACCGATATATGAAAACACAAGAATTTTTGCATCAGCCGGAACCTCCAATTCATAGGCGCCATCCATGTTCGTTATTGTTCCCACTGTTGTTCCCTGCACCACTACCGAAACCCCTGGCAGAGGTGCATTTCTTTCATCGGTAGCTTTTCCTGTAATTTGTTTTTGCTGTGCATATAATCCCGAAGAAAACGCCATGATTATGGCAAATAATAGTAAGGTTAAAAAACCTTTTAAATGATTTTTTTCCATAGATTTTAAGTTTTGTAATTTTTAATTAGTCATCAACATTGACAGGATATTTAACCCTGTATCCAAAAACTCAGTTTATATCATAGGCAATACATTTTAGGTGTTACTTAAATTCATGTAGTTGTTAATTGGTGAATTCCAATAATAAAAATAGATCAGAATGGTGGATACCTGTCATAGTATAAGTCTTTTAAGTTAGCTAGTTGATTTCAAATGTAAAATAATTAGCTTAATAAAAAAAGTACTTGGAACATTTTTTTCAGGTCGGATAAACATTCTTTACCGAAAATGGTAATCCAATGGAGAAATCACAGAGTTTTCTGCTATTT
>CAYWBV010000217.1:0-6991 GCA_964455785.1 uncultured Maribellus sp.
GTTATTTTTGATGGGCAGTTGAATGGTGCGTACCACCAGCGAGATTGTTGCCGAATCAATCACCTCCGCAGGGTTTTCCATGGCTTCCAGCGCCAGCAGCGAGAGGTGTTTTCCTTCGGCAGCGGCCTTTTCAAACGACGGTTCGGCAAACTCCTCTCCGGAAAACGGGTCTTTTACGGCGAGAGACGGGTGTGTACACATCAGTCCGCCCAATGCACCGCTGACATAAAGCGCCACCCCGCCGATTCCCGGTTTTTTCAGGCTGTCGGCAAAATATACGCCCTTTTCAACTCCCTCCCTCACAAAATGAGGGAAATCTGAAGAGACCAGCAGGTTTTTGCTCCACAATGTTTCAGGGTGATTCCCCCAGGCCACCAGACTTCCGAGCGTATTCCCGTTTTCGGCATCAACGGCCTTTATCATTCGCAGGCCCGAATCAAAGACCTGCGGCTGGCGGGTATCTTTTACCAAAGTTGCGGCGCCGGTCAAATCTTCCGAAAGCTCGAGCCGCGCCGGGCGCATCTGGTTAACGGACTCTGCCACCGACTTTACAATCTGCTCCTTTACCAACTGCATGTACTCTTTACCGACTCCGCTTTTGAACGGCGTCTTACCCCACAATCCCAGCAGATCAGGGCCTTCGTGGGTATGCGTGGAGGTAATTATGGTATAAGTTATTCCGGCTTCTGCAGGAATCATTTTCCGCACATCCACCACATCGTCGTTCATCAACCCGATGGCATCGAGCGCTACAATGGCCAGACGAGTTTTTCCGTCGTCGATAATCATGGTACGCGCCCAGGTATCGTCGTGAATTCCATTGGCAGGTTTGCTGTTACTGAAGCCGGCAATCCACACCGGGTCAAAAACACCGTTCCCGTTTCCATCGGTAAATGTGTCACCATCTTTCGGGTTATACTTTGCGTCGCCGTTTTTATCCTCCCAGCGATCCGGCACCTCCGGGGTGATGGGAACAGCGGCAAAACCTGCTTTCAGAAGCGCCACATTGGTGTTACCGACATTCAAATCAGCGCTGTATCCCCGGTGAGTATCTTTCATGTTGGAATAACTCCGGATTAAAAAATAACCAATGAACAGCATCAGCGCTGCAACCAATAGTTTTAAAATAATTTTCATTTGCCTGTATTTAAAATGTTACCAGCGAACCGCAGTTGTCAAATTTACAAAAATGATTTGGCTTAGCTCAAAGGAACAGCTTTGTAACCCATTATTATACTTCAATTTTGTTCCATTCACATTAAATTTTCCCAGTTCCCCAAAAAAATGTTGTCTTCCCTTTTTTTGGGAGAGAATCAATTCTCTATCTGTTTTTTATAAAATTCACGAAGCATCTGACTATCAATTTTTATTTCTTTATATTTTCTGAAATTTTTAAAACTAAAACGATGATGCGGAACCAATACAAATTACATTTTATCGCCCTCTTTTTTATTCTTCTCCTCACAAACCCCGGCTTTTCGCAATCGCTCGACTTGTCGGGTTCAAAAATAGTTTGTTTTGAAAACAAGGATCAACTTATTCAGAAGTCGGTTACTGTTTTACAGGAAGAAGTGGAAAAACGCAGCGGCATTCTGTTGCAGGTGGTAAAAAAATGGCCCCGCGAAGGACAAGCCGTTATTGTGATTGGTCTTGAAGGAGCAGCCGGAAAGTTTCCGGATGAATATCAAAAAGCGCTGTCCGATCTTCCTTCCATAAAAGCAGAAGGATATAAAATTGTGGCTCCCAAAAAGCAGAATGTTGTTTTGGTTGTTGGCCACGACACACGAGGAATTTTGTACGGGATAGGTAAATTGTTGCGGACTATGGAAATGCGCGAAGGCGAGATTCTGCTGCCCGGAGATTTAGCCATTGCGTCGTCGCCGGCTTACCCCATTCGCGGGCACCAGTTGGGATATCGTCCCAAAACCAATTCGTACGATGCCTGGTCGGTCAGTCAGTTTGACCAGTACATCCGCGACCTCGCCATTTTCGGCGCCAACAGTATCGAAATTATGCCACCCCGCACCGACGATGATTTTACCAACAACCACATGCTGCTACCTGCGATACAAATGGCGGCAGAGCAGTCGAAAATATGCGATTCGTATGGAATGGACGTCTGGATGTGGTACCCGAACATGGGAAAAGATTATTCGCATCCTGATTCACTCCGGAAAGAGATAGCCGAACGCCACGAGGTTTTTAAAGCTATTCCGCGGCTGGACGCTCTTTTTGTTCCCGGTGGCGACCCCGGCGATCTGGAACCCGATATTCTTTTTGAATGGCTCGCTAAAGAAGCCGAAATACTGCACCAGTATCATCCACATGCGAAAATATGGGTCTCTCCGCAGGTATTTCGTCCCACGCAGGAATGGTTCGATGCTTTTTACCAACACGTCAACCGCGAATATCCGTGGTTGGGCGGTGTGGTCTTCGGTCCGTGGATAAAAATGCCCATCGAAGAGATTCGCAAAATGATCAATCCCGGCATTCCTATCCGCCGGTACCCCGATATCACGCACAGTCTGAGCTGCCAGTACCCGATCCCTAACTGGGATTTGGCTTATGCCGTCACTCTGGGGCGCGAGTGTATCAACCCGCGGCCAATAGATGAAAAGATGATTCATAATACTTTTGATGAGTTTGCACAGGGAAGTATCAGCTATTCGGAAGGGACCAACGATGACGTGAACAAAATCATCTGGAGCGATCAGGACTGGGATCCGGAGACACCGGTCGTCGAAACGCTTCGGGATTATGCCCGTTATTTTATCGGGCCCGATTTTACAGAACCGGTTGCCCAAGGGATGTTGGCACTGGAACGGAACATCCAGGGACCGCTGTTAATCAACACCGGCGTGACAACCACACTCCGGCAATGGCAGGAAATGGAGAAAAATGCCTCACCGAAAGTTATGGGAAATTTCCGCTTTCAAATGGGATTAATCAGGGCTTACTACGATGCGTACATTTATCGCCGCCTGGTTTATGAAACCGAACTTGAAGAAAAAGCAACCGAACTGTTGACGTATGCACACAAAAGCGGCAGTCAAACCGCCATTACGCAGGCGAAAGAAATTTTACTTAATACCGGAAAACCACAGGTTTGGACTGAACTGAGAGACCGCTGTATCGGACTGGCTGATTCGCTTTTCAAAAGTATCGGGGCCCAGTTGACAGTTGAAAAACATGCAGCCGCTGCAGGGCGCGGGAACTTTATCGATAACATCGACGTCCCACTGAATAACGCGGTATGGCTGATGGACAAGCTGACTTCCATCGAAAAAATAAAGGAAAAAAAACAGCGGCTGGAAGAAATTGATAAGATACTTCAGCGAAACAATCCGGGGCCCGCAGGCTTTTACGACAATTTTGGCTCACCGCTCAGTTGGGCAAAAGTAAAGTTTCACACAAGCTACCAAAAAGATCCGGGCAACTTACTGACTCCGCGGGTAAGTTTTGGAATCGGGTTACAGGGCCAGGAATGGGTGCATGAAGTGACAGCGAGCGGGTTCGACGGGCAGGCGTGCCCCATTGAATGGATGAACCAGGTGACCGCGCTTTACGACCAGCCGCTGGAAATCGAATACGACTATCTGGACCCGAAAAGCAGTTACACTATCCGCGTGGCGTACACCGGGCGTTTCCGTTCAAAAATGAAAATGGATGCCGACGACATTCCCGTGCACGACTTTCTGCAAACCGGGATTCAGCCAATCCACGAATTTCCGGTTCCGGAAGAAGCTCTAAAAGATGGAAAAGTGATCTTCAAATGGACGTGCGGCGAAGGCGAACGTGGGGCGCAGGTAGCTGAAATCTGGATCATAAAAAAACAATAAAATAAGCAGTTATGAAAAGCAAGGCATTTTATCTTTTTGTTTTGATAATGACAACACTGTGTTCTGTAAAAACACAGACACTGCCGGTTCAAACCGCCGATTCAGGAGAATGGCTGCAAAGCTGGCTGCTGGTTGGCCCAATCCCGCTGGAAAAGAAAAACGAAACTTCGGGGCAGTGGAAACATATTTCGGGATTCGAAACCGACTATCTTCAATCGTCGGGCGGCGAATCAAATCCCAACCTGAAGGAGAATTCTGTTTTAAAATATGCCGGAGGAAAAACCCGCTGTATCGCTTTTCACTCGCCCGATTCGGTGGTCAATCTCGATCAGGCGCTTTCCGGGGAGTCACTGGTTCTGGCATACGGTTATACCGAATTTGAATCACAGGAGACTCAGACAAAAATTTTGGCGCTGGGCAGCAACGACGGATGCCGGGTGTGGCTCAATGGCGAACAGATTCTGGATGTTCCTACTGAACGGGGACTTTCTGCCGATGACGACCTGATTCCGGTTATCCTGAAAAAAGGTAAAAATACCCTGTTGATAAAGGTGGAAGAACGAGGAGGTTCGTGGGGATTTTGCGCCCGTTTTCTCCCGTTTACTGTTTCCGCGTTGAATCGTAACGGAAACCTGTTTTTTGTTTCACCGCAAACTGATGGCGCCGCTCTGCTTCAATCGGGTTATTCCGAAAACGTCCTGCGTCAGTTTGTTGATCATACTGAAATCGAACTGTATTCAGAAAAAAAGGAACAAATTTCAAAAGAAAACCGGCAGCAAAAATTTACCGGACTTCTTCATTTACCTACAGAAAATTACCAGGGGTATTTGCTGAATTTGAAAACCACTCTGAAATCGGGGGACATACTGGAACAGGAAATTAAGTTTAACGCCGGGAAGCGCGAAACCTATTCCCTATTTTCCGGAGGCAAATCCAGTTACAGAATTATGCTGGCTGCCGATGCTTCCGAATCGGAAAGGTGGGCGGCAAACGAATTACAGCAATGGATCGGGAAAGTCGGCAATGTAAAAATCCCTGTTGAGACGCTAAACTCGTCTTATACGGGGCCTAAAATTCTTATCGGTTTTCACGAACAAGTAAAACAAAAAGGAGATGTGGAAAAACCGGAACCCGGCGACGAATCGTTCCGGTATTATAATGATGGGCCCGATATTATCATTTATGGAGGAAGTGACCGGGGAACCATGTACGGGGTGATGTCGTTTCTGGAAAATGAACTGGGATGCCGCTGGTACACTCCTTCGGTTGCGGTAACGCCGGAAAAGATGGAATACACCTTTGAAAAACTGTATCACACTGAAAAACCGGGAATAAGGGTGAGAAACGATTTCTATTTCGAAGCATTCGACCCGATTTGGGCGGCCCGAAACAAAATGAACGGCACACTTGGTTTTAACAAAATTACACCACAGCCGGGCGGAACAGAAAATTACTGGTCGGTGCATACCTTTTATCCGTTGATGCCACCCGAAGAATTTTACGATAAACATCCTGAATATTACAGTTTGATTGACGGGAAACGGATTTACGACCATGCACAGCTTTGTCTGACCAATCCCGATGTTTTGAAAATTATAACTGAAAGAATTAAAAAGACCATCCGCGAGAATCCGGAATATTTAATTTATTCGGTGTCACAAAACGACTGGAGAAATCCCTGTCAGTGTGAGAAATGCCAGGCGCTTGCCCAAAAAGAAGGAAGCGAATCCGGCCCGGTTATCTGGTTTGTCAATCAGGTTGCAGAGGCCGTTGAAAAAGAGTTTCCGGATAAATTTATTGGAACGCTGGCTTACCAGTACACCCGGACACCGCCCAAAAATATCAAACCCCGTAAAAATGTGGTCGTCAGGCTCTGCAGTATCGAATGTTGTTTTTCGCACGATTTTCAAACCTGCACCGAAAACCGGTCATTTGTGGAAGACCTGAAAGGATGGGCAGCCATTTCGCCACATCTTTATATTTGGGATTATGTGGTGAATTTCAGCCATTACATCATGCCCTATCCCAATTTTTATGTACTTCAGCCGAACATTAAAACATTACGCGACAACAAATCCATCGGGATAATGGAGCAGGCTGCCTATCAAAGCAGGGGAGGTGAATTTGCCGAACTGCGGGCTTACCTGATTTCAAAACTGTTGTGGAATCCTGAATGCGACGTTGAAAAGGTAATTAACGATTTTATGTACGGATATTACGGCCGGGCCGGTCAGTATGTGCGCCGGTATTTCGATTTTCTGCACAACCGCGTCACACCCGTAACGCACATCCACCTTGGGTTACAGCCCGACGATGTTCTTTTTTCGGGAAATTTTGTCAGCGATGCCGAAGCTATTTTCCGGGAAGCGGAAAAAGTAGCTGAAACGACTGAAATTCTGCGCCGTGTGGAGATGGCTGAACTGCCGGTTCTTTACCTGAAATGCAGACAATCGCCTGAACTGGCAGTTTATGACGGTTCCTACGCAAAATTTACCCGAATCGTCGAGCGCGAAGGAATCACACATTACGCCGAAGTTGGCAAAACACACAAAGATGAGTTTCACAGGAATATGGAGGGACTGAAGGATTGATTGAGATTGATCAGATTTATTTTTGTATTGTTTGATATAAAATTTCTCCCGCCGGTGGAAATCGTTAATCGCTGCCCCGGTTAACCGACCTGAATATTTTAGTTAAAGGTTAAGGTACTGATTACAAATTTGCTTCGATGTGGATTTTATACCCTTATTAAAATCAAAAAGCTAAAATTTTACACTCTGTTTTGATCAGTTTGCTTGGTCTAAAAATCAGGGAATGTCGGAGTTTCAAAACTGAATACTGGAGAGATTTTAATCGTTCGTTTTTGTAGGTTGAGTTGTAAAAACCCCTCCTTCCCGGTTAATGTGAATGGATAAATATTATAGTGTGTTTTCACCGGGACAAACGAAGAAGGTGGAACGTGGCAAGGAAAAAGCAGAAAGGTAAAAGACAGAGAGCAAGAAGCAAAGGGCAAATAATCAGCAATCAGTAACAATTATCCAGTATGTTTTTAAACAAGTCTTTTTAACATTATCAATAGCATTTCCAAAGCTGATTCAATACTACTTTATGCTATTTTTGTGCAATCAAAGTAAGGTTCACATCCCGTTTTT
>CAYWBV010000218.1:0-6983 GCA_964455785.1 uncultured Maribellus sp.
TCTTCCGAAGAAATGAAAAAGCAACATGGTATTTATGTGGAAACCAATTATGCTTTTAATAACGCGATGCGCTATGATATCAGCGACCAGACAACACATTGGAAAACCGATTCTGCCTATACTTCGCAGGTCAATTACAATTTTCAAACTCCATGTTTACTGGAAGTATATCCTGAAAAAGTTACTGCCGTAGCGCTTTCTCCCGGCGAAAGTTTTAATTCAGTGCGGACTCACGAATTGCTGATGGATAGTTACGACCGTGAACGGCGCGGCCTTGCCATCCGTAAAATGTATCGCACGGTAGCTCCCTGGACCAGTCAGAATCCGATTTTTATGCACCTGGTAAGCAAAAACGACGAAGAGGTGAAAAATGCGGTTTCTCAGTGTGCCGCCACGGGTTACGAAGCGTTAATCCTGAGCTTTGGGAGCCATTGTAATATGGAAGATACTACAAAAGCCAATATCGAAAAGTGGAAGGAACTGACCCGGCTAGCCCATGAAAATGGAATAAAAATCGGTGGTTATTCCCTGTTCAGTTCCCGCCGTATCAGCGACGAAGACGATGTAATTGATCCGGTAACCGGCAAACCCGATGCCGCTGCTTTTTTTGGCCATGCTCCGTGTTTGGGAAGTAAATGGGGGCTGGCCTATGTTGAAAAACTAAAATATTTTATGAAGGAAACCGGCTTCGATATTTTTGAGAATGATGGCCCCTATCCGGGTGATGTTTGCGCCTCTGTAACTCATCCCGGACATTCCGGATTGGGCGATTCGCAATGGAAACAAATGGAAATGCAAAAAGCGCTTTATCGGTGGTGTAACGAAAATGGGATTTATGTGAATGCCCCCGACTGGTATTTTTTGGATGGTACGCACAAAACCGCGCTTGGATACCGGGAAGTAAATTTCTCGCTTCCCCGCGATCAGCAGAAAATATTAAATCGCCAGAATATTTTTGACGGAACATGGGAAATGACCCCTTCAATGGGCTGGGGCTTTGTCCCTTTGACCCGGTATCACGGCGGAGGCGAAGAAGCGGTACTGGAACCACTTTCCGAACATCTGAATGACTACGAACAGCTTATGGTCCAGTATTATGGGGCTGGTGTCCAGGCATGTTATCGCGGCCCGCGACTTTACGATACGGAAGAAACCAAACAATTGGTCATTAGAACAATCGATTGGTATAAAAAACATCGTGAAATTCTGAATTCCGATTTGATTCACCTGCGCCGTGCCGATGGCCGCGACTGGGACGGCTTCCTGCACGTGAACCCTGCCGGCGAAGAAAAAGGTTTACTGATGCTTTTTAATCCACTCAGTGTTCCTATTCAAAAAGAAATTGAAATTCCTGTTTATTATACCGGGCTTTCCGAAAAAGTAAAAATCGGGGAAAAAGACGGGAAAATGAAAATCTGCCCAATCAGCAGGGATTATGTTGTTTCGCTTCCAGTTTCAATTCCTGCAAATAGTTATACATGGTTTATTTTAAAATAACAGGTAAAAAATGAAAAGGATAGTTGTGTTTGTATTTTGTGTTTACTGTTTCTGCTCATGCCAGTTCGATAACCGCCATTTTGTTATCAATCAGAAAAATATCAAAGATGTATGTATCCTGATGGACGAACATCCCACGCTTTCGGCCCGGTTTGCCGCGACTGAATTCCAGTTTCATTTAAAAAAAATTACCGGCGCTGAAATTCCTGTAATTTATGGGGATTTGCCTGAGGATAAAATTCCAGTTTGTATCGGTGAAAGCGATTTTACACGAAAACTAAATATTTCAGACAGCCTGTTTGATGAACAGGAATACCTTATCCAAATTACCAGTAAATACATTGTGCTGGCAGGTAATGACAGGTCAGATGAAATCACCGAACATCTAACGGATAAAACAGTCATTGACTATGCGATGGCAACAGGGGAAGAAGCAGGTTCGAAGATTGAACTGCCTTCGCCTTTTGACCAACAGGGAACTTGTTACGCTGTTTACGATTTTCTTGAACGTTTTACAGGGGTACGCTGGTACGGGCCTCATCCAAAAAATGTGGTTATTCCTCAATCTGAAAAATTGATATTTCCGGCAACAGAAATACGGCGTTCTCCTGTTTTAAAATACCGGTTTGGAACTGATATCGGTGGTACGATAATGACGAAACAAAACTTTAATGCCACGAATGATATGAACCAGCTTTTTCTTAGACGGATGAGGGCTGGCGGTGAAAAATGGCAGTGTAACCACTCATTCGGCAGTTACGAAGAACGGTTTTTAACCCGCAGCAAAGAAGAATCTGAACTTCATGAATCTTACCGGCCGGATATTTTTGCAAAAGGTCCGGTTGATGGCCAGCGACAGTTATGCTATACAAATCAGGAATTAATTGCTTTGGTTGCACAGGATGCCTGCAATTATTTCGACGGGAACCCGCCTGTTGGACGACAGGTGGCATTTGGCGATTATTTTGCACTGGTTCCCCACGACAATGAAAATTGGTGCCAATGTGATAATTGCAGAAAACTTCTGGAACTTGATAAGAACAATAGGAGAGGTAGTCATTTTAGCAATGGGACATCGACCCGTTATATCTGGAATTTCATCAATGAAGTTGCCAAAAAAGTAAAAGAAACCCATCCGGATAAAAAAATTGCAGCCCTGGCTTACTGGAATTATGCATACTTTCCGGAAAATCTGAAACTGGAAGACAATATCTCGGTAGCGCCCTGCTTACATGCCCGCCATTATGGTTGGGCAACAAAAATAAAGGAAAATGAAATGGCCTTTTATAATGATTGGATTGCTGAAAGTAAAAAAAGCAACCGCCCTGTATTCCTTTGGAATTACTACTGTTTCCCTACTGAAACCGGCGATATTCTGAATTTTAACGTGTTTCCCGGATTCAGTGCCCATCTGTTGTCCGATCAGATAAAAATGTATGCACGCGACAAGATCAGGGGAGTTTTTCTTTGTGGGGTTGGAGAACAGGTTGATTACTATTTGACAATGAAAATGTATGATAATCCGGAACTGGACCCGGATCAATTGCTCGGCGAGTTTTTCCAAACCTATTTTGGCAGCGCCTCAGAGCCAATGAAAAAATTTTACACTGTTATTGAAGAGGTATATAACAATCCGGCAAATTATCCTTTGGAAATCAGTACACTCGATCAGCAATATCATCAAACAGAGGAATTGGCCTGGAAATACCTGGGTACCGATGAAGTGATGGCCCGTTTGGAATCGCTGATAACCGATGCTCAGGAAAAAGCACAAAATGAGCTTGAAAAAGAAAGGGTGCAGTCTTGGGTCGATGCTGTTTGGTTGTATATGAAAAAGGGAAAAGAACAATACATAAATAAGAATAGTTGAGCAGGGGAAACGAATAGTTTTAAAAATTTAGTTATTATTTCTGATAGTCAATATTTTAAAAGTAATATAATGAATGAAAGTGTCATAAAAATTAAATCGATAAAGAATACAATTTTGCCGTTTTTCGGAATATTTGCTTTGATTTTATCTGTTGCCTGCACCCCTCAGGTGAAGGAACAAAAAATAACCCAAGAAGCGGGCGAAAAGCCCCGCATCGTCAACATCATTAATTTTATACGCCTGCTGGAGCCCCGCGACGAAAAAGTCACAGAGGATGTGCTTTACCAGACCGTGGTCAAACAGGTTGAAATGATGAACCAGTATGGACTGGGTGGTACTTTTCTGTTGCAGTACGACGCGCTGCTGGATGCGCGTTACCAGCAACTGCTGAAAAGCCTTCCCGACAGTTCGTTCGAAATTGGGGGCTGGTGGGAAATTCCACAACCTTTATGCGAAAATGCCGGATTAAAATGGCGCGGCCGTTACCCGTGGGACTGGCACGCGCATGTGGGTTTTTCAGTGGGTTATACTCCTGGAGAACGCGAAAAATTGGTGGATGTGTATATGGCCGATTTCAAACAGATTTTCGGCTATTATCCAAAATCGGTTGGTTCGTGGTTCATCGATGCCCACACACTGAATTACATGGCAGAAAAATACGGGATTATTGCTTCGTGCAATTGTAAGGATCAGATTGGGACCGATGGTTATACGTTGTGGGGCGGCTACTGGAACCAGGCGTATTATCCCAGTAAAAAGAATGCCTACATGCCCGCACAAAACGTGGAAAACCAGATTAATGTGCCGGTTTTTCGTATGCTGGGGAGCGATCCGGTCCGTCAGTACGACAATGGATTGGGGACCAGCCATCAGGGTGTGGTAACTCTTGAACCTGTTTACCGGTACGGCGGCGGCGACTCAACCTGGGTTAACTGGTATTTCAACGAGTTTGTCGGGGGCGAATGCATGGAATTTGCCTATGTTCAGGTGGGACAGGAAAATTCATTTACCTGGGAGCAAATGTCGAAAGGATTCGAAATTCAATTGCCACTGATTGCCGCGTTGAGAAATGAACAAAAAGTTAGGGTTGAAACGCTGGCTACTTCCGGGAACTGGTTTCGCGAACGTTACAAAACCACGCCTGCCACTTCGGTGACAGTAACCAACGATTTGAAAGGGAGCGACAATAAAACAGTGTGGTTTAACAGCCGGTTTTACCGGGTCAACCTGCTGTGGGAAAACGGCGCCCTGCGTTTCCGCGACATCCATCTGTTCAACGAAAATTTACAGTCCGACTATCTTACAACAAAAGGAACGTCGAACCAGTGTTTGTTTTATACCCTTCCTCTTATCGATGGATATTCCTGGAGTTCTCCAGAAAATATTGCCGGACTGCGGTTAAAAGCGATGGTTGATGGAAACGAAATTTTGCTTGCCGGCAACGATCCGGTTGTGGAAGAAACTTCTGCCGGGAAACTGCTCATCACCTGGCCGCTCCAGTCGGTTGAGGCAAATATGATTTTCGAAATGGACGAATGCGGGATAACCATGAAATTGGAAGGAAAAGTACCGGTGGACTGGTTTCTGGATTTATCCGTTGACACCCAGGCAAAATTGCCTTTTGAAAAGATTGGGAAAAACCAGATTGATGCCCGGTTTAAAGAGATGGATTATTCGGTGACTGCCGAAAAAGGTACGTTCTCGCAACCCGGCGAAGGGATTGTTTTCCGGATTTCGCCGGAAGATAATTTAATCAGTATCAACTTTTCAGGAAATAGGAACCGCTAAATCAAATCAAAATGGAAAAAATATCGAGACGAAATGTATTAAAAATGTCGGGAGCGGCTGCATTGGGCATGGCGGGATTCCCTCTGGCTGCCGAAAACGGAGAGCCGGTTAAAAAATTGAAAATTGTGGTGGTCGGCGCCCATCCCGACGACCCCGAAACCGGTTGTGGCGGAACCATGATTTTGCTGGCACAGCAGGGACACGAAGTGGTTTCGGCATATTTAACCCGGGGCGAAGCCGGAATTCAGGGGGAAACCTACGATGAGGCCGCGATGATCCGTACGAACGAAGCGCTGGAAGCCTGTAAAATTATGAATGCCAAAGCCATTTTCTTCAGTCAGATTGACGGAAGTTGCGAGATTACTGCTGCCCGTTACCAGGAAATGTACGAACTGCTGAAAACCGAAAATCCTGATGTGGTAATTACCCACTGGCCGGTTGACGATCACCGCGACCACCGGATTTGTTCCGCGCTGGTTTACGACGCCTGGAAAAACCTGGATAAACGTTTTGCCCTTTACTATTTCGAAGTGGAGTCGGGCGGACAAACCCAGAATTTTGCCCCAACCAACTTCGTCGATATAACTTCGGTGATTGAAAAAAAACACGCCGCCTGTTTTGCCCATGTGAGCCAGAAAATGGAGTGGGTTTACAGCGAATTTCACGAAAAAATGGAAATATTCCGCGGGATGCAGGCCAACTGTAAATACGCCGAAGCATTTATTAAACACGACCATTCATTATTTAATATTTTATAGTATTTGACGCAGTCATCTCGCCAAGGCCAGACAATGAATTATAAACAAACCTGCTATGTGTTCCAGGGAGCTGCCAAAGGCGATCTATTGTTAATCATTTAAAATTAAGAATATGTTACAAAAAACAGGATTGTTTCGGGTTTCGTTTTTTCTATTGCTTTTAGTGGGTTTTACAGCAGGGGCACAAAAGGTTTCGGATGTAGCTTCAGAACTTCAGTCGAAAATGATCTGGATCGGGCCCGACAACAAAACACCGGAATTTACAGTTTTTAGGAAAACAGTTGACCTTGGTAGCATTGAAATGGCAACCTTCCATATTTTTGCCGACACAAAATACATCCTTTGGATTAACGGCACGGAAGTGTTGCGCGGCCCCTGCCGTTTCGATCCGGTTGCCCCTTCGTTTGATTCAAAAGAGATAACTTCATTCCTGAATCAAGGTAAAAATGCCGTCGTTGTAATGGTGATGTCGCACGGCAGTAACGGGAAAATGATGGATCATGTACCGGGACTGGCGGCTGGGCTGGAAATAAAAGTATCCTCAGGGAGAACACATACTGTTTGGACCGACACTTCCTGGCGATGGAACAACAAAACCCGTTTTCTTCCGCAGGTTCAAAACTGGGGTTTCGTTTGCGACCGGATCGACGCGCGGCTTGACGACGGCGACTGGAACCAGGTTGAATACGACGATTCCCGCTGGGCAACAGCCATATCGGTTGACGGAAACCAGTGGGGAAAATTTACGCCCCGTACTATTCCGCTGCTGGCCGAAAAAGAAATGGGCTGGCAGCCGCTGAACAAAGACAAACTGCCTGTTGAATTAAAAGCCGGACAATCGTACATTATCCGCGCCAATGAAATGATACAGGGCTTTCCGAAGATAAAATTTGAGGCAGAAGAAGGAGTTGTAATTCAATTCGAAGTAGGTTATACCGGCGATAGCATGCAGGTTGGTGAAACGTATGGCGCGTCCTGTTTATATACTTCAAAAAGTGGGGAGCAGGAGTTTGTTCCAACCGATTCATATGGGTTTAAATTTCTCAGGATAAGTGTTTTGAGCGGAAAAA
>CAYWBV010000219.1:0-6960 GCA_964455785.1 uncultured Maribellus sp.
GGGTACGAATCGCAGGAAAAAATTGGCCGGTTTTTTATTTATCCCGAAGGATTAAAACTAGGAAAGGAGGCCTTGCGCAGCCACTCAATCGCACATTCAAAACTGATTATTATGGACGAAATCGGGAAACTCGAACTACAGGGCGGCGGCTGGGCCGAAACACTCAGGCATTTTACCCGGCTTTCAAAATGTCCGGTTTTGCTTTCAGTGAGAAAGGAAGTGGTTTACCATGTTATCCAAAAATGGAACCTGAATCCGCATTTTATTTTTGAAATTTCAGAAAACAATTGTGAAGAATTTTACGATCTGCTTATTCAACACCTCAGCCAAACACCGGTGCAACCTTAAAAAACGAAATCGAACGAGCAATAGCGATTTCTGTGGAATTAAACAGAAAAAGGCTGTTTTGGCGGTTAACTCGTTTTCTCCCCGTTTGTCAGTCCTTCTCCCTGAAAAGATGGACAAAACCGTGCGCCCTTCGTTTTTTATCGTCGCGTCCAATTCCTTCAACCACATAATAATAAACTCCCGGACTGGCGAAACGACTACCTATTTTTCCGTCCCAAACCATCTCTTCGTATGAGTCATTGAAGCCGCGGATATCCGATTTTTCCCAGAAATGAACCTTTTTGCCCCACCGGTTTACAATCGTAATTTTCATACTTTTCATCGAGGTGAATTTTACCCCGAATACATCGTTCACACCGTCGCCGTTGGGCGTAAAAACATTGGGCGCGTGCACAAACGAAGAATCCACATAAATGTAATCGTCAAGGTAAAATGTATCGGTACAGGTAAAATCTTCAGAAACTTTTTTCGAAACCAGTTTTACCATGTAGGTTCCGGTATTTTCGTACGTGTAAACCGGGTTCTGATCGTAGGCAATTACCATAAAACTGTCGATGGGCGCCTGTGTATTTCCCGATTCTTCCTTAATCTCGTCCAAATCGCGGAAAAAGAACCACTCGAAACCATTCGGGTCGCCGTTTTCTGAAGTATTGGTAAAAGTAACTTCCAGAGGCGCTTCCCCCACCGTTTTGTCGGTTGCTGTCCAGTCTGCATCCATCGTAAAAGACGCTTTGGTAACTATCGATTCATAAGTAACCGTTGCGGCATATTCACAACCAAACTTATCGTAAACCCTAAAAATGTAGTCGGTATTTTTTGCCGGTGGATCGTAAATCTGCGGATTTTGTACAGCAGCAATAATCGATTCGCCTTCTTTCCACTGCACCTTCATATCTTTAAAAACCTCCAGTTGGGTATTGTTTGCCAAATCGTAATAATTCAAAATGCCGGTAGAAAAAGTGCCTGTCAGTTTGAACGATTCGCAGTTTGAATCTTCCACAACACCGCTGGCCGTAATCCAGTTGTTAAAAACCCAGGCGCGGTAAACTTCCGTTGTTCCGCCAAGGGTGATCGTAACCCGGTAACAACCGTCGCCCAGCCCGGAACGAGTGGAAGTTGGCGAGTCGGAACTTTCTGAAAAATAAAAGTCAAACGAAGCTGTGGCAGGGTTGTATTTTTCCCATAAAAAAGTTTTGGTTCCCTGCAGGGCAGTTGTAGCCAGCAGCGCGCCTGTCTCTTCCGTTTCCGTGGTTGTACAGAAAACATAAATATCGTCGGTTCCCGGGAAAACGGGATAGTTTGTTTTATCTGAACCTGTGGAACCGGGAGCCGTTAACTGTGCCTGCAAACCGGTTGAAATCATTACGAACAGCGAAAAAATCAAAATGGCTATACTACTTTTTCCCTTCATAAACACATCGTACTTTGAGATACAATATTAACGTATAATTTTTATTAAATTGCCCGGAAGGTGGCAAAAATC
This sequence comes from uncultured Maribellus sp., assembly GCA_964455785.1. Classification (GTDB taxonomy): domain Bacteria; phylum Bacteroidota; class Bacteroidia; order Bacteroidales; family Prolixibacteraceae; genus Draconibacterium. Next base: position 1,832 of record CAYWBV010000219.1, read on the forward strand.
CTGTTCAAATCCTTATTTTCAGCAGATCAGAAATTTTGTTGATAAATGCATGGAAGAAAATCCTGAAAAACATAGAACAACATATACTTTTGTTTTTTACAAACCAGCAAATAAAATATTGTGTTCGATTACCTCAGTGAATTAAATAAATCTCAAAAGGATGCCGTACTTTCCACCGAAGGCCCGGCGCTTGTGATTGCCGGGGCGGGCTCGGGCAAAACCCGCGTACTCACCTACCGGATTGCACACCTGCTGAAACAGGGCGCGCGTCCGTCAACCATCCTGGCTTTAACGTTTACCAACAAAGCTGCCCGCGAAATGAAAGAGCGGATTGCTGCGGTTGTGGGCGAAAAAGCCGCCCGTTACCTTTGGATGGGAACTTTCCATTCCATTTTTGCACGGATTTTACGCATCGAACACGAAGTGCTGGGATACCCCGCCAATTTTACCGTTTACGACAGCGCCGACAGCAAAAGCCTGATTAAAACCATCATTAAAAGTTTTCAGTTAGACGAAAAAACCTACAGACCCGGCGCTGTGGCAGGCCGCATTTCAATGGCAAAAAACAACCTGATAACTCCCAACGTTTATGCTGAAAACGTTGAAATCAGGCAGGCCGACAAAAATATGCGCATGCCGGCTATCGCAGAAATTTACCGGGAATATACCAAACGCTGTTTTCTTTCGGGAGCGATGGATTTTGATGATCTTTTGCTGAAAACAAACCTGTTGTTCCGCGATTTTCCGGAAGTGCTCGCCAACTATCAAAACCGTTTCGATTATGTTTTGGTTGACGAGTACCAGGATACCAATTACGCTCAGTACCTCATTATAAAAAAACTGGCTGCCCGCCACAAAAACATTTGTGTAGTGGGCGACGATGCACAAAGTATTTACTCTTTCAGGGGGGCACGTATTGAAAATATCCTCAATTTCAGAAACGATTACCCCGAACACAAAGTTTTTAAACTGGAACAGAATTACCGTTCTACACAAACCATCGTAAACGCCGCCAACAGTATTATTGCCAACAACAAAAAACAAATTCCGAAAACGGTTTTTTCTGAACTGGAACCAGGGAAACCCATAAAAGTGATTTCGGCGCTCACCGACAACGAGGAAGGGTTCCTCGTAGCCCAGGAAATTGCACAAACTCAGTTACGCGACCACTACAAAAACCTCGATTATGCCATTTTATACCGCACCAACGCGCAGTCGCGAATTTTTGAGGAGGCCTTGCGCAAAAGGAACATTCCCTATAAAATTTACGGCGGGTTAAGTTTCTACCAGCGAAAGGAGATAAAAGATTTACTGGCCTATTTCCGTATGCTGATTAACCCCGACGATAACGAAGCGCTAAAACGGATCATCAACTTTCCGGCGCGCGGAATTGGCGACACCACCCTTGCCAAACTGGAAGCAGAAGCGACCAATGCCGGGATTTCCATCTGGAAAATAATCACAGAGTTGCCGGAAAACAACCCGGCGGCGCTTAACAAGGGAACAATCAGCAAAATTGGCGGGTTTGTTGACCTCATTCAAAAATTCAGCCTGTTTGCCCGGGAGAAAGAAGCCTTTGAAACCGCCAAAACTATTGCCGAAGGAACCGGGATTTTAAAAGAATTGTATAACGACAAATCTCCGGAAGGACTGAGCAGACACGAAAATATCCAGGAGTTACTGAACGGTATTCAGGAATTCAGTTTATCGGCAAAAGAAGAGGATCGGCCCGACCGCCTGGAAAATTACCTCGAAGATGTGGCGCTGCTCACCGACCAGGATAACGAAAAAGATGAAGACCGTGATAAGGTGACACTGATGACCGTCCATTCGGCAAAAGGGCTGGAATTTAAAAATGTGTTTGTGGTCGGGCTCGAAGAAAACCTTTTCCCCTCAACGCAATCGGGCGAAAAGAATACTCCGGAAGCGCTGGAAGAAGAACGCAGGTTGTTTTATGTGGCGCTCACAAGGGCAAAAGAAAATGCCTGGTTTTCGTTTGCCAATCAACGGTACCGCTGGGGAAAACTCGACTTTTGTACACCCAGCCGTTTCCTTGAAGAGCTGGACAAAAAATACCTGGACGGAGCTGATGTTACAAAAACACAGGCCAAACGTGCCGACAGAAACGATCTCCTGTTCGATTCGCCGGTTCGACAGTTGGTCAACCGAAACCCGGGTTTGTCGTTAAAAAAACCGGATTCGCAAAACTTTTTACGGAATAAACTCGTTCACCTTAGTGGTTCGGATAAATCGCAGAATGACTTTACGGGTGATAACCCTGAGAAAATTCAGGCGGGTATGGTCGTAGAACACCAGCGTTTTGGCGAAGGCAAAGTTCTCAAAATAGAGGGAACTCCCCCGAATGCCAAAGCCACCGTATTTTTTCACAATGCCGGGCAAAAGCAACTACTGTTGAAATTTGCCAGATTAAAAATAAAGGGTTAACATTGATTTTAAAAAGGATAGCAAAAAAATTGTGAATTGAGCGGAAATAATTAGTTTTGCACCAATTATCCGCACAAACCAGAAATTTACCAGGTTATTAACTGTTTATCAACATAAATTCATCAAATGGATTATAATTCACAAAGAAAAAAACTACCGCTGCCGGAATATGGAAGAAATATCCAAAATATGGTTGACCACCTGATGACCATCGAGGACAGGGAAGTACGGAACCGGGCAGCAAACACAATCATCGATGTGATGGGAAACTTGTACCCATACCTCCGGGATGTTGCAGAATTCAATCATAAATTATGGGATCATATCGCTATTATGACTGATTTCAAATTAGATATTGATTATCCATATGAACCGCCATCCCCAGATATTTTAACGGAGAAACCCAATCGTGTTCCTTACAACCAAAATCGTATAAAATACAAACATTACGGCTTGGTTATGGAACAAATGATAGCAAAAATTGTCGATTATGAAGACGAAGAGAAAGATGTTCTTATCCAGCAACTGGCCAACCAAATGAAAAAGTCGTACCTGGCCTGGAATAAGGACGCCGTGGAAGACGATAAAATATTAATGGATTTGGAGGAACTTTCAGGTGGAAAGCTAAAAGTCAGCCCTGAAATTCAACTCGCTGAAACAAAAAGTATTCTTGGCAAACCCAAAAAGAAAAAAAGCGGACAAAACAAATCGAACAAAAAACATTAATTTTTAAAAGGCTTTCGTAATGTCATCGTTTCAGATAGAAGGCGGATATCAACTTACCGGAAACCTTGAACCACAGGGAGCAAAAAACGAAGCGCTGCAAATTATTTGCGCTGCCCTTTTAACCGACGAAAATGTTTTCGTTGAGAACGTCCCTGAAATCAGCGATGTGTTAAAGCTGATTGAAATTCTGGAAAAACTGGGCGTCGGGGTGGAACGGATAAAAAAGGGAAACTACTGTTTTAAGGCAGAAAGCATCAATATCGATTATTTAAAAAGTCGGGAATACGCCAAACAGGCATCCAGCCTGCGGGGTTCGATTATGATCATCGGGCCCTTGCTGGCCCGTTTCGGAAAAGGGTTTATCCCCCAGCCAGGCGGTGATAAAATAGGCCGCCGCCGCGTTGATACCCATTTTATCGGCTTTCAAAAATTAGGTGCCGAATTTTATTTCGACGCTGAAAATCACTGGTTTTCCATCGAAGCCCCGAAGCTTAAAGGAACTTACATGCTCCTCGACGAAGCCTCTGTTACCGGGACAGCCAACATTCTGATGGCTGCTGTTTTAGCCGAAGGTACAACCACCATTTATAATGCAGCCTGCGAACCTTACCTGCAGCAACTTTGTAAAATGCTGGTTTCAATGGGCGCAAAAATTTCGGGGATTGGTTCAAACCTGCTCACCATCGACGGGGTTACGTCGCTCACGGGGTGTTCGCACAGAATTCTGCCCGACATGATTGAAGTGGGCAGCTTTATCGGGCTTGCCGCCATGACAGCATCGGAAGTTACCATCAAAAACGTAGGGATGGAACATCTCGGAATCATACCCGGTTCGTTCCGCCGGTTAGGCATCAATGTTCAACAGGATGGCGACGATTTGCTGATAAAAGGTACCGAACATTACGAAATAGAATCATACATCGACGGATCAATTATGACCATTTCGGATGCGCCGTGGCCAGGACTTACGCCCGACCTGTTAAGTGTTTTCCTTGTGGTAGCTACCCAGGCCAAAGGAAGTGTCCTCATCCATCAGAAAATGTTTGAAAGCCGCCTGTTTTTTGTGGACAAACTCATCGACATGGGCGCCCAAATCATTCTGTGCGATCCCCACCGCGCAACGGTTATCGGGTTAGACAGGACGCACCATCTGCGGGCTACAAAAATGACTTCGCCCGACATTCGTGCCGGGATTGCCCTGCTGATTGCTGCCATGTCGGCCAAAGGGAAAAGTACCATCGACAATATCGAACAAATCGACAGAGGTTACGAAAACATCGATCTCCGGCTCAACCAGCTTGGGGCAAAAATTTCAAGACACTGACATTCAGCATAAATAAAAAACAAGTCGGCGCTTCTTTAAACTTTCGATCCAAATAAACCGTTACTTTTGATGAATTATATATTTTTAAACAAATAAGAAAAAAAGAAAATCGATTATGAGGAAATTAATATTGGTAATTACGATGACGGTATTTGTAAACGTTATTTCGCAGGCTCAAACCATCGGTATCAACATCGGAAATAAAGCACCTGAGTTAATTGGAATCTCGCCTGCCGGCGACACCTTAAAATTATCCGATACCAAAGGGAAACTGGTTTTGCTCGACTTTTGGGCAGCCTGGTGCGGGCCGTGTCGCCGCGAAAACCCTACAGTCGTCAATGCTTATCATAAATACAAGGATAAAAAGTTTGTAAACGGCCGCGGATTTACCATTTTCAGCGTTTCGCTCGACCGCACCGCCGAAGCCTGGAAAAAAGGTATTGCCGACGATAAACTGGCCTGGCCCTACCACATCAGCGATTTAAAATACTGGCAATCGAAACATGCTGCAATTTACGGCGTCAGAGGAATCCCCGACAATTTTTTAATCGATGAAAACGGGATAATTTTAGAACGGAAATTGCGCGGGCCGGCGCTGGAAGCAGCCCTTGCCAAATATGCCAAATAACACCGG
>CAYWBV010000220.1:0-2799 GCA_964455785.1 uncultured Maribellus sp.
ATGGGACCGGGCCTCACAATAGCCACTTCAATCACCAGGTCATAGAAGTTACGGGGTCGCAGCCGCGGCAGCATCGACATTTGCGCCCGGCTTTCAATCTGAAACACGCCGAGGGTGTCGGCATGGCCAATCATTTCATAAACCTTCGGGTCGTCCTGCGGAATGTTGGCCAAAGTAAGGCTCAGGTTATAATGCCGCTTTGCCAGGTCGAACCCCTTGCGAATACAGGTCAACATACCCAGCGCCAGCACATCGACTTTCATAAAACCCAACGCTTCAATATCGTCTTTGTTCCATTCAATACAGGTGCGATCTTCCATGCGGGCGTTCAGAATAGGGCACAGTTCGTGCAGCTTTCCACGCGTAATTACAAATCCGCCCGTGTGTTGCCCTAATTGCCGGGGAAAACCGATATATTGCAGGGTTAGTTCCACCACCTTACGCAGGTGTGGGTCCTGAGAATTGAAGGTTGCTGAATCCGGAGCATTTCCACCGAACCAGTCTTCGGTAAACTCGTATTTCGATTTCGAAAGCACATTAATGGCATCGGTTGACAAACCCATAGCTTTTCCGACATCGCGAACAGCGCCTTTCCAGTGTACCTGCGTAACGGTTGCCACAATGCCAGCCCTGTCGCGACCGTACTTTCCATAAATGTACTGCATGATTTCCTCCCGGCGTTCATGTTCGAAATCCACATCGATATCGGGCGGCTCGTTACGTTCATCGCTCATGAACCGCGCAAACAGCAATTTGAATTTCGAAGGGTCAACCGCGGTGATGCCAAGGCAGTAACAAACCACCGAATTGGCTGCCGAACCGCGCCCCTGACACAGGATTCCCCGCGACCGGCCTTCCCGTACATAATCATGTACTGTCAGGAAATAGGAAGCATAGTTTTTCCTTCCGATAAATTCCAGTTCCATGTCGATGGTGGCTTTAATTTTTTCAGGAATTTCGCTGCCGAAACGCTCATACGCCCCTTTCCACGTGAGATAAACAAGTTCTTCCATGGGTGTTCGCCCCTCTCTTGTAATTTCTTCCGGATAGAGATATTTTAATTCGTCCAGAGAGAAACGACAGGCATCTGCGATTTCTTGGGTGCGGGATATTGCTTCGGGATATTGCCGGAAAAGACGCAGCATTTCCTCAACCGGTTTCAAGTGACGCTCAGCGTTTTGGTGCAGCCTGAACCCGGCGGTATGGATAGTACATTTCTCACGAATACAGGTCAAAATATCCTGCAATTCCCGACGCTCCCTCTCATGGTAGTGAACATCATTGGTCGCTACTAAGGGAATTCCGAGGCGCGTTTCCAGCAGAGAAAGCCGGAACAGTTTTTTATGGTCGTTCCCCATGTACGAAAAGTTTGCCCCAAGGTAAAGGTTACTTCCCAGCGCTTCTTTATACTCTTCCAATACTTTGACAAACTCTGACGGGAAATCAAAACCGGCATTGAGAGTTTCAGGAGGTACGACAATAAATTTTATGCCGGCGGCATATTTGTAAACATCAGCCCGGTACAGGTGGCATTTCCCTTTTTCAGTCCGCAAATTGCCTTCGGCAAGTAATGCCGACAGGTTGGAATAAGTTGACTTGTCCGTTGGATAGGCCAGCAGGCTTGGGCCGTCAAGCAGGTCGAGGCGGCACCCGGGAATAAACCGGATATTTTTATCCCGCGCCGCCACATGTGCACGGACAATTCCGGCCAGGGTATTGCGGTCGGTAACGGCGATAGCCTTGTAACCCAATTCCTCCGCACGTTCCACAATCTCTTCCGGATGCGAGCCGCCCCGCAGGAACGAAAAATTCGTGGTCACCTGTAATTCCGTATAATCCATCTTTCTTTTGTTTTTTCAAATGAAGAATCCGTGGAGAAACCACCGCGGTTTTTCGTTTCCATACAGGCCCAGCCGAAATAGCCAGTAACGTGCCCCGTTTTCATCTTCCACCCGGTAATAATCCCTCGGCGGTCCGGTCTGAAGCCACCACTCCTGTTCAATACGCTCAGGACCGTCGGCGCGGGTAACATGGATAATTTTATTTCTGTACCTGAAATGCAGTGGCGGATAGTCCGGCAGTGCAACCATCACCTCGACGGGTTCGGGTTCAGGTAAAAGATGAAGCGGGCGCAGCTGGTCGGTACGCCATTCCGTTTCGGGTTGTTCATCCAGCGAACTAACTTCCTTTACGGAGTTCTCAGGCCAATTATGTTCCTGGGGCAGGTAACGGTGAATGGCCTTCATACCCACCTTTCCGGCAATGTTGTCTAATAATTCTGCAATCGCTGTTTGGTCGTTGCAGCCTGTGTTCCACAAAGCTTCCTGCACTTCGCTGACATCCTCGACCAACGTGGCTTCCAGTGTAAACAGTTCTATTCCAGGCTCCGGTTCCAGTTCCGGTATTTTAAGTTCGAAAAGTTTGAACAGGTGTGCCGCATTGCGTGATGCACGGTTGGTACCAATACCAATTTGTACGGTCTCCCCGTCAATGCGGTAACCTTTAAAAATCCCTGTACGCATACCTTTCCCTTCTCTGAAAAAGCGTTCACACAACATCTCCAACAGGCGCTCAAGGGCAATTTCAATCCCCCTGGCTGTTTGAATGGGCTCAAGACAGGGTAGCCGTTCTATATAAATTGGGGTAGATTGGATAGGAATCAAAGGCTCGCGTACTGTTCCCAACGTCTGTCCCAGCCGGGTAAGCAGGGTATTGCCGAAACGACGGCGCAGGCTTGCTCCCGGGATCATCAAAAGTTGTCCGATCTGCCGAAACCCAAGTTTTTCCATTCGCTGTAAT
>CAYWBV010000220.1:2899-6938 GCA_964455785.1 uncultured Maribellus sp.
CCGGAATACTCCATCCTGCCATTCGAATTGCCATGTACCCGGCCTGCCGTTGCGTATTTTGGCCAGCTCTACTTCGACGCAGGGGAATCCCACACCGGGAAGCCCATCATCTGTCCGACCTGGCAACGGTCTGATTTTCCACCGGGATACGCAGGCTAGCGTATTTTCAGTGTACAGGCGCTGACGATGCAGGAAACCGGTTACCCCGCCGGTACCGGCAGCCAGTTGAAGCCTGCGGGATTCGGCAAAACTGACGTCCCGCAGTTCAGCGACTACTGCTGCCAGTGCACTGCATTTCAAACCTTGCTCCATCACCCAGAGTGCATCCCTGTCCCGCGCCACATCGACAAAAATAACCCGGTGCGGTTCAACCCCGAAGAATTTCAGGGAGGACGGGAATAACTTACGCCCGGCACTAATCCAGAGGCAGGCGCCTCCTGTTTTCATGAGTGTACCCAGCAGAAATGAAAGAAAACCGTTCGCTGCGGCAGCACCGGCTTCCGTTGGACTAACAAATTCATGTACCACACCAACGGGAAAAACACCAACGGGAAAGGCCGCATTCACAGGCCCCAGCCCGAAATCAGGTTGTCGGTTGTCAGTCCCGCTACTGAACCCTTCCAGCACAAGTATCTTCTCCTTCAGTTGCCTAATGATTTCTTTTTTTCCAGTCAACCCTTTCATCATTAATAAATATTCTTAAATTTGTTATTAATAATAACAAATAAATGTTTCTAAATATAACAAATGAATAACAAAACACAAAAAATATTTTTCGCCGGAAATATCAGATTCCTCCGGGAACGAAAGAAAATGAGCCAGGAAATGCTTGCTACAACACTGGGGCTGACCCGTGCGAAACTTGCCGCCATCGAAGCAGGAAATACTAAATCGCCACAGCCGAAAGACTATCTCAATTTTTCTGAATTTTTTAAAATCAGTATTGACACTTTGCTGAAAATCGACCTGTCAAAATTAGGCGAGTTAAAGATGCGGGACCTGGAAATCGGAAACGATGTCTATATCCGGGGCGGGAACCTGCGGGTACTGGCTATTTCGGTGGACAAATCAAACAACGAAAACATCGAATACGTTCCAATTAAAGCAAAGGCCGGGTACATGGCCGGGTACAATGACCCGGAGTTTATTGCAGCTCTGCCGAAGTATTCGCTTCCAAACCTTCCGGTGCAGGGAACATTCAGGGTTTTTCCGTCAACCGGCGATTCCATGCTGCCGGTTCCCGAAGGCAGCGATATCGTTGCACAATATGTACCGGACTGGACAACCCTCAAACCGGGTACGCCTTGCATTGTTATCCTTAAAAATCAGCAGGATTTTGTGTTTAAGTTAGTGACAGTGAATACAGATGGTGCCATTTTATTAAAATCACTCAATCCGGTGTATCATCCTTACACTGTCGATGCCGGTGATGTGATGGAAATATGGAAATTCTACGCCTACACCAGCCGCGAATTCCCGGAGGCCCGGCCCGAAATGGCGACTGTGCTGGAAGCCATCAGAAACCTGGAGGAGAAAATAGGGGAAATTGTAAAACAACAGCCATAAAGAACATGTTTGCAAAGAGAACAAAATAAAATTAACCCGTGAAGTGATATCTTACCTGACACAGATTCTTCCTTCTTCCTCTTTTATCAAAATCAAAAAAATTCTATCTTTGCCACAACTAAAAAGTTGTATGTTTAAATTTAAAACGGATTCGGTGAAATAAATAACCTTGGGTAGAAAATACCAAAGGTTATCTCTTAATTAAACTCGGGCAAATTCCTGCCAGAGCTATTTTTATATTCACATTTATCAATCATAAATTGGAACCAGTTAAGGTACCTGTTAAGTTTTAAGACCGCGGTTTCAATTACAAAATTTAAACATCATGAGTAAAAAAAGTAAATCAATTGAGCTACACTCCAATAATCTCACGTTCGACCCATCGGGTGAACTCGCTTCGTCCTCGCATAATCGGTCAATTCACGAATTCGATTTCAATTTAATCTGTGACTATTTTTCAGGGATAGAACGACAGGGACCTGGTAGCCCTGAAATAACCATTAAAGCATTGAGCTTTATCGATAACCTTACCAACGATTCCCGCATTACCGACATTGGTTGCGGAACAGGCGGCCAGACCATGGTGCTGGCACTACATACGCCAGGACATATTACAGGTATCGACTTGTTTTCCACTTTTATCGACCTGTTCAACTCAAATGCCGGTAAACTAAATCTTCAGGATAGAGTTAAAGGCATTGTAGGTTCGATGGATAACCTTCCTTTTCAAAACGAAGAGTTAGACCTGATTTGGTCTGAAGGAGCAATTTACAATATCGGCTTTGAACGGGGTTTGAATGAGTGGCGAAAATTCCTGAAAAAAGGAGGCTATATTGCAGTTTCAGAAGCATCGTGGTTTACCGAAGAACGACCTTTGGAAATCGATGAGTTTTGGAAGGATGCTTATCCTGAGATAGATACTATTCCGAATAAGGTTGCGCAGATACAAAAGGCCGGATATATTCCCGTGGCAACCTTTATCCTGCCTGAAAACTGCTGGACAGAACATTTCTATACTCCACAAGTTGCGGCTGAAAAAGTCTTCCTGAAAAAATATGCAGGGAATATAGCTGCTGAAGAGTTGGTAGCAAACTGCCGGCATGAAGCTCTGTTGTATTACAAGTATAAAGCGTATTACGGCTATGTATTTTATATAGGAAAGAAAATTTAAATCGTTTGGAGAAGAAGGGTTGTACTGGCAAAAGCAGGATAATCCTTCTTCCTTTCAAATTAAAATTTTAAAAAAAATGAATCATTTATCGTTATATGGCTGGAACGAATCTTTGTCCCAACTCAAACAAGAGTCGTTGTACAAAAATTTTATCCATGGGCGGATTTCGGTTACACATAAAACCTGTTATGAAGTAATTTCGGAAAACAGTACCTATACTTGCGAACTTACCGGAAATATGTTGTACGGACGGGCATATTCCGAATATCCCTGCACCGGCGACTGGGTTATTTTTCAACCCGTTGATGCTGACAAAGGAATAATTTTTGAAATACTCCCCCGGAAAAGAACACTTTACCGGTTGAAAAGCGGAACAGTTTCTGAAAAACAAGCGATTGCATCGTACGTCGATAAAGCATTTATTGTACAAAGCCTTGACAATAATTTTAATGTACGAAGGATTGAACGATTTATACTGCAGATTGCCGCCGAAGAAATACAACCTGTATTGGTGCTGACAAAAACCGACCTTGGATTTCATAAGAACGAGGTGGAAATTGCTTTGAAGCATATCGTTCATAAAATCCCTGTTTTCTATACAAGTATGCAGTCGCCGGATAGCACCGAACCGTTGCGCAGATTTATCTCGCCTGGCGAAACAGTGGTGTTTACAGGCTCTTCAGGAGTCGGCAAAAGTACGTTAATAAATATACTTTGTGGCCGCGAGGTTATGGAAACCGCCGTCATCAGCGACTCTACCGGGAAAGGCAGACACACCACAACCCGCCGGGAGATGGTGCTGATGGAAGGTTCCGGGATACTTATCGATACTCCGGGTGTAAAAGTATTCGGAGTGACAAACGATGATACAAACATGCTGTCGGAAGTTTTGGATATTCGCGACTTTGAAAAACAATGCCGTTTTAAGGACTGTCAGCACATCAACGAAAAAGGCTGTGCTGTTATCAAAGCCGTTGAAAATGGAGATATTGACAAAGGGGTATATGAAAATTACCTTAAACTGCGAAAAGAAGCATGGCATTATTCGGTTTCCGAACATGAAAAAAGGAAATATGAAAAATCATTTTCCAAAATGGTAAAAGAAGTAAAAAAACATCCTTTCAAAAAATATTGATTTGAATAAAAACACATCAGAGCAGATATTTTGGGCTTAAACAAACTCAGTGTTCTGAATTAAGAACACCCTTGTTTTTTTACGAAAAGAGGGGTAACAGCGCGCTCCTGTAAAAGTATAACGTTACTTTGGTAAAAGTATAACGTTACTTTGGTGAAAGTATAACG
>CAYWBV010000221.1:0-6904 GCA_964455785.1 uncultured Maribellus sp.
AGGTTAATAAACAAACTATCTTTTACTTTTTTAAAATAAATCGCTCAATTTAGGTCTAATTAATTTTAAACATGTTTTCGGTCATTATTCCTTTGTTTAATAAGGAGAATTACATAGAAAAATGTCTGGAATCAGTTTTTAATCAGACATACCAAGATTTTGAGGTTATTGTTATTAATGATGGATCGACAGATAGTGGTGCAGATAAAGTAAATTGGATAATTGAAGGACTGTGTGGAGCAAAGCAGAAACAACGAAATGATGAATTAATTGTTAGATCAGATGAGGGGAAGTATTTGCAATTATATGGAAAGACACAATGTAATAAGACAATTAGTAATAAATCCACGGAGAAAAACCTAAGTTTCCAGTTGATTAACCAAGAAAATCTTGGCGTCTCAATGACACGAAATAATGGTATAAAAGCAGCAGTAAACGATTATATCGCTTTTCTTGATGCTGACGATTGGTGGGATGAGCACTTCTTGGAAGAAATGAGAAATCTCATTGAAAAATTCCCTGAGGCAGCTTTGTACGGTTGCAATTATTACTATTTCAAAAATGGGAAAAATCGCATACAAGATAAAGGGTTACCAGTAGGATTCACTTCTGGTTATATTGATTATATCTCATTGTATGCTTCAAAATTCGTGGTTCCGATAAACTGTTCCTTTGTAGTAGTCAGAAAAAAAGCCTTTTTGTCAGAAGAAGGTTTTAAAAATCATCTTAAATTAGGGGAGGATTTTGACTTATGGATGCGTTTAGCCTTAAAACACAAAGTAGCGTATTTGAATAAACCTTTAGCATGGTCCAACCAAGATAGTGAAGGTACATATCGTGCTATTGGAAATTCGAAAATATATAATCCCGGTGAAAATATAATTTTTAACCTTGGATACATCTTCAATAAAGAAGCGGAAATAAAAAACCTTAAGACTTTATTGGATGGGTTAAGGGTAAGATTACTTGTGAATTACTATCTAATGGGTGTCTATAAGGAAAAGGTTAGTGATGAACTTAATAAGGTTGATTTCTCCAAGCAAACTTTTTATTATATTTTTATCTACAAAGGGCCCCGGTTAATTGTCCGGTATTATTTCTTTATTAGACGATTTGGATCTAAAGCAAAACAAACAATATTGAGAGTTCTTTGGAAAAATAACAGAGTGGATTTAATCAGATCAAACACCCAATGTAGACGAGTTGTTTGTCAATGACAATATCCTCATCATTTAGCTTTTTGAATATATTTATCCTTTACAGGAATAAAACACTACCCACAATGATTCCGAAGATCATTCATTTTTGCTGGTTTGGCAAGGAGAAAATTCCGATAACTGCTATAAAATGCTTAAATACCTGGAAGAAATTTCTTCCTGAATATGAACTTAAGTTGTGGGATGAAAATTCCTTTGATATTAATTCTAACCCTTATGTGCAGGAAGCTTACTTATCGCACAAATACGCTTTTGTAACTGATTACGTTCGGCTTTACGCCTTGTGCCATTTCGGAGGTATTTATATGGATACCGATGTTGAGATCGTTAAAAGCCTGAATGATCTCTTGCATTTGCCGGGATTTGTAGGATTCGAGAGTGAGACTGAAGTTCAAACAGCCATTATGGCATGTGAAAAGAATAACGAATGGGTAAAAGAACAATTGTCATGGTATGAAGGGAAACATTTTTTAAGAGAAGATGGAACTCCTGATTTTACTTCAAACGTGGAAATCATTTCAGGTATAATGGCTGCCAACGGTTTTGCGCTAAACAATACATATCAGGTATACAAAAATTGCATGCACATTTTCCCTAAAGATTATTTTTGTCCTAAGTCGCGATCAGGGAAAATCAATATCACGCAAAATACCTATTGCATTCATCACTTTGCTGGAACCTGGTTACCTTTTCGATACCATGTAAAACGATATTTTTTTAAAAAAATCCTTGGGCCTGATATAACTGATTTTTTGGTCCGGGGTAAAAAAAAAATTACCCAAAAAGCCAGTCCCTGACCTCACATTCAATTTTAATCTAGCCTTTTGAAATACATTTCAGAATATTTTACAGCCAGGGCTATCTTGGTTTATTTTGTTTTATTGTTCCTGGTTACACTCATGTCATTCTCGAATAGCCTTCCGTTTATTTGGTTTGTGTTCGGCATTTTAAGTGTTTTCCTATTCTTTTATTTCAGCACCTTATTAACAATAAAATGGGCGAATCTCACATCTTCTTTTTTCCAATCAAGAATCTTTATTACTGCATTAATCATCCGTGTAGTTTATGTGATCATTATATATTTTTTCTACAAGGTAAAAACCGGGACCCCTTTTGAATTCCAGGCAGGGGACTCAGGTGGATACCATGGTGAGGCGGGATGGATCTTAAAGTTAATTTTTGAGGAGCATGCCCTATGGCGCTATTTTAAACTTTATCTCCAAGGCTATTCTGATGCAGGTTGGCCGATAACAGTGGCCCTCATTTATATTCTTACTTTTAAAAGCATTATCACTGTTCGTTTGTTTAATGCGATTTTCAGTGCTTGGACAGTAGTCCTCATTTACAAAATTGCCTCTAGGAACTTCGGAGAAACCTCCGGAAGAATTACTGCAATCTTGGCTATGCTGCTGCCCAATTTCCTCTTTTATGCCGGGCTGCATCTTAAGGAAACATTTATGGTTTTCCTGTTGGTTGCTTTTACCGAAAGGGCTGATGTAATGGTTAGAACTGGAAAGAACCATCTTACATTAATTATTCAGGTTGTTTTGTTGGGATTTTCCCTCTTTTTTTTCAGAACGGTGCTTGCCGTCACTGCCTGGTTTGCCCTGATCAGCGCCTTGCTGCTATCTGATAACCGACTGATAAAGGCGAACCGCAAGTTGGTTTATGGATCCTGGATCATAGTTGCGGCCTTGTTTCTCTTCTCAGGAAGAATCTATTCCGAGATCTCCCAGTACACTAGCGGCAGGAAAACGAACCTTTCTTCCCAGATGTCTAACTTTCAGCTTCGCCAGGGAGGGAATGAATTTGCAAAATATGGCAGGACCAGCATTTTTATCCCCTTAATGCTTCCTTCCCCTTTACCTACAATGGTGAATATCCCCGGACAGGAGAATACCATGATGCTCAATGGAGCATTCTTTACCCGTAATGTTTACATATTTTTTGTGCTGCTCGCCATGGTCATGATCGTTAAACGGAAAATAATCAGGCAACATGTTCTTATATTGGTCCTGCTATTTTCATATCTGCTGGTCCTGGCCAACAGTGGATTTGCCCTGTCGGAGCGATTTCACTTACCCGCTGTCCCTTTTTTGTTGATGCTAGCTGGGTACGGAGTAACACAAACCACCAAACGGAATGCCGGTTATTATTATATCCCTTACCTGATCGTCATCTCAGTGATCATACTGGGGTGGAATTGGTTTAAACTCAAAGGAAGGGGATTGATTTAATGAATTCATGAAAGTGCTCGTTGTTTGCAGTGGAACTGCACCTGCTTTTAACTTCATGAAGCACCAGGCTTTTATCTATGACCAGATAAAAGCTATTAGTAAACTGGAAGGTGGGGTATTATTCCAACCTTTCTATATAAAAAAGAAGGGGTTAAAGGGTTACCTGGGTTCACTTCCGGTCTTGAAGCGCGAAATCAAACAATTCAATCCAGATCTTGTCCACGCCCATGGGGGCACCGTTGCCCTGCTTTGCAATCTCCAGAGGAAAGTCCCCGTTATCACCACGTTCCATGGGTCTGACATCCATTACAGGAGAATAAGGTTGCTTTCGGGCATTGCGGGTTTGCTGTCACGGAAAGCCATCTATATCAGCCAAGAACTCCGCCAGAAAGCTATCCTCAAAAAGGAAACGGATGTGGTGATCCCCTGCGGAATTGACCTGGCTACTTTTCTCCCGCTTCCGCAGGAAGATGCCCGGAAGGCGCTAAACTTTCCAGGAAATGAACCCTATATTCTTTTCTGTTCCCAATTTGACAACCCGGTCAAGAATTTTCCCCTGGCCAGGAAAGCTCTGCAATTGCTCCCAACCATCAGAGTCGAAGAAATAGCAAATCGTACGCGCGAAGAAGTCAACCTGCTTATCAACGGTGCCTCCCTGGTGCTGCTCACTTCCTTTTCAGAGGGTTCACCCAATGTCATCAAGGAAGCCATGGCCTGCAACTGCCCCATTGTTTCGGTCGATGTGGGGGATGTCAAAGAAATCCTCGGAAATACGGAAGGGTGCTTTATAACCTCTTATGATCCGGCCGATGTGGCTGAAAAAATCAATATGGCTCTTGACTTTGAAGGACGTACAAAGGGCAGGAAAAAGATTGGTCATCTGGAAAGCAGCATTATCGCCGGGAAGGTCATGGAAGTATATCAAAGTGTCGTAAAACCCGCAGAATGATATCCATCATTGACTACGGAATAGGCAACCTGGGATCGGTAAAGAGAAAGATCGACCGCATTGGCGCAGCATCGGTGATTACCTCCGATCCGGACCAGATCAGGCAGTCGGACCGACTGATCCTTCCGGGAGTCGGACATTTTTCCAACGCGGTTCATGAGATGAAAACGCGTGGACTCTGGGATATCCTGAACAATGAAGTCCTGGTATTCAAAAAGCCCATACTGGGGATTTGTTTGGGTATGCAACTCATGGCCAATCACAGCGAAGAAGGTGATGCTGAAGGATTCGGATGGCTGGAAGCAGAGGTGGTCCGGTTTAAAATTCCGGATTCGCTTAAATATAAAATTCCTCATTCCGGATGGAATCAAATTACCCTAAAGAAAAACTCCCCTCTTTTTGCTGAGATCTCAGCAGATCAGGAATTCTATTTTGTTCATGGATACCATCTCACCTGCAAAAATTCTTCTGATGTTCTGGGAGAGACGACCTATGCGGTTCCATTCACTTCTGCAATTCAAAGGGATAACATCTATGGGGTTCAGTTTCACCCAGAGAAGAGTCATGATGCCGGAGAACTTCTGCTTAAGAACTTTGTTTATGGGATCTAACATAGTTGGCCTTTCAGAAGGCCGTGGTAAAAACAGATGAGTCTTAGGATACCAATCGGTGAGGTTTAACTCATAATCATGTTCAGACCAAGAATCATCCCAGTACTTCTCCTTCAAGGCAAGGGTCTTGTCAAAACCGTTCAATTTAAGCATCCCCGCTACGTTGGGGATCCAATCAATGCAGTGCGGTTGTTCAACGATTTGAAGGCCGACGAGCTGGTGTTTCTCGATATTCTGGCCAGCAGGGAAAATCGGGTCATATCCCTTGATTTTGTCCGGAATGTCGGAGAAGAAGCCAATATGCCCTTTTCCGTGGGAGGCGGGATTAAAACTATCGCGCAAATCAGGGACATCCTTCATGAAGGTGCTGAAAAAGTGGTCATCAACACGGAAGCAGTATTAAATCCAGGTTTTATCAGGCAGGCGGCAGATAAGTTCGGATCTTCCTCTATTACGGTGTGCATCGATGTAAAGAAGGGATGGAGGGGCAGTTTACAAACAAAGATTTTCTGTGGAAGCAAGGACACTGGTTCCGACCCGGTCGATTTTGCCTGTTTGATGGAAAAACAGGGGGCAGGAGAACTGATTATCCAATCCATCGACAAAGATGGTACCATGGAAGGTTACGACATTGATTTGGTGCGTCGCATTTCTGAAGCGGTGACCATTCCGGTGGTAGCCCTTGGGGGAGCTGGAACTTTGGAGGACATGAAGAAGGTCTTTACCGACGGCCTTGCTTCTGCAATGGCTGCCGGCAGCATGTTTGTTTATCACGGCCCCCGGAAGGCAGTTCTGGTAAATTACCCAACCAAACCTTTTCAAAATGTCTTTTACAGGTAGAGTGTGTTCCCGTGGTGTCTGGGATGAATCTGTTCCGGGCATTAAGTTTGACGAAAACGGTGTGTCCAACTACGCTCATCTCTATGATAAACTGGTGGAAGCCTATCCCCGGGGAGAAAAGGGTCAAGCCGAATGGAATCGGCTAAAGGAAAAAATAAAATCATCGGGCAAGGGGAATAGTTACGATTGCATTATTGGTGTCAGCGGAGGTACCGACAGCTCATATCTCCTCCATCTTGCGAAGCAGGAAGGATTGCGCCCCCTTGCGGTAAACCTTGACAATGGCTGGAACAGCGATATCGCCGTAAAGAACATCCGTAAAATGACCACAGCCCTGGGAATTGACCTGGAAACTTATGTGGTGAACTACGAGGAAATAAAAGATCTGATCAGATGCTATATGGCTGCCGGACTTCCCTGGATTGATATGCCCACAGATCTGGCTATAAAATCGATCCTGTATAAGATTGCCAGCCGTGAAAAGCTGAAATTCATATTGAGAGGAAACGATTTCCGTTCCGAGGGTAGTCAGCCTATGGAATGGACTTATGGCGACGGAAGACAACTTAAATTCATGCATAAAAAATTCGGAAAGGTACCACTGAAAACCTATCCCAATTATTCGCTTACGAACCTTATATATTTCGGTTTTTTAAAAAGGATCAGAAGCATCTATCCCTTTTACTATTTGGATTATAAAAAGAACGACGCGAAAGTATTTTTGGCAGAAAAATACGGCTGGGAAGATTATGGCGGACACCATTATGAGAACCTTTTCACCCGGTTTGTAATGTCTTACTGGACATTCGAAAAATTCGGGATTGATAAGCGGAAAATCACCCTGTCGGCCCAGGTGCTAAGCGGGGAAACTGATCGTGAATCAGCCTTTAGGGAGATTAAAAAGCTACCTTATGACCGCGATAAAATAGACCAGATCATCAGCTATGTCATAAAGAAACTGGATCTTTCCCTGAGCGAATTTCATCAGTTTTTTGAATCTCCCAATCACAGTTTCAAAGAGTATCCTTCCTATGATTTTATCTTCAACAA
>CAYWBV010000222.1:0-6864 GCA_964455785.1 uncultured Maribellus sp.
ACTCCTTCACTCAATCCCTCTTTTTCTTCTATCTTTGCACCGGTTTAAAAAAAGAAAACAATGAACAACCAAAAAGTTCGGGTACGTTTTGCTCCCAGCCCCACCGGACCGCTGCACATGGGCGGCGTCCGTACAGCCCTGTTTAACTACCTTTTCGCCAAAAAACACGGCGGCGATTTTATTTTGCGTATCGAAGACACCGACCAGAACCGGTTTGTGCCGGGCGCCGAAGAGTATATTGCCGAAAGTCTGAAATGGTGTGGCCTAAACCCGGTAGAAAGCCCCGAACTGGGCGGAAAATTCGGCCCCTACCGGCAGAGCGAGCGAAAATCAATTTATAAAAAGTATGCCGACCAACTGGTCGATTCGGGATGGGCGTACATTGCTTTCGACACCCCGGAGGAAATCGACCATCTTCGGAAAAAGGCAGAGGAAAAAGGAGAAACCTTTTCCTATGGAATTGGTACCCGCGAAAAACTGAATAACTCGCTGAATTTAAATTCGGAAGAGACCGCGAAAAAAATAGCTGACGGCGAACATTATGTTGTCAGGTTTAAAATGCCCGAAAACGAAGATGTAACCGAAACCGATTTAATCCGCGGCGAAGTGACCTTCAACACCACCAAAAGTCTGGACGACAAAGTGCTTTTTAAGTCGGACGGGATGCCGACCTACCACCTGGCCAATGTGGTTGACGACCACCTGATGGAAATTACCCACGTTATCCGCGGAGAAGAATGGCTACCGTCGATGCCGCTGCATGTGCTGCTTTACCGCGCTTTCGGCTGGCACGAAACCCGGCCGCGTTTTGCCCATCTGCCGCTGATTTTAAAACCGGTGGGAAAGGGAAAACTCAGCAAACGCGACGGCGACAAAATGGGGTTCCCCGTGTTCCCGCTGAAATGGAACGACCCCGAAACCGGCGAAACTTTTCACGGATACCGCGAAGACGGCTATTTCCCCGAAGCGTTTATCAACCTGCTGGCGTTGCTGGGCTGGAACCCCGGCACCGAACAGGAATTCTTTTCGCTCGGCGAGTTAGCCGAAATATTCAGCCTCGAAAGGGTGGTAAAATCAGGTTCGCGTTTTGATCCCGAAAAAGCCAAATGGTTCAACAAACACTATTTTTTGCAAAAAACCGATGCTGAGCTGGTCCGGCTTTTTAAACCCATACTCGAAGAAAAAGGAGTTTTGGCCTCCGTCGAAAAAATCGTGCAGGTGGTTGCCCACATCAGGGAACGCTGCGAATTTGTTTCCGACCTGTGGCAGCAGGGCAGCTACTTTTTTGTGGCGCCAACAGAATACGATACCCAGGCCGTAAAAAAACGCTGGAAAGAAGATACTTCGGAGAAAATGTCGGCGATTGCCGGATTTTTGGAAACCATAGAAAACTGGAATGCCGAAACAATCAAGGAGTTGTTTTCAGCCTTTATGAACGAAAAGGAATGGAGTTTTGGCGTGGTGATGAACCCGTTGCGAATTTGCCTGGTGGGCAGTACGGTCGGCCCCGACCTGTTTGTTATTTGTGAAATCCTGGGAAAAGAGGAAACGATTGAACGGATAAATTCGGCAATAGAAACAATTTCCAATTAGTCTTCCTTCAATACAGACTTAACAGCTTTAGCTAAACAACATTGGGAATGTAGGTATAGAATAAGGTTTTAGATTTTCACGAACGATTTTCCTGCTTTACCGTGAAATATTAAAATTAGATTTTAGATTTTCGCGGATAAAGTGATATATTTACCGTGAAATATTAAAAGGCATCAGATGATTCGCAGGAGAATTATTGAAGAAATAAAGGAATCGTTAGCATATTTTCCGGTCGTTTCGATAATTGGACCACGACAAGTGGGGAAAACGACGTTAGCCAAACAAATCATTGCAGATTTTCAAATTCCTTCAATTTATCTGGATTTGGAACGCACTTCAGATATTTTCAAATTAGATAATGCAGAACTCTTCCTTTCACAACACAAAGACAAATTAGTAGTGATTGACGAAGTACAACTTAAGAAGGATTTATACCCTTTGCTACGTTCTTTGGTTGACGAAACCAACAAGCCCGGGCAGTTTCTTTTGCTTGGCTCTGCTTCGCCTGAATTAATCAGGCATTCATCAGAATCATTGGCCGGGAGAATTGCCTATCACCAGTTACATCCGATAGACATGATTGAAGCGCCGGAAACCATTTCACAAAATGAATTGTGGTTTAAAGGAGGATTTCCAAGAGCATTGCTGGCGCAAAATGAAAATATGGTCCAACAGTGGATGGAAAATTTTATCAGCACATACCTGAACCGGGATTTATTACAGTTGGGATTAAATGCTTCACCATCAGTAATTCGTAGTCTTTGGTCTATGATGGCTCATTTAAACGGTCAACTGCTAAATGCAACTACAATAGGAAAATCACTGGGTTTAAGCACACCAACAGTAAAAAAATATATCGATTTTCTGGAGGAAGCTTTTCTTATAAAAAGCCTCCACCCTTTTTTTTGGAATATGCAAAAAAGGTTGGTCAAAACGCCTAAAATTTATCTTACCGATACAGGAATATTACATCAATTGATTGGGCTAACCGATTTTATAAATTTGTCTGGTAATCCGATTATTGGTAGTTCATGGGAATCGTTTGTAATAAATCAAATCATTGCATTAAAAAGGAAAAGAATTGATATCTACTTTTATCGCACGCATCACGGGGCTGAAGTGGATTTGGTGTTTACCAAAGGACTTACCGTTGTTGCCACGGCCGAAATAAAATATTCCAATTCGCCACATCTGACCAGAGGGAATTTTTATGCTTTTGAGGATTTAAAAGCGCCAATGAATTATGTGATTACGCCATCATCTGACGACTATCTTTTCAAAGAAAGTATCAGGATTTGCTCTCTGAAAACCTTTATTTCTGAATATTTAATTCTACTTTGACACTTTCGAAAAATTCACTTGTTTTTTACCCTGTCCTTCAACAAAAAAGTCAACCCGTCTTGTTCCTGTCTGCTGCCCTTTATAAAAGAGAGGCATCTCAAATTCCCGTTCAAAAGCAATACCCTGAATCGAAAATTCAATGGCCAGCGCTCTTTGGTAAATAACTTTCTGGAACCCACTTTCCAGGTGCCTGTGGACCTCAATGGCACATTTGATTATCTTCCCGGTCAAATCAGAAAGAGGATACTGCTCATTAATGTAATTGTTTTCACTCAGATCAATAAATTTTTGTATTCAAAAAATCAAAGTTTTCAATTAATCATTTAATCACAGTTCAGACATTTCACTCATACCTGAGCGCCTCCACCGGGTTTTTTCTCGCCGCTTTCCACGACTGAAACGAAACAGTTAATAGCGCTATTCCCAGCGCCAACAAACCGGCCAGGGCAAAAATCCACCAACTCAGTTCGGTTTTGTAGGCAAAATTTTCGAGCCATTGGTGAGCTGCATACCACGCTACCGGCGTAGAAATTACGAATGCAACTGTAACCCATTTAACAATGTTTAGGTTCAGCATCGACAAAATATCGGGAACAGTGGCGCCGTTAATTTTACGAACCCCGATTTCTTTCACCCGCTGACGGACAGAGAAAAGTGAAATTCCCAGAATTCCCATAACTGCTATAAAAAGCGCAAGCACAATGCCGAACATAAAAATCCGCGACTCGGTGGTCTCTTTTTCATACAAAGCTTTCAGTTTATCTTCATGAAACGTGATTTTTTTTTCGTAACCATTATACAATTCACCAAAAGTTGAGTTTAACTGTGCCAGCGTTTCATTGGCTGTCCCCGGCAGGTACCGCACAACAACATCAAATTTCATTAAAAACTTATCGGTCTTCCGGATACGCACCGGGACAATTTCTTTTCGCATCGACTGAAAATTAAAATCGTAAATCACCCCAGCAATTTTCACCGACTTTGCGCCGTCCATATCCACAATTTGTCCGACCGGATTTTCAAGCCCGAGATATTTTACGGCAGCTTCATTCAATAAAATTTCATTCTCGTAACTCCCTGTATAATCTTTTGAAAAATAGCTTCCCTCTTTGAGCCGGTAACCCATAAATTCAGGAAAACCGGCATTACATCGTATTTCGGAGATCGGCATACTTTTTTGAGTTTCCGGGAAGATGATGACTCCTGAACCTAACTGATCGCTCAACGGAGGGGCTTCGGCAACAAACGAAATATTTTTAATGGCAGGAGAGCGGGTTAAACTTGTCTTCAAATCTTCAAGTTTTGCGGCATTCTCATATTGCGGATTTTTAAAATCGCCTTTAAAATTTGGATTACTGACACTGCAAACCATTATATTTTCCGAATTATACCCCAGTCCTTTGGAGGTGGAAAAATGAATTTGTTTCTGAATGACAAACGTAACTGCCAGGAACCAGATTACCACTACCATTTGTCCGGTCAGTAAAAACCGGTTCAGGTTCAGGCTAAAACCAAACCTCCGGGTTTCTTTCCGTAACAATTGTACCGGGCTGACTTTAACCGACGTTGAGGCGGTTATTAAACCTGCGAGAGTTGCAGTAAATATGGATAAAAACGTTATTCCCAAGACGAAAATAACATTGCCGGAAATGTCAAAAACCAACTCTCTGCCTACAAAATGGTTAAACCAGGGCAACAACATTCCGGCTGTAAAAAGTGCAATGGGTAAAACAATTATTACCTGTAAAAACGATTCAAACAGAATCTGGCGTTTTACCTGTTTCAGCGTTGCGCCATTAATTTTTCTGATGCCGATTTCCTTGTTACGTGTCAGGGCACAAGCTGTTGACAAAATGCCAAAGTTCAGGCAGGCCATCATTACCACCAGAGAAACGAGAAAAAGCAATCCGTATAAAATTTTGGCGTTTCCTGCGGGGTAATGATTATTGGAAAGATGTTCGGAATGCAGGTACATACGGCTGAATTTCTGGAGTTGGTATTTTGTTGTGGTTATCCCGGTCCAATCGTCGCGGTTGGCCTGGTTTATTTTTTCTTCGAGAAAAGGAATATCGGAACCGGGCGGAATCATCAAAAAAGTGGTGAAAAATGGATAGGCAGCCAGAAATGCATCACAAAGGTTTTTTTCATAGTATTCAAAATTCATAAACAAATCTCCGTTCACTGAAGAAAATTTTCCGGGATTTTGTACAACACCGGTTATTGTGAAATTTTTTTCTTTTCCCTGCGGAAACCTGATTTGAAGGTTTTTTCCAACCGGGTAATCGTTCGCAAAAAACGTTTGGGCCATTTTTTCAGAAATGATTACAGAATTCGGATCGGCAAGAAAACCGGAAGTAATATTTTGCGATGATTTCAGCGAAAACATCTCCAAAAAACCAGGATCGACAAAAACTGCTTTGACCGTTATTTCCTCTTCCGACTTTACTATTGACGCCCTGCTATTAACCACCCGGCTCATTTTTTCAACTTCAGGGAAATTTTCCTTTATCAGGGGCCCCACATCGAGGGTGGTCAGCGCGTCGGTGGTCTGGATGGATTCGCGGCTGGTCAGTACTCTGTAGATCCGGTCCCGGTTTTTATGTTGTATGTCGTATTTTAACTCGTTGATAATATAAAGTATTATCAGTGACGAAACGGCAAAAGCAATTATTAATCCCACAATATTAATCGTGATGAATATTTTTTGTTTTGAAAAATACCGGAGCGCCGATTTTAACTGGTAACCAAACATGGCCTAATTTTACGTTGCGGGATCGGAGAATTGCATTCCCCGGAGATATGCTGTTCTTTTGCGATTAAAAATCGCTACACCCTTTAAGTTCACTTTTTGGGTGAAAGTTTTACCACCATTTCATTTTTGCTTTCGATGTCGGCTTCCAGTGCTTCAAATCCGTTGGCGCTGAAAACCAGCTTTTTTGCTCCCGCAGGCGCCTGGAGCATAAATTCGCCGTCTGGCCCCGACAATGTTCCGGTAGTTGTGCCTTTTACAATAACCATAGCCATACTAATTGCTTCGCCGGTTTCCTGGTTTATAATTTTACCTTTTACCGAAACCGATTCTGCAGTTTCTTCTTTTTGAACGGAAGTAGCTTCCGGTTCTTTTTCCTTGTTCTTTTTCGGTTGATTACAAGCCACGATAAGAGCGGCAAAAATTACAGTTAAAAGGAATAGCTTTGTTTTCATAATAAATCGGTTTTAAAGTTATAAACTGTTTCTTATTTGGAATATTTCTGTATCAATCTTTGGATTAAACACAATCTTTTTAAATACAACCTCTCTTTTTCCGAAAGAGCCGTCAAGCATTCGTGTATTATGAATCCTATGAAATGCAATCTGTACTCCTTCCACTTTTTGAAAATCGGTAAATGTGATTGATGCATATTTCTCACCTTCGGACAAATCGCCGAAAAAACTGATTTTTTCCAGCAAGTTGTTTTTTGGGTTAATGTAATAAAAGAGAGTATCTTTTTCGGGAGTGATTGTTTGGATATGATAATATGTTTTATTCTCAAGCTGAATATTGTCCAACTTCCTGAGTAATATTCCTTTTTTCTGCCAGTTATATAAAAATCCTTCGAAATCGAGATATAACTGAATCTGTAACCGGTCTGAATTGGTGGGATTCCATTTTTCGGCAGGATAACCTTCCTGATCTTTCCAGTATTCTCCGGAGAAACAACCATAAGTAGTTGGCTCGTCCCGATCGAGTATCCGATTTAGATAACCTCCCGACCTCGAAACGGTAATTTCAATATCGGGGCTAAAAAGATATGCCGGAAGATTTTCACTGATTTTCTTTAAAAAATGATTTTTGTATGTGCCGTAGTAAAGAATGGATTGCACCTCTTTTAAATATTTCGTTCCAACGGCATCGTAATGTTTGTCAAGTATTTCATCGAGACTTTGTCC
>CAYWBV010000223.1:0-1068 GCA_964455785.1 uncultured Maribellus sp.
TTACGACTTCCTTTTGATTTTCAGCTTTTGCCCGATGTACAGGTTTCGGTCGCTGGTAAGGTTGTTCAACTGCATAATTTCGGTGCTGGTAATCCCCGCATATCGTTGTGCAATCTCCATCAGGGTGTCGCCTTTTTTGACCGTATAGTATTCGTAATTGGAGTCGAGAGGTTCGGGTTTGGCCGCACTGGCGGTTGTTACTTTTTTCCCAATCATTGCCTGCTTATCGGCAAACGACATGGTGTTTATTTTTTCATATTTTTCTTTTTGACCTTCAGGAACGTAAACCACCAGCTTTTGCCCAGCCCTGATCATGTTCCGGTTGATGTTGTTCCAGTAGTTCAAATCCGACGTGCGTACTTTATACCACGACGCAATAAAACCGGGATTGTCGCCCGTCTTTACGGTATAAAAAATCTTCGCTTTCCCTTTGATATCGACTGGTGTAAAGTAACTTCCCGAATTTTCGGCGGGGGTAACCAAGGTATTGTCGGGGAAATATTTGTCGCGTTCGTGGGCAAAAACCAGCGAGTCTTTGCTGATAAACTCCATGATTTTGTTTTGCGGGAGTATTATCGGGTAAGGTTTTTCTTTTTTTGCAGGAATTACATCGCGGCGGTACATGGGGTTCATGGCGCGCAGTTCTTCCTTGTCCATTCCGAGTGTTGCCGCCACCTGGTCGAAATGTAAATACCGGTCGATAATCAGGGTATCGGCAAAAAGCGACATATCCGGAACGCGGGGTATCAGGTTGTGTTCCATGTAGTAGGTCATCACATAAGTAGCGGCGATGTATGCTGGAACATAACCCCGGGTTTCGCGCGGGAGGCGGTTGTAAATTTCCCAGTAATTCGTTTTGTCGCCCGACCGTTTGATGGCGCGGTTTACATTTCCGGGGCCGCAGTTGTAGGCCGCAATGGCAAGGTGCCAGTCGCCGTAAGTATCGTACAGTTGTTTTAAATAACGCGCGGCGGCATCGGTCGATTTCAACGGGTCGCGCCGCTCGTCAACAAAACTGTTGATTTCGAGTTTCATATTTTTCCCGGTACCGTACATAAACTGCCACAG
>CAYWBV010000223.1:1168-6861 GCA_964455785.1 uncultured Maribellus sp.
TCTATGTACCAGGTATGAACAAGGCTATCCATTTTTTCGGAGAAGAACTCATTTAAATCATCATTTAAAACCGGTTCTCCATCCAGCAAAAGGGAATCGGCCACCGGAATGGTATCGGTAAACAGAAGGGAATCTGTTGTTAAGGCAGCCAGTGTATTCATGGGTTGTGACGAGACTTCGGCATAAGCCGCAACAAACCATAATATCAATGTCAGCTTTACTATTTTTCTCTTCATTTTTAGAAATTGAATGTACAGTGAATACAATAAATCGTTTGGTTATTCAGGTTTTGCATCGCCGGTTGCCAGCGAAATGTCAGGTCGTCGTTAACATTAAACTGAAAAAGATGTGCATCCACACTGGCGTCGATGATGTTTAGCCCGTAAAAACCTATCATGGAGATTACCAGGAAATCGCGGTTGCGCCGGTAATAATCCTGTCGTTTGGTCAAACCATCTTTAAAATTGGTAAGACTGGTGGCGTTATCCAAATCGTAGCCATACTCTTCGGCAATTTTGATATGACTGTTGGTTTCGTCGTTTCCGTCGGTAAGATGAATGTACGCTGTCCGGTTTATCTTGTAATTATCATTGTTCCAGTCGATAAAATATCCGATAACGCCAAACCCGATATAAATAACCGGGATTTTGATATACTTCCGGTTGTAGGCCTGACCAAGACCGGGAAGTATGGCTGAATAGAGTGTTGCTTTCCGGGGAGAGTGAATCTTTTCGGGTAAGGGTTCCGTGGTTAATATTTTTGTCGTATCAGCATCAACCAGTTGTGCCTGCAGGTTTTGACCGGCAAGCAACAAACCAATAACCATACTTAAAAGTAGTACCCTTTTTTGACCCACGCGAAATAAAATTTTGTCTAAAAATAGAAGAATACGATAATATTTGGCCCGAATATTAACCCTTATTTTTGATTTTCAATTATTTTAACAATTCTGTCCAGATCTTCTGCCGACTTAAACGGGATAACAATTTTCCCTTTTCCTTTTTCGTTCATGGAAAAACCGATACGCGAGCTGAAAATACCGGCCAGTTGTTTTTTGACGGTTTGATACTCTTTTGGAAATCTTTCCCTGTTTGGTTTCTCTGTTTTTTCTTCTCCCTCTATATTCAAATCGCGTACAATTTCTTCGACCCGGCGGACTGAAAAACCGTATTTAATGATTTGATTGTAAATCATGGTTTGGGTTTCCGTGTCGTCGATATTGATGATTGCACGGGCATGTCCCATCGAAATCAGTTTCTCGCGCAACCCCTTTTGGATAATGGCCGGGAGTTTCAGTAACCGGAGGTAGTTGGCAATGGTTGATCGTTTTTTACCCACGCGAGAACTCATCTCTTCCTGTGTAAACTGTAATTCTTCCATCAACCGCTGGTAACTCACCGCAATCTCAATGGCATCCAGATCTTCGCGCTGGATATTTTCCACGAGTGCCATTTCAAGCATACTGTCGTCTTTGGCTTTACGCACATATGCAGGTATCGATTTTAGTCCGGCCAGTTGTGCAGCCTTAAAACGGCGTTCTCCGGCAATAATCTGGTATTTGTCAGCGTCAATTTTCCGAAGGGTGATGGGTTGAATCAGTCCGATTTCGCGAATGGACGCAGCCAGTTCCTCCAAAGCTTCGGCGTCAAATTTTGTTCTTGGCTGAAAAGGGTTCGCTTCAATCTTTTCGAGGTCCACTTCGCTAATCCCGGCAGCGCCCTGCTGCATTTTTTCCGCATCGTCGATGAGGGCTCCAAGCCCACGTCCCAATGCATTTCTTTTTCCCATTGCCATATATTAAAAGATAATTACATTTTTTTCCTGCGACATTTTTGTCAATGAGTTTCTCTGTAGTATTTCGCGCGCCAGGTTCATGTGGTTGATGGCGCCTTTTGAACTGGCATCGTACAGTACCACTGGTTTCCCGTAACTCGGAGCTTCGCTTAATTTTACATTCCGCTGAATTACGGTTTCAAAAACCATTTCCTGAAAGTGCCTCTTTACCTCTTCGTAAACCTGGTTCGACAGGTTTAACCTCGAATCGTACATGGTCAGCAAAAATCCTTCGATCTCGAGCGCCGGATTCAGCCGGTTCTGGATGATTTTTATGGTATTCAGCAGTTTTCCCAACCCTTCTAACGCAAAATATTCGCACTGAACCGGGATAATAACTGAATCGGAAGCAGTGAGTGCATTGACTGTAATTAACCCCAGCGACGGCGAACAATCAATAAAAATAAAATCATAAATACTTTTCAGCGATTCGATGGCATTTTTCAACACCTTTTCCCGGTTGGGCAGGTTCAGCATCTCAATCTCGGCGCCAACCAAATCGATGTGTGAAGGGATGATATCGAGGTGTTCAATTTCGGTTTTCAGAATAACTTTCTGGGCATCCACTTCATCCACAATACATTCGTATATACTCGACTGGACATTTTTTACATCAAACCCCAACCCTGATGTTGCATTTGCCTGCGGGTCGGCATCAATGATCAAAACTTTTTGTTCCAGAACGGCCAGACTGGCGGCCAAATTTATGGTTGTTGTAGTTTTGCCTACTCCTCCTTTTTGGTTTGCCAACGAAATTATTTTTCCCATTTATATCGATGTATTTTTTTTATTGAGCGGTTTCAAAGTTAATAATTTAGCAGAAACCTCTTTCACTTTTTTTTCCGGCCACAACCGGCTGGTTCTTAAAAAGCTGGAAGTGAACGGAAAACATTTCAAAAAATTTGTAATCTCATTTCACGGATCAACTGTTCTCTGTCAACCGGCACAACACCCGGTTTTTCGCATACCAGACCACCGGCAATATTGGCCATCAGCGCCATCGTTTTTTGTGAAACACCGGCAGCCAGCGCCAGGCCGGCCACACTTAAAACGGTGTCGCCGGCGCCCGAAACATCGGCAATGTAACGGATTTCGGCCGGAAAGTATTGTTCTTTTTCCCCGTTGCTGACAAAAATACCCAGTTCAGAAAGGGTTATCAGCATGACGTTGATATTTTGGTTTGTTTTGAATTTTTCAGCGGTGGTTTTCAATGCTTCCAAATCTCCTTTTTTTATTGGGGAAGCGATTCCTTCTATAAATTCTGTAAAATTTGGTTTGAACAGGGTAACATTGGAATAAACGCAAAAATTTCGTTTTTTGGGATCCACTGCTGTCGGAATTCCTTTTTTTACAGCCAATTCATTCACCTGGTTAAAAAGGGCTGGAGTAATTACCCCTTTATCGTAATCCACAAAAAGTATTACATCGATTCGCCCGGTTTCCAACGTTTTTTTGACACAGGAAACTATTTTTCCCTCCATTTCAGCGCCGATAAAATCGGTCGTTTCTTCATCTACACGCACAATGTGTTTTCCCTGGCTGATAATCCTGCTTTTTACCGTTGTTATTCGGGAGGCGTCTTCAAAAATACCTTCGGCTGACAAACCTGATTTTTCAAGGAGCTTTTTGAATTTTCTTCCTTTTTCATCGTCGCCAACTACCGAAATCAACAAAGGAGTGGCTCCCAACGCCTGAAGGTTTAGCGCAACATTGGCCGCCCCGCCCAACCGGTTTTCGCGTTGGGTTACCGAAACAACCGGTACCGGTGCTTCCGGCGAAATTCTTTCCGCTTTTCCCCACAAATAGGTGTCAACCATCGAGTCGCCAATCACAAGCGCCCGCATCCGACCGAACTTCCCGAAAACCTGGTTTATTTCGTTATTGTCCACGTTGCGTATTTTGAGTTGCAAAACTAAAAAAAATCATTTGCCGGGCGAAGTTATCTGTGAGGTAAACTCCCTGAAATGTCGGTTCCGGTTTAATCAGGCCGGGTCAACATCGATATGAATCATACAATTGCTGTTGGTTGGTTGCTGTTTGGTTTCGGCAACGCACTGGTTGATAAACCATTTTATCTGGTCGAGGTTGAGTTTCCGGTCGATTTTCAACCAGATTTCCTTGTGGTGCCAGAGTTGAATCCGGCTCACCAGCGGAAATTCAGGCCCTAAAACGATAAGTTCTTTGTTTTCCAGAAGTTTTTTGCTGAGTTGCCCAGCCACCCGGTTCACCGTATCGATGTTTTTGTGTTTGACTACTATTTTTATCAGGCGGTAAAATGGCGGATATTTAAATAATTGCCGTTCTTCGAGCAACGAATGAAGAGCCCCGTTGTAATCCTGGTTTTGTATAAGTTGAATCAACGGATGTTCGGGCTGCGAAGTCTGAACGACCACCTTGCCGCGGTTGTGTTTTCGTCCGGCCCTTCCGCTTACTTGCGAAATCAACTGGTAGGCACGTTCGTGAGCCCTAAAATCAGGGAAGTTGATCAGGTTGTCGGCATTTAAAATCCCAACCACGCTAACATGGTCAAAATCGAGGCCTTTGGTAACCATTTGTGTGCCGATTAAAATATCTGTTTTGCGGTTTTCGAGGTTATGAATGATTTTGTCAAAAGCATTTTTGGTTTGCGTGGTATCCAAATCCATTCGTTCAATCCGTGCATTTCGAAAAAGGGGTTTGAGTTCGTCCTCAATTTTTTCGGTGCCGAACCCGCGGGTTTTTATTTCCACTGAACCGCAATTGTCGCACGAGCTTGGCATGGGCTGACTGAAACCACAGTAGTGGCAACTCAGTCTGTTTTTGTATTTATGGTAGGTAAGGCTCACATCGCAGTTTTTGCATTTCGGAATCCAGCCGCAGGTAAAACATTCCACAAACGGAGAATATCCGCGCCGGTTTTGGAAAAGGATAACCTGTTCATGGTTTTCCATCGCCGATTCCATTAAACCGTACAATTCGGGAGTCAGCACCGAGTGCATCTGTTTTCGTTTGTACGCCTTTTTTACATCAGCTATAATAATTTCGGGCAACTCCACATCAGCGTGCCTTTTGGTGAGGTTTACCAAACCGTATTTTCCGGCAAGCGCATTAAAATACGATTCGTAGGAAGGTGTAGCCGAGCCGAGTAAAACCCTGGCATTATTTTGTATTCCCATAATTACGGCCATATCGCGGGCGTTGTAGCGCGGCGCGGGGTCAAACTGTTTGTACGAATTTTCATGTTCTTCGTCAACAATCACCAGTCCCAGGTTCGAAAAGGGCATAAAAACCGCCGACCGTGCACCAAGAATTACCTGGTAGCCTTCGTTTGGCCGGGACTGAAATTGTAATACTTTTTCCCAGATTTCCACACGCTCCTGGCTGTTCAGTTTTGAGTGGTAAATGCCAACTTTTGTCCCAAAAACATTTTTTAAACGCTGGATAATCTGCGTTGTCAGCGCAATTTCGGGAACTAAATAGAGCGCCTGCCTGCCCGCTTTTAATGTTTCGTCGATGAGGTGGATGTAAATTTCAGTTTTTCCGCTGGCCGTAATTCCGTGGATGAGCGCCACCTGCTTTTTTTCGAAAACCGATTTTATTTCCTGTAACGCCTTTTCCTGGTGCTGATTCAGCATATTAATACTTATCTGGCCGGTTTCTTTTTCTGCAATTCGCGAAATTTTTTTTTGAAATTGGACGAGCAACTCTTTTTTAATCAGTCCATTCAAAACCGGGGCGCTGAAGCTGGTTGCCTCCAGCAAGTCTTTTTTTGAAATAACAGAAATTGGATTAGGTTCAAAAAAGTCGGTTTTATTCAAAAAATGATACAAAAGCGCCTGTTGTTTTTTTGTTTTTTTTAGTTCCTGAAGTTTCACTTCCAA
>CAYWBV010000224.1:0-6855 GCA_964455785.1 uncultured Maribellus sp.
CCGGCTACCGATATTGCATTATACGTATCGTGTGCAAGCTCAAAACCTGAATAATAATGTTTTGCTGACAAAGGGGAAACCTCTTTGTCCCGTGAAAATTTTCCATTAACCAAAAGTTCGACTTTCTCCTGAAGTTCATCTGTTATTGGAATACCTGCTTTCACTGATAAATTCACCATTTCCTGAAGGATTTCCTTTTCAATGCCCGGAGTCCATTTCCCGGGCAAACCGTAAGCCCTTTGTGAAGTCTCTCCTTCATAACCTCCTTCTTTTAGAACAGCATCCGACGGAATATAACCCATCACGTCATTGGAATAGCCATAAACAAAAATGTCGGGACCAAATAATTGTTTAAGTTTAATCGCGTACTCGATAACCGGCTCCCCTCCCAACGCAAAAATGAGTTGTTCCCCAATCTTCCAAACCTGCAAAGGGTAAGGATAAACCTTTTGAACAGGCCCGCCATTTTTTATTTTCTGCAACATCCGGGTTGCCCAGCGTTGTTCATAACCGGATAAATCGTTTACCATTTCCGTTAATTCTTCTTCGGAAGGGGGACCTTCCAGTTTCAATTCCAATTCGCTGCAGGCAAAGGACAATTCGGGCGAGAGGGGTTTCATTTCTTCTGACAGAACCCGTTCGACCGCACTGGCCAGTTCATTTCCATACTGTTTTGCCAGTGCCGCAGTCCTCCGGGGTAAAGGATTTTGGTCGCCGGCAGCACCTTGTAAAAAAAGAGCAGTCGCACCCGGGTATAATTTTTCCAGCGCCAATTGTGCAAAACCGGGATAATCGCCACTCCATTCATATCCGTTCAAAACCGTTCCGTGACAGGCATAACCAAAAGCGACAGCCATTATTTTTCCTTTCCGGTCGGCAATCTTCAACACGGGTACGGCAAAATCGTTTGGACCTTTCAATTCCGACTGCATTAACAGTTGTGGTTCGAAGTTATTCCTACGGTTCACCTGAAAACGAACCACACCATTTCCTGAGAAGATATTGACGGGTTCCATCCCGTTCAGCGCTTTCCCAACCATTTTAACTATTTTATCTTCCAAACCGGCTGAATAATCTTCAACCTTGTCCATTTCTTCCGGCCCCAACGGGTAAATATCGGCAAGGCCCTCCCGAAGAACGGGCCCCGAATGGGTATGTGAACTGTTCAGGATAATTTGTGGACGGGTCAGTTTATACTCTTTCTCCAAACGGTTGCGGATATTATCTGAAATATTTTTGGGAAACCCGGCTAAATCCGTTGAAATCAAGACCACCTGTTTCCTGTTGGCGTCTTCCATCACAAGCGCTTTGGCCCACAAATCATGAATTTTTCCCTCTGCAACGTGAGTCCGGCTGGCGTATCCTCCCATCCAAACAGGCACGTCCGGAGTTATTTTAACCCGCGCCACACCTGCCTTCCATCCGGCATCACTGTCTTCGGCATAAAGGTATAACGACAGTAAAACAAGAACTAAACTGAAAATCTTTCTCATCTCCTGAATTTTATTTTTTCTGATTTTCTTTTATTTTCCCTGCATTCGTGTAAATCCTTTCAATGGCCAGCGCAATATCGTCCATATCGGTCTTTGTCCCGAGGAGTATATTTTGGGGAATCCAAACCGCTTCTTCATTACATAACCGGGCATTCACCGGACACTGGTTCTGTTCCTTGTAACTTTCAAAATCCAGCATTTCTTTCGGGTACATCTTCTGATAATTTTTCGACTGAAATGCGTTATTCAGATAAGGCATTTTATTCAGTTCAGCATAACCGCTTGAACAGGAGACTCCTTCGGCATTGAGAGCCTTCAAAAAAAACTCTCTCGGCAAACCCTGAAATTCTTCTTTTATATATCTGAACGGAAACAAATGAAAAGCAGCGCGGGTTACACCCGGGTTGAGTTTGTAGGGGAGAATTCCGGGTATTTTTTCAATTTTTGTTTTCAGATAAGCAGCGTTAATATTCCGGGTCTCGGTTTGTTCTTCAAGACGTTTTAACTGAGCCAGCCCGATGGCCGCCTGGTATTCTGTTATCCTGAGTTTTGTGCCTGCCAGTACCGTTCCTGCTCCCACTTCGCCTACCACAGCACCGTATGGGTTTCCGTAATTATGATAAGAATAGCATCTGTCCATAAATTCGTCATTATCACTGACAATGGCTCCACCTTCACCAATGGCAAGGTTCTTTGAGTTCTGAAAACTAAAACAGCCGGCATTTCCAAACGTCCCCACTTTTTTGTCGTCAATTTCGGCCAGCCACGCCTGGCAGGCATCTTCTACAACCAGAAGATTATACTTTTTTGCAATGGTCATTATTTTTACCATATCAGCAGGCAAACCCAGAATATGCACCGGCAGAATTGCCCTGGTCCTCGGAGTTATCCTGGATTCAATTTTTTCAGGATCAATCTGGAAAGTTTCCGGATCGGTATCTGCAAACACAGGCATGGCTCCCGTTTGGAGTACCGCAATGATGGTAGCGATAAAAGTGTACGGCGGGACAATTACTTCGTCGCCGCCGCCAATCCCGAGGTTGACAAGAGAAGCAATCAGGGCGTTGGTCCCATTGACCACAGCCAGAGCCCTTTTTGAACCAACAGTTTCAGCCCACCTTTTCTCAAACTCGGTGACCACACCTGCGCGTGACCAAATACCGCTGCGAAGAACCTCAAGCACCTGTTTTTCATCCGATTCCTTATTCCATATCGGCCAGCCAGGCCAGCCTTTTGTATGAACAGGAACACCTCCGAGGATAGCAGGTTTATCCTCGGCAGCGGTATAACCCGATAACAATGAAGGGATTGTTCCAGAAAGTATGGCCCCTGCCCCAACCAGAGAATTTTGTTTTAAAAACTCCCTCCTTGAATATTCGCTGTTTTCCATTTTTTTATCTTTCTTTATATTATTGAAAATCAATATAAAAATCCACATTTTCACGGATAATAATGTCGAGGGGAACATGCTGAATCTTGGGTGGCTCATTTTTATAAATGAACAATTCAAACAGAGTTTGGAATGCTTTTATTCCCTGCTGCATTGGGTTCTGGGAGATAATATAATCAATACCCCCCGATTTTAGATGCTCCACATTCTGCTCGACCAGGTCATAACCAACCACACGGGTATCCAGTTCATGGGTCAAATGAAAATCCGAAACCAGATAAGCTTTCGAATTGGTTACAAAAACGCCTTTTATATTTTGATTTTTTATATAGAATTTGGTTAACTCCCTGAATACGATTTCCTTATCAGTCGAATTTATGGTTAACGTATGAATTTTGTTTTCTTCGATTCCATTCTCCTGGTAGTACCTGCGAAATCCGGCATCCAACCTTTTTACTGCGGCGGCATTTTCAATTCCCTTTACCATGTTCAGAATGAGGACATCATCGGTTTTTTGCACGACCGTATTGAGAAGTTTTGCCGCAATAAATGCACTTTGTTTTACATCTGGCCCGATATAAGTAAGGCTTCCCTGATCCGGCACATCGGAATCGATAAAAACGTAAGGAATTCCCCTTTCCTTTAATTTCCTTACGAAAACAAGACTTTCATTCATAAAAAGCGGGGCCAGGATAACTCCGTTCGGATTTGTTTCGAGTATCTTTTGGGTCTGATCAACAAACGACGACTCGTCGAACAAATTATAAAACCGGGAATCAACGATAACACCAAAATCTTTGTACATACCCGCGGCCCGATCTATTCCTCCTTTTGGTATAGACCAATAGTGCGAACGATAAGGCGCTGCCGGAATCAGCGTGCTTATCAAAAAACGATTTCCAAGAGCGAGGGTGCGGGCAAGAAGATTGGGATTAAAATCCAGCTTTTTGATCGCTTCTTCAATCCGCTGTTTTTTGTCGGGGGAAACCTTTCCCCTGTTATGGATAACGCGGTCGATAGTGCCTACCGAAACATTGGCAAATTTTGCCACGTCCTGAATTGTTACCTTTTTGACATTTTCCATCGTCGAATTTAAAAACCTTAAAAACAAAGATATTCAAAAGATTTTTAAATCAAACAGAAATATGTGTGCGCACACATACCTTAAAAAACCCGTCCTTCATCCATTCCTGCAAGTAGCTGACAGATAGCAATAGAAAAATATAGGATAAATCAATCCATGTTTCACAACACATAAATATGTGCAGGCACACAGTAAAAGATATATCCGAATTGATTGCTAAAATCCTACCACCAGGCAAGATGCAAAAAAACAAGTCGGACTTAAACCGATGTCATCGGTTAGTTGGTTAAAAAGTCGAGTACGTTACCGGCCCCTCCCGATTTGGCTCCCCGATACAATTCGGTATATCCGCACTGAGAGCACGAAACCGCTGTAAACTTCCGGTTTTGAATGTTAAAATAGCGGGTAAACCCAGTTCCGGTTGTTCTTATCTGGTCAACTTCTGCCCGGCGGTTACCACATTTTGGGCAAGTATAACTTTTTTGATTCATGGCATTTATTTTTTTCGAATAGAAATCAAAGTATTTTTTAATCTGAAAATCAGGATATGGCAGTATCACCCAAATCTTTTTTCAGGCGTTTTGCATTTTTTAATGCATTGTGAATTATCCACTCCAACTGTCCGTTGATACTTCGAAAATCGTCGCCAGCCCATTTTTCAACTGCGTCCATCAATTCGGGATTTATGCGTAATACAAATGTTTTTTTCTTCGCCATTTCCTCTTCCTTCTTTTCTAACATTTCATTTTAATAGCTGAATTATTCCAAATATCAGAATGGCTACTACTATCTCAATTGCGAGAATTATCAGAATTTTTTTTGCCTTCTTTCCAACCTCTCCTTCCACTTGCGGACTATTCCTTTCGCCTGTTGAAAGCTTTTTATTCTCCCCCATTATTTTACACATAGCGAATTCAATGGCTTGCTTCTTTTGTGTTCCAATCAATAATTTTTTCCCGTTTTTAAAATAAAGCTGCAAGCCTATATTTCCTGAAATAGTATATGCCTGACCGGATGTTCGTCTACTTCGAAATCCATACCCCCCGTATTCGCGCTTTGCTCTGTACTTACGAATTTCAAACCGCTCAATTTCCTGAACTTTTATTCTGTACAATTTTCTCTTCAGTGGTGGAAATGAAATAAAGATTCCATCGTAAGTTATCTTTGTTTTTAACCTTCTTAATACCAATACTATT
Organism: uncultured Maribellus sp.; assembly: GCA_964455785.1. Lineage (GTDB taxonomy): Bacteria > Bacteroidota > Bacteroidia > Bacteroidales > Prolixibacteraceae > Draconibacterium. The sequence goes on from CAYWBV010000224.1 coordinate 5,164, forward strand.
AATACTGTAACAATAAACAATACAGCTACACTTCCATAAAGAATAAGACGTGAGATATCCTCTGAACTTGTATCCCACGGCTGTGCCGAAAGTTCGATGGCCAGAGGAATTACTATGACCGGCAAGGCAGAACCCAATATCAGCCACAGCCACCACTGCGTAAAGCGCTGTTCTTCTCTAAAAAGAACTTTTTCCATTTTGTTTTTAATAGAGTGATCCGGCATTTACAATGGGTGTGGCATCTTTGTCGCCACACAGAACAACCATTAAATTGCTCACCATTGTTGCTTTTTTCTCCTCATCCAAATCCACAATTTTTTTCTGGCTCAACTGTTCCAGGGCCATTTCAACCATACTAACAGCGCCTTCCACGATTTTAAAACGGGCGGCAACAATGGCGGTTGCCTGCTGGCGTTTTAACATGGCCTGGGCAATTTCCTGGGCGTAGGCAATGTGGTTAATCCGGGCTTCGATTACTTTAATTCCGGCAATATCAAGTCTTTCTTTGATTTCTGCTTCCAGTTGATCGTTCACTTCTTCCGTACTTTCACGCAATGTTAATTTTGCCTTTTCATCCTCAATGTTGTCGTAAGGATAAATTCCTGCTAATTTCCGAAGCGCTGCCTCGCTCTGCACAACCACAAAATGTTCAAATTCATCGACTCCGAATGCCGCTTTGAAAGTTTCTTCAACCTTCCACACCAGAACAAGGCCAATCATTATCGGGTTTCCCAGTTTATCATTTACTTTGATGGTTTCGCTGTCGAAATTCCGCGCACGCAATGAAATCTTTTTCCTGACGAAAAACGGGTTTACCCAGTAAAATCCATTGGTTTTAATGGTTCCTTTATAAGCCCCGAATAAAACCATAACACAACTTTGATTTGGATCGACAACCGTAAAACCGATACCAATCAACACAAGAACAAGTATTAAAACTGCTGAAGGGATAATCATTCCTCGCATAAAACCAAAAACGATGAGTACCAAAACCAACAGTTCCAAAAAAAGAAACAAGTACCCCGAGAATCCTTTGTATTGTTTTTCCATGACATTATAATTTAGTTAATATGATATTAAAATAATATCACAAACTTATTCTTTTCGGAGCAATAAAACAATACCAAACTGTAATTTTTTGTATTTTACATCCCTAAAGTCATTTTAAACAAAACCGTCTTTTTCGGGTTACTTCAAAAAAATACAAATGAAATTTATCAAAGAACCATTAAACCGGTTTATCCGGCTTGAAACTTCGGGTAGTATTATACTTTTTGCAGCAACCTTGTCGGCGCTGGCGCTGGCAAATAGTCCGTTAAGCGATGTATTCCTGAATTTCTGGAAAAGTTATATTACCATCAGTGTTCCCGGATTTGAGTTGTCGAAATCTATCGTAAAATGGATTAACGATGGATTAATGGCCATTTTTTTCTTTTTGATTGGGCTTGAGATTAAACGCGAAATTCTGACCGGCGAACTAAGCCATTTAAAAAAGGCTTCGCTGCCGGTATTTGCTGCTGTGGGCGGAATGATCTTTCCGGCCGTGCTGTTTACAATACTCAATTACGGCAAACCAGGCGCCGAAGGCTGGGGAATTCCAATGGCGGCAGACATTGCGTTCTCGCTTGGGATATTAAAACTTTTGGGGAACCGTGTCCCATCCGGGCTAAAAGTTTTTCTTATGGCATTTGC
>CAYWBV010000225.1:0-6824 GCA_964455785.1 uncultured Maribellus sp.
TTCCTGTTTTATGGCAAAACTATTTAACGTCGGTTGTTCAGTAAACAGATTTCAGGTGAAGCGGCAAATTTCTTTGTCAACCGTCAAAATCATTCATTGAATTGCCTTCGGTATCAAAAACAAGGACAAGAGAATTTTTAAAGGGTGAGTTAAAGAGTGTTAAAAAACAGAAGGACGTTGTTCAGAAGTTTGTTTTCACCCAGCCGACCACTTCATCCACATTCAGTTCATACATACATCTGAAATGGTTTTTCGGGCATTTCTGGTAGCCCAGTTTGGAGCAGGGGCGGCATTTGAGGTTTTTTACTTCCATTATTTTTGAGGCAGGATGAGGCATGTACGGTATCATCCCGAATTCGGGGACTGTATTTCCCCAAAAAGAAAGGATTTTCTTTTTAAAGGCAGCCGCAATGTGCATTAACCCAGTGTCGTTGGTAAGTACTATATTACTGTTTTTAACCAGCCAGGCCGATTGGTTCAGACTCAGTTTCCCGGCGAGGTTCAGTACATTCGCTCCCGAACCGGACATCACCTTTTCACCCGTTTCGTATTCGTTTTTTCCGCCAATCAGGATAACCGGAAAATCAATCCGGCGACAGATTTCGGATATTTTTTCAACCGGAAGGCGTTTGGTAAAATAGGTGCCTGCAATGACAAAAGCGATAAAACCATTTTGAAATATTCGGGGGAGCTGGTTTAAAGGATAACTTCCATTTTCAGGAATAAAATAATCGAGTCCCTGTCCGTCGTTTTTAACATCGAAAACCGAAAGCGTTTCAAGATAACGGTCAACAATGTGTTTATCGGGAAGCCGGTTTATTTTAAGCTGAACATATAAAAACTTCTGAACATTAAGCTTTTCAAACGAAAATGCCGGAATATTCAGGCGATTTTTGATACGGTTGCTTCTGAAATTCAGGTGCAGGTCGATAATGTAATCGAACTGTTCTTTTTCGAGTTCCGAAATCAGTTCCGAAATATTTTCACGGAAAATATGAACTTTATCGACGTAAGGATTTGTAAAAACGATGGAAGCGTGTTTCTGTTTGGTCACAAAATGAACCTCGGCATTTTCAACCTGCTGTTTAAGGCAACGTACTACGGGCGAAGTCAGCACAATGTCGCCGATAGAACTTAACCGGATGACTAAAAATTTAATTTTCACGCATCAACTTTTTTTCAATGAAGTCGTTTTGTTTCTCCCGCACGCCAAAGCGACGTGACTATAACCACAATCCGGCGTCTGCGGCCGCAATTTTTAAACGTTAAACCTCGCAATATATTTTCTGAAAAGAAAAAACTCACTACACCGCATAAAAAATACTCCGGAGTCCGAAAAATATTCGTAGCCCCGGAGTATCTTTTCCCTTTGGATCTTGAATTATACCGATTCGACCAGTATAATAATTTTATTTGCTTTGTTTTCGATTACACCGCCGTCAATATCAAAAAACTTTTCGGTACCGTTTTCTTCCACCACTTTAATTCTTCCTTTTTCCAGGGTTGAAAGTATTGGGGCATGGTTTTTTAATATTTCAAAAGCTCCTTTTTTCCCGGGCAACTGAATTAGTTTTACCTGGCCTTCAAAAACTTTTTTATCGGGTGTAATAATTTCAAGAAACATGGCAATCAAATTATAAATTAATTGTCGGCCAGCATCCGTTCGCCTTTTTCAATGGCTTCCTCAATGGTGCCAACCAGGTTGAATGCGGCTTCCGGGTATTTATCAACGTCCCCGTTCATAATCATGTTAAACCCTTTGATGGTATCTTCAATGGAGACCAGTTTTCCTTCGAGGCCGGTAAACTGCGAAGCTACAAAAAACGGCTGCGACAAAAATCGTTGTACCCGGCGTGCGCGGTGTACCACCAGTTTGTCTTCTTCCGAAAGTTCGTCCATCCCCAGAATGGCGATAATATCCTGCAATTCTTTATAACGTTGCAACAGCATAATTACATTCTGCGCGCAGTTGTAGTGTTCCTCCCCTACAATGTCGGGCGTTAAAATCCGGGAGGTCGAATCGAGCGGGTCAACCGCAGGATAAATACCGAGCTCCGAAATTTTACGGCTCAATACGGTTGTAGCATCGAGGTGGGCAAATGTGGTTGCCGGAGCAGGGTCGGTTAAGTCGTCGGCAGGTACATAAACTGCCTGTACCGAGGTAATCGATCCGTTTTTGGTTGAAGTAATCCTCTCCTGCATTACCCCCATTTCGGTAGCCAGCGTTGGCTGGTAACCTACTGCCGACGGCATCCTGCCTAACAGCGCCGAAACTTCGGAACCGGCCTGTGTAAAACGGAATACATTATCAACAAAAAACAAAATATCGCGGCCGCCGCCTTTACTGCCGTCGCCGTCGCGCAAACTCTCTGCAATGGTTAGTCCTGAAAGGGCAACACGCGCACGTGCGCCGGGAGGCTCGTTCATTTGTCCGAAAACCATGGCGAGTTTCGATTTTTTTACTCTTCCCTGGTCCACTTTCGAAAGATCCCAGCTTCCTTTTTCCATCGATTCTTTGAATTTTTCGCCATAATCGACAATGTCGGCCTCAATCATTTCGCGCAACAGATCGTTTCCTTCGCGGGTGCGTTCGCCTACGCCGGCAAAAACCGAAAGTCCGCTGTGCGCCAGGGCTATATTATTAATCAATTCCTGTATCAAAACAGTTTTCCCCACGCCGGCGCCGCCAAACAAACCAATTTTACCTCCTTTGGCGTAAGGTTCAATCAAATCGATTACTTTAATCCCGGTATAAAGCACTTCGGTTTCAGTAGTCAAATCCTTGTATTTTGGCGGTTCGTTGTGGATATTTAATCCATCTTTCGGTAATTGTTCCAGCCCGTCGATAGCGTCGCCGACCACGTTCAGCAAACGCCCAAGCGCTGCAACTCCTTTTGGCATAATAATGGGGCTTCCTGTGGAAACCACATCCATTCCCCTTTTTAACCCGTCAGTTGCATCCATGGCAATACAACGAATGTTGTTTTCGCCGATGTGCTGCTGACATTCGATAATCAGGTTTTGTTTTCCTTCCCTGATAACTTCCAGGGCATCATAAATGGCTGGGAGTTCGTTGCCTTCGCGTTCGAAACTTACGTCAACCACGGGGCCAATTACCTGAATGATTTTTCCTATGCTTTGAGTCATTTATGTTTAGTTTTTCGTGATCGGTTTTTTTACCAATTTCATAAAATTTTAATGCCCAACAAATTTAGTATTGTTTTACTTTTAAACAATTTTACGCCTTTATTTTTGGGGGAATTTTAATTTTTTTAATGATCGCGTTTCAGCATGTTTTTACCCAGCGTTTCAAGCGGTTGTTTCCTTGCCGCAGGAACATCAACCTCTTCAAGAATTTTTGCCGATGTATTAAAATAGGATTCAATTTTATCTTCAGCAAGCTGTTTGATCCCGATCTGGTTATAACTGTTTTTTACCGAGGTTATCTTTTCATCTGCTTTAAAATGCTTGCTTTCCATCCATTTTTTTAATTCTGAAAGCTGTTTTTCGGAAGCCATTTCGAGGGCTTTAACCAGGAGGTATGTTTTTTTATTGGCAAGGATGTCGCCGCCGATTTTTTTACCGAAAGTTTCCTGGTCTCCAAACGTGTCGAGCAAATCGTCCTGCAACTGAAAGGCCAGCCCCAGGTTCAACCCGTAATCGTACAACTGACTGGCTGTTTTATCGGGAGCGCCGGCCAGCAGCGCGCCGGCTTTTAAACTGCACCCCAGTAGAACGGCAGTTTTCAGTTTAATCATTTCAAGATATTCTGCTTCGGTTACATCCAACCGGTTTTCAAAATCCATATCGAACTGTTGTCCCTCGCACACTTCAATGGCGGTTTGGGTGAACAACCGCGCCACATCCTGTATTCGTTCAGAATTGACTTCAAACAGATATTCGTACGACAAAAACGACATCACGTCGCCGGAAAGGATCGCACTGTTTTCGCTGAATTTTTTATGAACGGTAGGTCTGTTCCGGCGCATTTCGGCCTTGTCCATAATGTCGTCGTGCAGCAGGGTGAAGTTATGAAAGACCTCGATGGCGAGCGCCGCCGGCATTGCCCTTTTTATATCGTCGGAAAAAAGGTTAAAACCCATAAGCAGTAATACAGGGCGTAATCTTTTCCCACCCATTTCAAGGGTATATTCCACCGGCAGGTAGAGTTCCGCAGGCTTTTTTTTATTCAGCCTTTCTGAACGTTCCTGAATCTCGGTACGAACCTTATCCTGTAACTCTTCAACAGTAAACATGGTATCACTTGTTTTCGTCGTTGTGCGCTATTTCCAAATCTTCCAGTTCAATATCCTCCTCCTCGTCGTATATGCGGAGCAACGGTTCTTTGAATGCTTTTGTGGTGGTCAGTCTTTCCAGGCTCGACAATAACGAGGGTAGCAGGATTAAATTGGAAGTTACCGCTACCAGCAAGGCCAGCGAAACCAAAACTCCCAAGGCAACTGTGCCGCCAAAGCTCGATAAGGCAAATATTCCGAAACCGAAAAACAAAACCACCGAAGTATATATCATACTTACTCCGGTCTCTTTTAGCGCCAACACCACCGACTTGCCAATGTCCCAGTTGTTGGCGTTCAGCTCCTGCCGGTATTTGGCCAGAAAATGAATGGTATTGTCCACCGAAATCCCGAAGGCGATGCTAAAAACCAGGATGGTTGACGCTTTGATGGGAATTCCGGTAAAACCCATAATGGCCGCAGTGAATATCAACGGAATAACATTGGGGATAAGCGACATCACGACCATTCGCCACGAGGAGAACATGATGGCCATAAACCCGGAAATCAGCAGAATAGCCAAAACCAGGCTCTGGAACAAATTTTTCAGCAAATATTGTGTTCCCCTGAAGAAGGTGACGCTCGACCCGGTAACCGTCACATCATAATTTTCGGCCGTAAAAATGGAATCGATATCGGCATTAAAATCGGTATATAACTCTTCCATTTTGTTGGTTCCCACATCTTTCATCCTGATGCTGATGCGGGTAACCTGCTGCGTACTGTCGAGAAAAGAGTGCAGCAAATTCACATTTTCCTCTCCGGCAGCCACATATTGCAGAATAAAATTCTTTTCGCGGTTGTTGGGCAGGCTGTAATATTTTTCGTTTCCGTTGTAAAAGGCCTGTTTCGAAAACTTTAAAAGGTTTAACAGCGAAAGCGATGGCGACAACTCGGGGTATTCAGCCAACCGTTTTTCAAACTGGTCCATTTTCTGAAACGTTGCCAGTTGCATGGCCCCGCCCGGCTTTTTGGTATCCACCATAATTTCGAGCGGCATCAATCCGTCGAAGTTACTTTCGAAAAATTTCAAATCGGTGTAAACCGGGTCGTGTTCCGGGATATCGTCAACCATGTACCCCGAACTTTTGATCAGTGTAATGCCGTAAATTCCCAGCCCGATAATAAAAACCGTGACGATATATATCGTTTTCCGGCGGTTCTGGGTGATGTATATCAAACGCGAGATAATCCCGGAAACAAATTTATTGTTCAGGTGCCCGACGTGTTTGGACGATGGCGGCTGGATAAAACTGAAAATGATGGGAATCAGCAGCAGGGAAAGAAAAAACAGCCCCATAATGTTCAGCGACGCAACAATCCCGAATTGTTTCAGGATGTCGCTTTTGACGATAATAAACGTAGCAAACCCCGAAGCCGTGGTGAGATTGGTCAGAAAGGTGGCATTCCCGATTTTAATAATAACACGCTGAAGCGCCTTTATTTTATTGCCGTGGCTCACATATTCGTGATGAAATTTGTTCAGCATATAAATGCTGTTCGGAATCCCGATAACAATCAGCAGGGGCGGAATCATACCCGTAAGCAGGGTAATTTTATACCCGAACAACGATAACATACCCAACGCCCACACTACTCCGATAACAACAATCAAAACCGGGAAAAATACGGCCTTGAACGAACGAAAGAAAATAAACAAAACGACGATACAAATCGCCAGCGCAAGCACGCTGAACAGGTACAGCTCATTTTTAATTTTTATGGAGTTGATGACCCTGATATAGGGCAGGCCCGAGTAGTGCAGCTTAACCTGCTCGTCGCGCTCAAACCTCTGACAGGTTTTTTGAATGGTGCGGACCAGTTGCTCCCGTTCCTTGCTGACCATTTTGTCTTTGTTGACCGTTATCGCCAGCAAATAGGCGTCGGTATCTTTGTTGTAAACCGTTTTATGATAGAATGGCAAACCCCGGAATATCGCTGCATACCGGTCCAGTTCCTCCTGGTTTGAAATTGTATCCGGGAAAATCCTTTGAATTTCGAACCGGCGTTCTTCCGTATTTTTTACCAGGTTGTAGCTGTTCGACACCGACAGCAGATTTTCGACTCCTTCAATTTTTGTTAACTCTCTGCACAGCCGCTGCCAGCGTGCAAAATGGTCGAACCTGAAAAAAACAGAGTCCTGAACGCCAACAATAATCAGGTTTCCTTCTTCACCAAAAACATCGACAAAATGCTGGTAATCTTCGTAAGCCTTGTCTTTTTTGGGAAGTAGCGGCGAGTGCTCATACGACATTTCCACCTTTCGGGCGTGGTAACCCAGGAAAGCGGTAATTACTGTCAGTATAACAAGCAGGAGTATTTTATTCCTAAGGATAATGCCGGAAACCTTAAGCCACATAGTATTCAAAAAAAAATAATGCAGCGAAAGTAAAACAAATATCCGGATAATGAAAAACCGGCAAGTTACATTTCCGCATTCTTAATGTATGCCCGGTTTCGGTTGTATTTTGTTCCCGTGCCGCTTTGTAGCGGCGTTTTTGGCCCGGGATTTCAGGTTGCGATCTTCTG
>CAYWBV010000226.1:0-6819 GCA_964455785.1 uncultured Maribellus sp.
AATCGCTGCGGGAAGCATCGCTTCCCCTGGCATGATAAAGCATAAAGTTTCCTTCCTTTTCAGCAGGAAACGAGAAATCGACAACATTTACCTTTTCAATGATCGGGGTGTTTTTACCAGAGGGATTCGAAAATTTCAGCACCCACTCCACCGCCGGAAAATCGTTGAAAATGGTAACAAAACATTGAACCGTCAAACCGTCCCTCGGGTCGGAATAAGTATAAATCCATTCATCTGCTGACGTGTTTTTCGATTTTACTTTTTCTGATGAAAACTTCCAGTTCTTCAGAAACTGGGTTGAACTTTTACCTCCGTAAACAAACGAAAACGGCGGGATTTTACCTTTTGAAAAATGTTGATCGGCCCACTGTTTTACATTAGTAGAAGCCAGGCCTGCCGGGTTTCCCACACTTTCCCCGGTAATCGATAAAAAGAAAAATGAAAAAGCGAAAATTAATGTAATTTTCATTGGTTTAGTATTTTAACTGATTTCTATTTTACTGCGTCGATGCCCCAGGTTTTGTTGGGTTCCTTCCCCATTTCAAATACCAGTTCACCTCCTTTTACTATTTCGTCGTGATTTATCCACGAACGGTTCAGCTCTTTCCCATTGAATGTTGCCGACTGAATGTAGATATTTTCATTACTCAGGTTTTTCGCTTTAATGATAAAAGACTTTCCGGGATAGATTTTTTCGTCGAGGCGTATTTTCACTTCATCAAAAATGGGAGCGGTAATCTGGTACACCGGATCGCCCGGGCAAACCTGGTAAAGTCCTATCGCGCTCAGATTATACCATGCTGCCATACAACCGTAATCGCAGTCCATTTCTTCAAGATAACCGTCGGGCGTGGTTTTGTAAACCCTGTCGAAAATGGGTTCGGGGAAAAAGTTGTGTGTCCCGTATTTCTGAACGATAGGTTCGGTCAGGATTTTCCGCACCCATTTTTGAGTCAGCCACGGAGCGCCGGCCATGTTGAAAAGATAGGGCGCATGGATATCAATCTGGTTGCCGGCAGTGTAAAGGTCATTATCGAAAAAATATTCCAGTTCGTTCAGGAAAGCCTCATTTCCGCCAAATTTTTCCATCAGCGAAGGGATATCGTGGACGATATTCCAGCGCCAGTGCCATTTGCTGCCTTCATACGTATATTTTTCACGGTTCACGGTCGGGTCGTCCGGAAAATCGAGCCAGGTGCCGTCGGCAGCGCGCGCCCGGAAATATTTTATGGACGGATCCCAGGTATTCCGCCAATACTCCGAACGTTTCATAAAGTAGTTGGAATCATCTTCCCTCCCCAGTTCTTTGGCCATTTGGGCCATGCACCAGTTATCCCACGAATATTCGCCGGTCTGGTCGGGGCGGGCCGGAATAAAACCAATGCTGTCGTATTTTTCGGGCATCTGAATCATGGCCTCGTGTTTCATGTACGGATACACCGTTTCGAGCGGAAAATCGAACAACCCTTTTACGTAAGCATCGGCGACCACCATCAGCATGTGTTCGTGCCGGCATGTGGTAAAAGGCTGGTAACCGTCCTTTCCCCTGACGGTGTAACAAAATCCGTGAGGGGGATGATCGTTATCCGGGAACGGATCCCAGTTTCCGGCCTGTTCGTAAATATCGCGCAGTGATTTGTTGATATCGCGGTAAACGCCGGGAATCCACAAGCTGTACAGCGGATATTTGGTACGGAACGAATCCCAGAAAGCATAGTTGTTGTAAAAACTGTACCCTTCCGCTTTATGAAGCTGGCGGTCAAGTCCGGTGTAAACTCCGTCCACATCGCTGACGATTTGAGGTAAAAAACAGGCATGATAAAGGGCAGTATAAAAAATGGTTTTATCATCTTCAATCTTCCCCAAAACCTGGATCCGTGAAAGAATATCATTCCAGGCTGTTTCGGCTTTTTGGTGCGTTGCGTCAAAATCCCAGCCCGGATTTTCGGCACCGAGGTTTTTCGATGCGGCTTCGGTACTGTTGAGTGAAAGCCCCACTTTAACTTGCAACGTTTTGTTTTTCAGTTCCCCAAAACGGCACACCAAGCCGCCTCCCTCCTGTGGCGTCGCAGTATTTCCGGGTTCAGGCTGTTCCCCGTTCCAGATTGAACTTTCCATCACCGGGGTATCAAATTCGGCCACAAAATACTGGTTACCCACAGCGCCTTCGATCCGGGTAGGCGAAACCAGCGAACAGACGACAGAACCACCTTTTTTCCCGCTATTCAAAAATATACACGCTGGTTCACCTTCCGGAAAAGTATAACGGTGAAAACCGGTACGGGTGGTAGCGGTCAGTTCGGCCAGTATATTTTGTTGCGTGAGATGCGCTTTGTAATATCCGGCAGATGCGGTTTCGGTATTCTTATCAAAATCGAGAACCGGATTCGTAAAAAATGTATCGGATAAAGCGGTGGTGAAAGGCACCAGCGAAATAAAACCGGCCCGGTCGTGAATACTTCCGCCGCCTGAACTTCCCCGATGAATATGACTGAACCCGCGAAGCTGGCTGTCGGAATAATCGTAGCCTGAATGGGCAAAATCGCCGTCGGCAATCAGGCTGCCCGGATAGGTATCAGGGCACAGTTCAACCAGTCCGAACGGGACAAGGGCGGCTGGCAGCCAGTGGCCGTGGTCGCCCTGCGTACAAATAAACGGATCGACATAATCGACAGGACGTTTTTTTTCCCGCGTACACGAGACGATAGATAGCAGCAATACTAAAATAATTACTTTGTAATTGTTCTTTCCCGGTTTTTTCATGGTTTATGATTTATGTTTGACTCCAATTTGCTTTTAAAATGTATCTGATAAAACCGTTCCCTGATTTCATTGATATTTCCGATGGTCAGGTACACATCATATTCGAAAACAAACCCCGGTGTAATACTAAACTCCCGGATAGGTGCAAAATAGGAACAGGCGCTGCCTTCGGGACCAGTTTTTCCATCGCCTTCGAAACGGTATGTGGTTAATGCGGTTGTCCCCGGAGTAAACACTCCGATTCCCCAGCCAGTGCTGTCGGTGTATGCGGCCCAGCATTCGTCGCTTTGTTTCGCTTCGTTGGGCCAACCTGGTACTACCTGCTTCAGCGGTTCATCTTTCCAGGGATTTTTGCCGCTGTAAAAAACAAGGTTTGGCAAGTCGTAATCGACAAAAACTGCTGGCAATTCCTGAGAACATTGCTGATGAGTATGTTGCCCGGAATAGGAAAACCGAAAACGAATCCGGGCCATATTTCCTTTCAGTGAAATATCTGTTTCCATTACAGCCGAATCGATATCGGTGCCGGCAGCCCAGTGTTTTGGTCGCGACTTCAGATAAAGCGTTTTTTTTCTGATTTTGCTTTTGAGAACTTTAGCAGGTTCGCCAAGGTAACCTCCACCCTGAACCGGGTTCCAGCGCCAGGGCTGTTTCGCCCAGAAACTGCCGTCTTTGTCGCCGTAATACGACTGCTGGATAAACCGTCCTTTGTCAAAATGATTTAGCAAATTCCGGCCAGTTTTGTTTTCGGCAAAATAAAAAATGCTTCCTCCTCCCGACAGATCAACTCCCAACCGGATTTCTCCATTATCAATATACTTGAAGGTACCCGTATTTTGACCTCTTGCATACCAAGGAAAAAGGAGAAATGCAAAAATTACAAAATGAACCGTACTTGTTTTTTTTCTCATCTTATTCAATCTATGTGTTCCTATTGTTTCGATTTAAACTGTTCTATCAAGTTGCCAATTTGCTGCCGGTAGTTTATGATTACTCCAGGATTTTTTGTGTACGCCTGTTCATTAACAAAAACTTCCGGACCGTAATTCAGGATTTGTTTTGCCTTCTTCATTAGCTTTTGCTGATCGGGCCTTGCATTCCCGACACAGTTCTCCAGCAAAACCAGGTAATCGTAATCATCAATTCCTTCAGGCATAATTTCCAGCGGGAGCGAGGGGACCGGGCCTGTCAGATATTTGGTTTTATCGTTGTTCGTATCGCGGTTCGGCACATCCGGCAGTGCAAAATTCCAAACCTTCAGTTCAACTGGAACAACAGTTTCCCAGGCAGCCGATTTCAGGATGATTTGGGCCGAATAAACCCCGGAAGCCGCATCTTTCGGAACTTTAACCGAAATCAGGATTGGCGTATTCATTCCGGCTTTTGCACTGAATGGTTTTTCGAGCAAAGGCAGCGGGTCGGGGTACCAGCCGGCTTTATGACGAATACCCGACGGTTTGGCGATATGTACATATTCTACTTTCCGAATGGTGACGTTTCCAGCAGGAATAGTCAGCCCGTTTTTATTTGCAAACCCGGCTACCGAAACCGAAATATTTTCTATATCTATTTTGGGCGACAAAACAAGCTGGAAACTTTCGAATTCGTTTTTGGCCGCCTGGATACAAACTTTTCCTTTTTTTTCAGGAACAGGATCATCGTGCATTATTTTGTATGCGCTGCCTGTCCACCAAACTGAACAAAAATTATCATTTCCATTAAGCCAGCCTTTTTCTTCTGCAAAAAGAACAATATTTGAAAACAGAAAAAGAGTTACCAGTAATATTCTAAAATACAAAGTGTTATTACTATTATTTTTTATCATTCAACGTAATGTTTAATGGTGAAAAATCACAATAATTAAATTTTATAACCTAAAAGTATATAAGTCCGGTTCACTGGTGATTTTAAATCGACATACTTCGATATACCGTTGCTCACTTCGTGTCGGATTTCCAACAAGAAATTTTTATAATTACATCCGGCTCCAATTATCACACCTGCCTCATATTTCCTTGATTCTTTCAGCGCTCTTTCTTCCTTAATTTTTACTTCAAACTCATCTTCTGATGTTTGATAAATATGTTCCGTCCTTTTCTCATTAATTTCCTTTACTACAAATCCACTGGATATCCCGGCATTCAAAAAAAATGATGACTTACTAAATGAATACCTGTACCTTAACATGTTATTCAATTTGATATAAGAATATCCTAATGTTGTATAAATGGTCTCGGAACTTCTTTCCGAAAAATCTCCTTCCATTTTATAGGAAGTAAATAAAAGCTCATTGTTGACAGACCATTTTTGCAAATTCCGGGGCAAATGAATATCAAAAGACACCCCAAACGGAATATTCATTGAAGGAGAATACCCGGCTTCTACAAGATCATCGTTAATATTTCCTTTGAATTGTAATTTGGAAATGGAGACGCCTGCAATAAAGCATATATCTGTTTTGACCCGATTATCTTGTTCATGGAAATCAGCCAGTTCATTTTTCAAACTATAATATTTCAGGAATAACCTGATCAAATCCGATGAATTGTACAACGTATTTTTCAATTTCTCCTTTATTTCAGGGCAATCCTGAAAATAATAGTTTAACTGCCTGATATACTTTTTATCAGTAAAAACCGTTTTAGCACCGCCAACATCTTTAAAATAAAGTTTATGATGCAATAATTCATATCCTTCGTCAGTACCGATGAAAAAATGCTCTTTACCTTCCATACCTTTATAAAAATAAAGACTCTTTTTCCCCAGTACCAACGACCTCAGGAAAACAGTATCTGTCTTGTATGTATATTCATTTGAATAACTTACAGCAGTTTTGTACGGATTGGCATCAATATTTACTATTGCGCTTACATAATTTTCCCCGGAAACAAAAAAAGATTTAATATCCTCTGAGGTTAACCGGCTTATTTCACCTTTTTCATTTTTAAAAAAAATTTCCTTTGGATTTATCCCCCAGTTTTTATAATTAATCGAGCCATTCAATGTGTCGTTGGCAAAATTGATTATATAACCTGGTTGATAATTTTTTTGACTATAACCACATTTTATACCATAAACAGATAAAAATACAATTAAACAAACAATGCATATTCTTTTCATCTTTATGTCAATTTTTGAGGAGTAATTTCTAAAGATAAATAATATTTTTGTTCACTTCCTGTTCCCAGAAAATATCAGATTTAATTTATATCATGACCCCAGTTTTCCAATCACTGCAACCGTTGTATCTATTGTAAATACGAAAATTAATCGTAGTCACTACCTTCACTTCTTTTTCATTTTCAAAAAAATATTGCATTGATGAAAAGATAAATTCAGCCCGTTTATAAAAAACTTATTTCGAAAACGCATCTTTAAGCGGCGCTCCGGTTGTCCACTCATTTAACTGAAAAACAAACAGCCAGGCCACGGTTGGAGCCAGGTCGTAAGTAAAAGACGGGTGCTCAATTTTATATCCCTTTTTTACTCCTTTTCCTGAAATAATCAGCGGGACAATCATTTCGTCGGGCGTGCATCCGCCGTGACCTTTCTCAAATCCGCCGTGGTCGGCAAGAATAAAAACCACCGTTTCCTCTAACATACCGGTTTTGCGCAACGTTTCGATAAAAACCCCGACCAGGCTGTCGGCCTTTTCAATTGACGTTACATATTCTTCCGAGCGGTAACCGCCGCTGTGACCGCCATGGTCAACATGGTCGAGCTGAACAAACAGGAAGTCGGGATGATTTTCGGCAAGAAAACTGCATGCCTTTTGGGTCGCTTCGTCTTCCGAATCGCAGGGAATACTTACATTACAAACATCTCTTTCGATAAAATTCCCGAAATCCTTCCAGTGGTAAACCGCCCCGATAACTGCTTTGGGGCAATTTTTACGGATTTCGCCGAAAATGGTGGGATACATATCGTGTTCCCCTTTAAAAACCGGTTCGAGGATTTTATTGTCAACGCGCCAACCGTTTTTCCAGACCCCATGCCGTTCGACCGTTGTTCCGGTAATCATCGAACTCCAGGCCGGCCCGCTGACGCTGGGCATAA
>CAYWBV010000227.1:0-1615 GCA_964455785.1 uncultured Maribellus sp.
ACCTCGAAGTGGTTTGTACTGACCTCGAAGTGGTTTGCATTCACCTCGGAGTAGTTTGCATTCACCTCGAAGTGGTTTGCATTCACCCCGGAGTGATCGGGAGTTGCCGGAAGGGCCGGTTCATTCAAACCCCAGATGCAGCAGTGCGTCGCCTTTGTAAACCACCGGGGCGTGGTTCAGCCCGATGATGTGGCCTGTTTTCGGTATTTTTATTTTGCTTTCGAATTTCCCGTAGGGGTCGGAAATGGTTCCGATTACTTCGCCTTTTTCCACTTTGATGCCGTCTTTTACAAAAAACCGGAACAACCCACCCTGGCTGGCCCTAATCCAAACCGAATCGTTGATCACCACCGCGTGGTTGCCTTTTACCTCTTCCAGCTCTTTCGAAAAATCGCGTATCCCGAGGTGGTGCATCAGCCGCAGCGTTCCGTACACCCCGCGGCGGGTTACGCGGCTGTTAAAATCGTGTGTTTTGCCCCCTTCAAAAACCAGCACTTTTTTCCCGGCGGCACTCACAGCCTGGCGGAACGATTTATCGCGCTGCCCGGCGTACACAATAAACCGCGGGTCGAATACCCTGGCGAGTTGCAGCAACTCGTCGTCGCCTTTCGAAATACGGATTTGCGACGAGTTAAACCGTCGCGCCCCGCCGGTATGAAAATCGATACAGTAATCTACATGCGGCACAATCTCGTTCATCAGGTGGAATGCAAAAGTACCGGCCAGCGAACCGTTTTTTGTTCCCGGGAAGAGGCGGTTGAGGTCTTTACCGTCGGGAAATTCGCGGGTTTGATTGATAAACCCGAACACATTCAGCGTAGGAATACAAATGACCATTCCCTTGTCGGGCCGGGTAAATTTACGCGCCAACAGTTCGCGTACGATTTCCACGCCGTTCAGTTCGTTGCCGTGTGTGCCCGCGTTCAAAAGCAAAACCGGTCCGTCGGCGGCGGCCCGCTCAACAATTACCGGCACTTCTATTTTTGAATGGGTGTGCAGCCTTGCAATGTCGAGGTTCAGCGTTCGTTTGGTTCCGGGAAGAATCTCTTCACCGAGAATGGTTATTTTTTTTGGTTCGTCCATATCCAACCCATTATATATTTCTTTCGATGTAGCGGATAATACTTTTGGCGATGTCTTTCCCGGTGGCCTTTTCAATACCTTCCAAACCGGGCGATGAGTTGACTTCGAGGATAAGCGGGCCGTGGTTCGACTGGAGCATATCCACGCCACAGATTCCGAGCCCCATTACCCGGGCCGCTTTTAAGGCTGCGTTTTCCTCTTCTTCGGTAAGTTCAATCACTTCGGCAGTTCCGCCGCGGTGAAGGTTGGAACGGAATTCGCCTTTTTTCGCCTGCCGTTTCATGGCGCCCACCACAACGCCATCGACCACAAAAGCGCGGATGTCGGCGCCCTGAGCTTCTTTTATAAATTCCTGGACAATAACGCGGATTTTTAACCCATTAAAAGCTTCAATCACCGACTCGGCCGCCGAATCGGTTTCGGCCAGCACAACACCAAGCCCCTGTGTGCCTTCCAGCAATTTTACCACCACCGGGGCGCCGCCCACAGCCAGGATAATATCTTTTACATTTTTCGAATAGTTGGTAAACAC
>CAYWBV010000227.1:1715-6792 GCA_964455785.1 uncultured Maribellus sp.
TCGCACTTGGTATGATCGACCACCAGCATTTCGTGTTTTCGTTTTTCGCCAGCCTGCACCAACCGTTTGGTCGAATAAAGGTGAGGGTTTCTTGACAATATTACAATTTTCATTTTTTTCTGATGAGTTCAATTACGGTTTTTTCGTCTTTTAACGAAAGGTTTTTCCGTGATGTGTTGATTAAAAATTTGCGGGAAAGGAATTTTCTTCCCAATAAAACCGGGTGTTTCATGTCGGGCCTTTCGGCCAGGGTGAGTTCGATGGCGTATTTTTTTTTGAAAATGGTGATTTGGGTAACAATCGAAAACCGTTCTTCCACCATCCCGTTCGAGCTTTTTACTTTCCGATAGTTAAAATCTTCAAAACAAAACTCTTTTTCGTGATATTGCGGATGACCGGGATCGAGGAAGTTACATTTTAACAACTCCTGCCCGTCCCTGAGAACCTTTTCGATTTTGTGGCAATGAAAACTGGAAGTGTAAGCCCCCGAGTCGATTTTAACTTCGATGCCATACAAGTCGAGTGTCTCAAAATCGGCCACGTCTTTTCGTCCGATAATAATTCTTTTTGTTTTCACGCTGCTAAGCTGCTATATAATATCAAAAAAAACTTTCCCGATCGACAGATAGATAAGCAGGCCCAAAATGTCGTTCATCGTGGTAATAAATGGCCCGGTTGCCAGCGCCGGGTCGATTTTAAACCGGTTCAAAATTAACGGGATTGTGGTTCCGAAAAACGAAGCGAACAAAATAACGATAAACAGTGAAATGGAAACTGAGAATGTCAGGTTCATATCACCCTGGCTGATAAAATTATATAGAAAGATTAAAAGGGCAAAAATGGTAGCGGTAAGCAGCGCCACCGAAACTTCTTTAAACAGTTTCCTCGAAGTCGATTCCATGTCTTTTACCCCGCTGGCAATACTTTGCACCACAATTGACGACGATTGTACGCCCACATTTCCGGCCATTGCCGCAATCAGCGGAATAAAAAAGGCGAGTTCGGTCACTTTGTTCAGGGCATCCTCGTGCGAACCCAAAACCAGTGCGCCCAAAATTCCTCCTAACAACCCGATAAGCAGCCACGGAAAACGGGCGCGCATCAATTCCCACACCTTGTCGGTGGGTTCGACGTCGCCGGTGATACCCGAAACCATCTGATAATCTTTTTCAGCTTCTTCGCGCACAAAATCGATCACATCGTCGAACGTAATACGCCCTTTCAATCGTCCGATTTCATCCACAACCGGAATTGCCACGAGGTCGTACTTGTCCATAATTTCGGCAACTTCTTCCTGGCGGGTACTGGTGGTTACCATTTTTACATCGTCGTTGTAAATGTTCGAAATCTGGGTATTGGTATTGTTGAGTATTAGTTTTTTCAGCGAAAGCACCCCTTTTAATTTTTCGGAATCGTCAACCACATAAACATAGTAGATTTCGTCAACCTCCTGCGCCTGTTTGCTGATTTCTTTCAGGCAGGTAGCCACGGTCCAGTTTTCGTTCACCGAAACCAGCTCTTTCGCCATAATCCCTCCCGCGGTATCCTCTTCGTATTCCAACAAATCGACAATGTCTCCGGCCTGTTCAACGTCTTCAATTTCATTTAAAACTTCCTTTTTTAAATCGTCGTCGAGGGAGGCGACCACGTCAGCGGCGTCGTCCGAATCCATAAATTCGATAAACCTGCTGGCAATCAGTTCGGGCGGCAGTACTTTTAAAAACCGGATTCGGTCGTTTTCGGGGATTTCAATCAAAACATCGGAAGCCGTTTCTCCGTCGAGCAAAAGGTAGATAAACTGGGCTTCTTCCATGGAAAGGTCGTCCATTATCTCGGCGATATCAGCCGGATGGAGATCTTCCATCAATGTTTTAACCTCCGCTTCGTTTTTATTCGCAATCAGTTCTTTTAACCTTTCGATATATTCCCGCGTGATTTCAATTTCCATAGTTTCTCTCCTTTCCCAATTCTTCGACCGCACAAACCAACCGAATAAAAGCATCGACCGAAAGTTGCTCCGGGCGTTTCTCAGCAAATTCTTCAGGAATATTTTCGCAAATTTCCTTTATCGAGTTTCGAAGCATTTTTCTTCTTTGGTTAAAGGCCGTTTTCACCACTTTTACAAAAAGCGTTTCGCTGCACGGCAAGGCGGCAACGTTGTTCCGCACAAGTTTAATTACCGCCGATTTTACTTTGGGCGGAGGAATAAACACGTGTTCGGAGACCGTAAACAAATATTCGATGTGAAAAAATGCCTGGAGCAACACGCTCAAAATTCCGTAGGTTTTGTTGCCCGGCCCCGAACAAATACGCTCAGCCACCTCCTTTTGTATCATTCCCACCACTTCGGGGACCCGGTTGCGCAACTCCAGCACCCTGAAAAAAATCTGCGAGGAAATGTTGTACGGAAAATTTCCTATAATAACAAAGTTCCCGGCGAAATGGCGCGAAACATCGAATTTCAGAAAATCTTCGGAATAAATACGATCTTTTAACCCAGGAAAATTTTGTTCGAGGTAAATCACCGATTCGTTATCGATTTCAACCACATGGAGGTTCAGTTCGGGGCGGTCGAGTAAAAAGCGGGTAAGTACGCCCGTCCCCGGCCCTATTTCAAGCACATCGGGAACAGCAGCGCCCAGATTGTCAACAATTTTACGGGCAATGTTTTGATCTTTCAAAAAATGCTGACCAAGATTCTTTTTGGGTTTTACCATATTCATTATCACACGCCCCGCACATTTCCGTTTTCTACTTAATTGTCCTTTTATCGAAATTAACCAAACAAATTTATATTTTTGTCTGCTGCGAACATGGGTTTCGACCTTACTTTTCGCAGCCCGAAAATAGTAAAAATTTGGGGAAATAGGTTCAGTCCAAATCTATAGACTAAAAAATTCAGAGTATTGAAAAAAGTTGTTATCAAAACCATCCGGTTCCTGGCCTTTTTTGCGCTGGGCATTTTTATTTTCTGGCTCATTTACAAAGATCAGGATATTGAACGGATCAAATCGGTATTAAAAAACGAAGTCAATTATTTCTGGGTTGGACTGGCACTGTTTATCGGCCTTCTCAGTCACATCAGCCGTACCTTACGTTGGGGACTGATGATTGAGCCAATCGGTCATAAACCAAGGTTTATCAACACTTTCCTTGCCGTTATGGTGGGTTATCTGATGAACATGGCGTTTCCGCGGATGGGCGAAGTAACACGATGCGGAGTGTTGTCGAGGTACGAAAAAATTTCGTTTACCAAACTGTTTGGTACCGTGGTGGCCGAACGACTTGTGGATATGGTTTCGCTGCTGATACTGCTTGGAATTGTTATTGCAGCACAGTTTGGAAAAATGCTCAGTTTTGTGCACGAGAACCCTGAAATTGAAGAAAAGCTGATTTCTGTTTTTACCTCGCCGTTTCTATTTGCAGCGTTATTCCTGCTGATCATCTTGTTTGTTGTTTTCCGAAAAGCCTTTAAACACACACTGATTTTCAAAAAATTATCTGAAATTCTGAAAAATTTCAAGGAAGGGTTTATTTCCATCCGATCGATCAAAAGGAAAGGCTGGTTCTATTTTCATTCGGTTTTTATCTGGACATTATATTACCTGATGCTTTATGTCACCTTTTTTGCCTTTGACTTTACCCGCGGGTTGAACCCGATTGCCGGACTTACTACTTTTGTTATCGCCAGTTTCGGAATGGTCGCCCCGGTGCAGGGAGGAATCGGGGCCTGGCATTTTATGGCCACCGAAGCGTTGTTGTTGTATGGCGTTCCGCGTGAAAACGGGGTTATTTTTGCCTTTGTTTCCCACACGTCAACTACCTCGATGATCATAATTATAGGATTAATTTCGCTGCTTGTTCTGCCGTTTATCAACCGAAGGAATACTTATCCTGAAAAAGAAACTGATTCATTCGTTTCTCAGAAATGACATAAAAACCATATCCGGATGAATACTGAACTGTTTATTGCGCGAAAACTGTTTTTTGATAAATCGAACCAAAAATATTTATCACAGAAAGTAATCCGGATTGCCCTGATCGGCATTGCGCTGGGCCTCGCTGTGATGATCGTTTCGGTGGCCGTGGTTACCGGTTTTAAAACGGAAATCCGCGACAAGGTTATCGGTTTCGGGTCGCACATCCAAATTGTCAATTACGACTCGAACAACTCCTACGAAACAAAACCAATTCCTGAAAACCAGCCTTTTATTACCGATGTAAAAAGGCTTCCCGGAGTTACCGGTATTCAGCCATTTGCCACAAAACCGGGAATGATAAAAACCGAAGAATATATCCAGGGAATTGTTTTTAAAGGAGTTGAACCGGAATACAACTGGGATTTTTTCAAAAAAAATCTGCTGGAAGGAAGGCTTCCAGCTTTAAATGATTCAGTGCGTGTCAACGAAATTATTCTTTCACAACAGGTTTCCAATTTGTTAAAGCTAAAAGTTGATGATTCTGCAATTCTCTATTTTATTAACGAAGAAGAGACTATTCCGCGCATATTGCAGCTAAACGTCTGCGGAATTTACCGAACCAGCCTCGAAGAATTCGACAACCTTTTTATCCTCGGCGACATCAAACAGGTACAGCGGCTAAACGACTGGCAAGCCGAAGAAATCAGCGGGTTCGAAGTTACCGTTTCCGATTTTAATAAAACCGAAGAAATTGAGCAGGAAGTCAGAAACCTGGTTATCAACTACCGCGAAGAAAATTCGGCAATCCTGCGCACCAGCAGCATAACACGCGAATATCCCCAGATTTTCGATTGGCTGGCCATTACCGACATGAATGTTTGGATAATCCTGTTGTTACTTTCATTAGTGGCCGGGTTCAACATGATTTCGGGATTGCTGGTTTTAATCCTCGAACGAAGCGCTATGATTGGCGTACTAAAAGCGATGGGCAGCCCCACCTGGAGCATCCGGAAAGTTTTTCTGTACCTCTCTGTTTTTCTCACGGGCCGGGGTATGTTGTGGGGAAATATCTTTGGAATCACGGTTATCCTCGTCCAAAAATTCTTTCATATCATCAAACTTGACCCGATCATGTATTACGTCGATGTTGTCCCCAT
>CAYWBV010000228.1:0-6786 GCA_964455785.1 uncultured Maribellus sp.
TTACATCGAAATTTATTGCTGAGAAAAAGCTTGGAAACAAGGTAATCTATCAAATTGAACTCTTCCCTGAAAATAAGGAGCAGGACGTTTCAAAAGTTGTACTTTCTATCGATAAGGAAACCATGATGATTCAATCGGCTGTTTTATACGGAACCGATGAAAATTTATATGGAATAGAGGTGCTGAAGATGGAAACCAACCGCGAATTTCCGGATACTGATTTTGTTTTTGACAGTAGTAAATACAAGGACTTGGAAATTATCGATTTCCGATAGAAGCGCAATTTGCAGTTTTATTGTTTAATCAGTTTGTCGGCTGTAGAAATTTCAATAAAGGAAGCTCCGGTATATACGCCAAACCTTCCTCCAACATAAATCAGCAAATCGTCGTGGTTCACTGTTTGGTCGTCGAGAAGCGACTGGATACAGGCATTTTGGATTTTAAGCCGGTTCTTTTTCATTTCGAGGTAGGTTGGAAACACCCCGAAAGAAAGCGCCAACTCACGCATTACTCTTTCCGAAAGGCATTTGGCATAAACAGGGATGTCTGAGCGGTAAGCCGACAGATAACGGGCAGTCCTTCCTGTTGTAGTCGAAGTAATAATAGCGCGCGGGTTTAACTCTTTAGAGGCCCGGATGGCCGAATGAGCCAAATATGCCGGTATTTCGTTCTTGATAGGGGGCAAAATTACATCGTAGCGTTTATCTCGATCAGGTTCAACTTCTTTGGCAATACGTACCATTGTTTCAATCGCTTCCACCGGATATTTTCCGTAGGCAGTTTCACCACTCAGCATAATAGCGTCGGCACGTGAATAAATGGCGCTGGCAATATCGCTCACTTCGGCCCTTGTGGGGCGCGGATGTTCAATCATACTGTGCAACATCTGAGTGGCAATGATAACCGGTTTTTTTTGCAGAATGGCTTTCCGGATCAGGTTTCGTTGTACGGTTGGGATTTGTTCGGCCGGGAGTTCGATGCCCAAATCGCCGCGGGCAACCATAATACCGTAAGCAGTTTCAAGTATTTCATCAATATTGTTTACCCCTTCCAGGTTTTCAATTTTGGCAATAATTTTTACAGGACTATAGTGAACGTCAAGTAACTTTTGAACCTCAAGAACATCTTGTTTATTCCTCACAAACGAGTGGGCAATAAAATCCAGATGGTTTTCAATGGCAAAGTCAATAAATTCCTTGTCTTTTTCCGAAACCGACGGAAGTTTAATGTCAACGCCAGG
This sequence comes from uncultured Maribellus sp., assembly GCA_964455785.1. Lineage (GTDB taxonomy): Bacteria > Bacteroidota > Bacteroidia > Bacteroidales > Prolixibacteraceae > Draconibacterium. Next base: position 1,241 of record CAYWBV010000228.1, read on the forward strand.
GATATTCAAACTTTTGCTTTTTTTAATCGTTCCGTTGTTTTCTATCCGGCATAGCAAAAAGTCAGGTTTTTTTTCAATAACACTAATTTCAATATCACCATCGTCGATTAAAATTTTGTTGCCTTCATTCAAGTCGGCTACAATATATTTGTAAGTAACACAAATATTTAATAAGTCCGATTTTACAGGGTTGAAAGAAAGGGCAATCATTTGTCCCTTTATAACTTCAGCCTCGGTTTGAAATTTACATGTTCTGATTTCCGGTCCTTTTGTATCAATTAAAATGGCGATGGATTCGGAAACCGATCGTATGTTTTCTATGATTTTTTTTCCGCCTTCGGGTGTAATGTGTGCAGTGTTTATACGGGCTACATTCATTCCCGCGTCGAACAACGACTGAATAAACTCTTTTTCACATCGTTGGTCCGATATGGTTGCCACTATTTTGGTCTGTCTCATGCCAACAAATTTAAGAGGACGCAAATGTAGAATTTATAATCGCAATCAATTCATTTCTGTACTTTCCAAAAATTAAAATTAAGATTAGGTTTTAGTTTTTTATCTCATTTTGGGTAAAACTGAAAATGGCGAGTTGGTATGACATTAATCCAAATCCCATGATACAACCCTTGCAAACGGGGCCAATTATTGATTTATGTCTGAAATCTTCACGACTTAGGGTATTTGAAATATGAACTTCCACAACCGGTGTGTTAACTCCTGAAATAGCATCACGAATGGCTATCGAAGTGTGGGTATATGCCCCTGCATTAATAATGATTCCATCGGAATTAAAACCATATTCGTGTATTTTGTTTACAATTTCTCCTTCAATGTTCGATTGAAAATAGACAAGGTCAATTTCAGGGAAAAATGTCTTCAATTCATTGAAATAAGTTTCAAAGTTTTGTGAACCGTATATACTTTTCTCTCGAACCCCCAGTAGATTCAGGTTTGGTCCGTTGATTATCAATAATTTCATTACTTTGCGATTTTAATTTTTTTTATAGTAACTTTATCTTTTGTCAAACGTATTTTAATCTTGTAGTAAAAATATTTTGCTATCACTCGGTATCAAAATTATTTAAATCTCTTGATTAAAAAAACTAAATTTTGGAGTTATGAAATGGGAGGACAGTAAAAAAGGCTACGAGAATTATCTTAAACTCGAAAAATCATTATCGATGAATTCGGTTGCAGCATACATTAATGACGTCAATAAATTGATTGACTTTCTGGATAATGAGTTTACAAAACTCAGCCCCGAGAAAGTTAAATTGCAGCATCTGAAAAGTTTTGTGGAATGGCTGAATGAACGGGGCGTTAGCCCACGTACCCAGGCCCGGACCATATCGGGTATAAAATCTTTTTATAAATATATGCTGATTGAAGGTAAAATAAACAGCGATCCGACTTCTCTGCTCGAATCACCAAAAATAGGGCGGAAATTACCGGATGTTCTGTCGATGGAGGAAATCGATAGCCTGATTGAAGCTATTGAACTTGATAAAGCCGAAGGCCAGCGAAACAAAGCGATGCTCGAAACGCTTTACAGTTGTGGGCTTCGGGTTTCAGAACTGGTAAACCTAAAACTTACCAATTTATTTTTCGAACAGGGGTTTATAAAAATTGAAGGGAAAGCGGATAAAGAAAGGTTGGTGCCGGTAAGTAACCGGGCTATTGATGAGATTAATAAATACCTGAGTGGATATCGTAAAAAATTGAAAGTGAGCAAGGACAGTGAAAATATCTTGTTTCTCAACCGGCGCGGAAAAAAGTTAAGTCGGGTGATGATTTTTACCATAATTAAAAATCTTTCCGACAAAATCGGATTGAATAAGAAAATTAGTCCGCATACCTTCAGGCACTCCTTTGCAACCCATCTTATTAATGGCGGAGCTGATTTAAGAGCAGTTCAGGAAATGCTGGGACACGAGTCAATACTGACTACTGAAATTTATACGCATCTCGACCGGGATTATCTGAAAAGTACAATTCACCAGTTTCATCCAAGGTCGTAGCTAATTTGACCATTTTTTCTTTTCCGGGAATTGAATTAATTAAAATTTAACATTCCCGGCTTTTTTTTTTGTTAGTGCAATCGTCAATCATTCAATCTCTTATGAAATAGGTCTTTTGATTTCATATGCTTTTAACGTGTTACTTTTTGTTGATAAAATGTACAGAATAAAACCAATTATATTTTAACTACTGTGAAACTGTTATAGGTAAATTGTATTTTTATTATTTAAGTTATTGATAATCAAAGATTTTTGTATTGTATTTTTTTATTTATTTCTGTCATAAACCATCATGGAAAATTTGAATTTGTTATTTTTTAATCTGTTTTATTACTGATGTTTACTGATAACACTCATCCCAAAATAAGGATTTAAAACTTATATTTGCCGTGGATCAAATAAAAGATTGTTAATTATATATCGTTGATTATTAATAAATTGATTTCTTATGACAAACAACAAAAAACTATTAGCTTGGGTAGATGAGTGGGCCCGTATTTGTCAACCCGACAAAATTCACTGGTGCGATGGCTCAGAACAAGAAAACCAGCAACTTCTGGATGAGTTGGTAGCTTCTGGCGCTGCGGTAAAGCTGAATGAAGAAAAACAACCTGGAAGTTATTATTTTCAGAGCGACCCATCTGATGTTGCCAGGGTTGAAAACCGTACATACATTTGTACGGAAACAAAGGAAAAAGCCGGTCATACCAATAACTGGATGGAACCGAAGGAAATGAAGGATATACTTCTGAAAAAATTCACCGGTTGTATGAAAGGACGGACTATGTATGTCATTCCGTTCAGCATGGGGCCACTCGGTTCCGATATTGCCAAAATTGGCGTTGAAATTACCGATTCTGCTTATGTGGTTACCAACATGCGAATTATGACCCGCATGGGAAAAGCCGTGCTGGATATATTGGGTGATGGCGATTTTATTCCCTGTATGCATTCAGTGGGCGCGCCGTTGGCTGAAGGACAGCAAGATGTTGCCTGGCCATGTGCCCCAATCGAAGAAAAGTACATCAGCCATTTTCCTGAGACCCAGGAAATCTGGTCGTATGGATCAGGCTACGGCGGGAATGCACTTCTCGGCAAAAAATGTCTGGCCCTGCGTATCGCTTCGTACACTGCAAAACAGGAAGGCTGGCTGGCTGAGCACATGCTGATTATGGGTATCACCAATCCCAAAGGCGAGAAAAAATATATTGCTGCAGCATTCCCCAGCGCTTGCGGTAAAACCAACCTCGCCATGCTGATCCCGACAATTCCGGGATGGAAAGTAGAAACAGTTGGCGACGATATTGCCTGGATGAAATTTGGCGCCGATGGCCGTTTGTATGCCATCAACCCTGAAGCCGGTTTCTTTGGTGTTGCTCCGATGACGTCGATGGAAACCAATCCGAACGCGATGTTGTCAGCAAAAGCCAACACCATCTTTACCAATGTAGGTTTGACCCCTGATGGTGACATCTGGTGGGAAGGAATTGGGCACGATTGCCCGGCGGGTACCATTAACTGGAAAAACAAAGTACACGATCCGGCATCGGGCGAACCAGTGGCTCACCCCAATGCCCGTTTTACGGCGCCGGCAAGTCAGTGCCCGGTTATTGATTCGGATTGGGAAAACCCGGCAGGTGTTCCAATTTCTGCGTTCCTGTTTGGCGGGCGCCGTCCGTCAACCGTTCCTCTGGTTTACCAGGCAAGGAACTGGAACCATGGCGTATTTATGGGTTCAATCGTTGGCTCTGAAGTTACTGCCGCTGCTATCGGTTTAAAAGCTGGTGTACGCCGCGACCCGTTTGCGATGTTGCCTTTCTGTGGTTATAATATGGGCGATTATTTCGGACACTGGATTACTATCGGGAAAAATGCGCCGGATAAAACCAAACTTCCGAAAATCTTTAATGTAAACTGGTTCCGTAAAGACGAAAAAGGAAAATGGTTGTGGCCTGGATACGGTGATAATATGCGCGTTCTCGAATGGATTTTTAATGCCTGCGACAATGCAGTTGAAACCGTGGACACACCTATCGGTTTTGTTCCGAAAAAAGAAGATATCGATGTGGTTGGTATTGAAGAAGTGGCAGCCAATTTAGATGAACTGCTGAGCGTTAATACCGAAAAATGGTTAGACGAGTGTGAACTGATTGAAGAACACTATGCCAACTTCGGTACCCATCTGCCAAAAGAATTGGCTGAGGAGTTTGTAGCGCTTAAAAACCGGTTAAAATAAGGTTGAAAGCTATAGTTTAAAACAGGAGGCTGTCTGCAAAGGCGGCCTCTTCGTTTTTTGTAACTTATCTTCCGGACCGGTACGAAAATTCCACCAAGAATATATTACCGGCTTTTTTTGATAACCGACATATCGATTCGTTTGGTCCCCAGGTAAAAGAAAGTGGCAGCAATGGCCATAAAAATATGGCTGGTTGCAATGTAATTAAACCACTGGTGGGGCGAAATTCTGAACATAAAAAAGATGGCGGCAACCGCGGCAAAAGCAACACCCGTAAGAATGTACCGCCCGGCTTTGTTTTTTGTTTTTAAAAACAAGAATCCTTCAAGCGAGAGAACCACAAACATTAGCCCGTAGCCCGAATGAAATTCGACAAAGAAAAAGTCGAGCGTGGTGATGGTGAGCGTCAGAAACGTAAGAAATTCGACGATGTTGATTACGCCCAAAACACTCACCACCGAACTGTTCAGCCAGATTCTGGTATGTTCTATGGCGGCGCGTTCCACAAACATAATCGAAATCATACTTGTAATCCAGCCCGGAAGTTTCCAGTAAAAACTAAAGGCATATAAAAAAGCGTGGCCAATCAAACCGCCCAGCAGGGTGGCGATTCCCATAACAAAAAAATAAATTTTAAAATAGAGGAAAGTCCTTTCGGGTTTGCTAGACTGGTGGATTCTAAATGCATAAATAAAACAGAGGGCCGACACCAGTAAATCGGTAGCGGTTACTACGGGCTCGTCAATCCGGATTCCCCAAAGATTTATGGTGTTTATTTCATTCATTGTCGATTTTTTTCTGAATCTGAGCTTTAAGGACGCTTTCAGTTTATGCCCTTAAAAATACGAACTTAAAATTGAAATCAAAGAGGGAGTAAAATGAACTGATTGTGTTGAAAGAACATGGTACAATTTTTTATCAAAATCAGTCAGGCCAATTTTTGTTTTGGAGTTATTCGGAAAATAAATTGTTGTAGTTTTGCGACCTTAAAATTGAAAATTTATGAAGACTTTTCATTTTGTGCAACTTCTGATACTATTAATTCTGGCAGGATGTGGAGCTCCGAAACAGATAGTTTCCCATCAGAAAAATGCCGAAACAGAAGCATTACAAGGGAATTATACACAGGCAGTGGAAGCCTGGAAACAGCATTTCGTTCAGCAGTCGGCTGAACAAATTGAAGGCGCTGTGTATGCAAAGGCGGCACAGACAGCATTTCTTGCAGGCGAAGAAGATCTTGCAACCGGATGGTTCGACCAGGCCCGGTATAAAAATTTTGCCGACGCAGA
>CAYWBV010000229.1:0-6781 GCA_964455785.1 uncultured Maribellus sp.
AGCATGGCCGAAATGATGGCGTAACCTTCGAGTTTCGATTCATCAATTTCGAAAGTCTTCCCCAGCTTTTTCAACAGTTTCAGCAACTGTTTTTTCTCTTTTTCATTAAAACCGGCAGCAAAAGTTACCGGGTTAAATCCTTCGTTGATAAACGAAGTGGCGTTGGGAATCATCCGCACCAGTTTTTTTGTCGGCAGAACCGACGTCATTTTATCGAGTGTGATTTTGGGAGCTAATGAGATAACCGTAGTATTTTCAGAAACAGTTTCTTTAATGGCCTGCAAGGTTTCCATCATCACCGGTGGATGTACGGCCAGAAAGACTATCTTTTGAGAAGCGGCTTCGGCAGCCGAGGCAGCAGGTTCGACCACTGAAAAATCAGCGTGTAATGCTTTTAACGTTTCAGCATTGGGTTCAAATACTTTTATACTTTCGGGCAAACCTTTTTTGTTGGAAAGCCCCTGGAGGAAAATCCGTGTAATCCTTCCCCCGCCAATAAAACCCATTGATGTTTTCATCATTTATTTATTAAGATTAGTAACAATTTTGGCTTACCTATTTCATCCATTTATAATGTATATCAGCAAAGGCTTTGTGCGCTACCGACTCGGTATGGCACGATGTACAACTCATTTTTACGGCTGTGTTGTTTACTTTTCCGTCGCTGCCATGGCAGGTTACACAAGTGCCAACCGTTTCGTCGGGGTGAATATTGGTAGTGTAGGTGTTGGTAAAAATTGCGTTAAGCGAGGCGGCAACTTTCCCGGCAACGTCGGCAGTTAACCTCCGGCATCTTTCTTTGCGCTCTTTGCTGTCAACCTCAAATCCGGCAGCTTTACACCAATTGGTATTCGATGCATGACATAAAACAGAGTTTGAAACACTTTTAACCGGCAGATAATCATAACTGGCATTTTGAGGTTTGAAATCCGGTAGCGGTTCCTGTTCATACCAACGGAAAATATCGGCTATCATTTTATCCTGAATACTTTTATCGGTGACGAGTAAACCAATCAGCGCTGCTGCACCATTTAATGTTCCGCAAACAGAGCCGTAGCCGCCAATTCCGCCATGCCCGTATTTAAAAAGGTGAACGGGAAACGAAACAAATGGCCCTCCCACATTTTCCGCCAACTGAGAAATAACACTTTTTACCGTTGCATACATACAACTTCCCTCGCTGTAATAATTGTATGCGAGTTCGGCGGTAACGGCCGGGTCCAGGGGAGAATAATTCCAGTTGCCTTCTGCCTGGCTGTAATCTAATTTGTGCGGTTCGTTGTCAAACACTACTTTCGGTTTGAATGCGTTCGTTAGTGCAAACAGACCGGCTCCACCTCCAACAACAACACCGGCAGCTACTTTCATCACGTTTCGTCTGTTCATATTTGTTTTTTTGAGTTATAATATCCAGTTAAATAAATATCCGAGAATAATAATAAAAACGGTTATTGTTCCGAAGAAAATGCCGATCAATTTCCATTTCATTACTTTTTTGAGCAGTGTGGCTTCGGGCAGCGACAAACCCACCACCGCCATCATAAACGCAATGGCAGTGCCCAGCGGAACTCCTTTGGCAACAAACACCTGGATTACCGGAACAATTCCGGCAGCGTTGGCATACATCGGGACGGCAAGTATTACGGCAACCGGTACGGCATACCAATTATCGGCTGAAAGGTAGCCGGTAAAGAAATTTTCGGGAACAAAACCGTGCATAGCTGCGCCAATGGCAATACCAATTAACACATAAACCAAAACTTTTCGCACAATATCCCATCCTTCGCGGATAATACCCGGCAAGCGGTCGATAAATGGTGTTTTTTCCGATTCCCACTGTTGCGATACCTGTTGCGAACTGGCCTGAATTTGCCTCACCCAATCGCTGAGGTAGCGGTCGAGTTTTAATTTTCCGAGCAAAAATCCGCCGATTGTACCCAGCAAAATACCGCTGACAGCATAAACAATGGTGGCTTTAATTCCGAATAGCCCCAGGAACATGGCCACCGCCACTTCGTTTACCAGCGGCGAAGTAATCAAAAACGCAAATGTAACGCCGAGCGGGATTCCGCCATTTACAAAACCGATAAACAGCGGAATGGAAGAGCAGGAACAGAAAGGTGTAACAGCTCCGAAAAACGAGGCAAAAAGGTATTGCAGCCCGTACATTTTTTTTGTGGTGAGATAAACGCGCAGCCGTTCAACGGGGAAATAAGCGTTTACCACGCCCATGAGCGAACTGATCAGAAACAGGAGAATCAGGATTTTTATCGTATCGTAAATAAAAAAGTTAATGGAGTCGGCCAGGTGTGTTCCCTGATTTAACCCAACAAGGTCATAAACTAAATAATCTGCAATTGGCTGAAGGTAGTAATATAACAATCCGAGGGCAGTCAAAACAACGGCAACCGAGGCGATGAGAAACCTCCTCTTGTTTTGTTTTGTTGTTTCAATCCCAGGTGCTGTTTGTGTTTTTATAAAAGACATTTTCCGAAAAACAATTAGAAAAAAACATTGATTACATAATAAATCCCTACCCCGATAAAAAGTACTGAGATTACCCTTCGGAACCACTTTTCAAAAGTCTTTATCCGGTTATATAAAACGCCAACACCAGAAATTGTAAAGGCAATCAGCCATGCAAAAATGATGACGGGGATTCCGGTAGCAATGGCAAAAACCACCGGAAGATAAAGTCCCGATGCGCTGCTGATGGTGATTGGAATCAACATTCCGAAATAAAGGACCCCGCTGTACGGACAAAAAGCCAGGGCAAACAAGATACCTAACAGTAAAACATCCCAGTAATTTTTTGTGCCTTTTTTTTCGAAACGTTGGGTAAGTTTCCCCAGACCGGGGAATTTAATCTTCAGAACATCGAGCATAAACAACCCGATAACAATCAACAGCGGGCCAATGATTTTTTCGCCATATTTCTGAAATATTCCGGAAATGGAAAACTGGTCGGCGCCCAGGAAAATTATTACCGCAAGTACAGTATAGGAAACTGCCCTTCCAAGGGTATAAACCAAGCCGTTGTAAAATACGCGGTTTCGGTTCTCAATGTCCTTCCCGATAAAGCCGATGGCCGTAATATTGGTCGCCAGCGGGCAGGGACTGATAGCAGTCATCAGCCCCAGAACCAGCGCTGTTATAAAAGGAAAGGAACTGTTTTCGAGCAGCCCGGTTAACATTTCCATTTTATAACAACGGTTTAATTTTCTCTTCTATAACTTTTTTGAATTTTTCAGGATCGGTGCGGGCATACAAAAACCCTTCGTTGGTGATGTTTATTTTCTTACTGCCTTTTACAACCAGCAAAACCTGGCTGTTTACACCCAATTCTTTTCCTTTGGCTTCTCCCGCTGCGTCGTCTAAATTATACGCAGCAAAACTTACATCTTTGCCAAATAGTTCCTGAACATCCTGTTTGGCTTCCGACTCAATTGCCTTACAAGTTGCGCAGCGGGTGTTGGTATGAAAATAATAGACATTCACTTTCGCCTTTTGCGGTTCCTGATTGCCATCGGTTTTGGAATTTCCCGATGCAAAAAACGACATTGCGGCTAAAATTGTTATTCCTAAAAAAAATACGCGTACTGTTTTCATTTTTACGATTGATTTTCGGTTAAAAGATTTTTGATTTCATTCACAGAAAGCAACCTGCCCGAAGCGACCACTTTCCCGTTAATTACCAGACCCGGCGTGTGCATTACGCCAAATCCCATGATTTTTAAGATGTCTTCTTCCTTTACTACTTCAGCTTCAATTCCCAGCTCTGAAACTGCATCTTTTGCCGCCCTCTCCAATGTTTTACATTTGGGGCATCCTGTTCCTAAAATTTTAATTTCCATGATGACTTTTAGTTTTTTGTTCGCAGTTCGCAAAAATACGAACAATATTTTCAAAAAAAACTATTCAGCAAAGAAATTTTTAAACATGATTTTTGCTTTCTCCCAGTTCACCCGATTGAGACAGTATTTAATTTTTGGCGCTTCAATTTCGCCCTGTATCAGTCCTGCGGCTTTTAATTCCTTTAAATGCTGCGAAAGGGTTGACTTGGCAATGGGCAGCACTTCCGAAAGGTCGCCGCTGTAACAACACGCCTGTTTCGAAATTAGCTCGAGGATGTAAATTCTGACCGGGTGCCCCAGTGCTTTGGCAAACCGTGCCAGTTGTTTCTGATCTTCAGTGATAATTTTCTCAGCCATATTTTTTTAATGTGTGAACAAAGATAGAAGAAATTGTTTTTATTCTAAACCGGATTTTTTTACGACTTTTACGCTTCGAAATGCAATCCAAAATTATGGAAAGATACATCAAACTTTTAAAAAGGCTCATTTCAACACCCTCGTTCAGTAAAGAAGAAGAAAAAGCGGCCCAAATTATGCGCGACTTTTTAAGCAGTGAAAACATTCCCTTCAAAACAAAGGAGAACAATACCTGGGCATTTAATAAATATTTTTCAAACGAAAGACCGACTCTTTTGCTGAATTCGCACATCGACACGGTACGCCCGGCCAAGGGTTACACACTCGATCCCTTTTCGCCCATCGAAAAGGGCGATATTTTGTATGGTCTGGGGAGCAATGATGCCGGCGGTCCGCTGATGGCGCTGCTGGCGGTGTTTATCCATTTTTATGAGCGTCGGGATTTGGCATTTAACCTGGTTTTTGCGGCCACTGCCGAAGAAGAAATCTCGGGGCGAAGAGGTCTTGAAATTGTTTTGCCTGAAATTGCGCCGGTTGAATTCGCTATTGTGGGCGAACCTACCCGGATGGAACTGGCCATTGCTGAAAAAGGGTTGTTGGTGCTGGATTGTTATGCTTATGGCAAATCGGGTCATGCAGCGCGCAAAGAAGGCGAAAATGCCCTCTACAAAGCGCTGGACGATATTCAGAAGCTGCGCAATTTTACATTCGAAAAAGTTTCGAATGTACTGGGAGAAGGCAAAGTTACGGTCACCCAAATCGAAGCCGGCACACAACACAATGTTGTTCCCGATATCTGCCATTTTGTAGTGGATGTGCGAACAAACGAACATTACAAAAACAAAGATGCCGCCGAAATTATTGCCCAACTCATTGATTCGGAAGTAAAACCCCGTTCGGTGCGTTTAAATTCTTCCGGGATATCCGAATATCATCCGTTTGCACAATTAGTAAAAAGAAAGGGAATCCGTATTTACGGGTCGCCAACCACTTCCGATCAGGCAATTATTCCCTTTTTTTCGGTCAAGATGGGGCCAGGCGACTCGGCGCGTTCACACACCGCCGACGAGTATATCCTGAAAAGCGAGATTTTTGCCGGTATAAAAAGGTTTATCGAACTATTAGAGGAATTTAAACTTTAGCAAAGCCATCATCAGTATAACAATCCATAATTAATAAACGAAAATCAATGGATCAGCCCAACAATCCGCTCCACGGAAAGACCCTCGAAGCCATAATGGTTTACCTTGTAAGTTTTTACGGGTGGGAAGAGCTGGGAAACAAAATCAGGATTAACTGTTTCAGAAAAGACCCTTCCATTCAGTCGAGCCTGAAATTTTTGCGCCGGACACCTTGGGCAAGGGTGAAAGTGGAAGAACTATACCTGCAAACCATCGGAAAAATAATCTTTCCTGTTGATAAAACATGTTAAAAAAAATATTCCGTTAACGGACACGGTAAATTAATTTGATTAGTTTTGCGCAAAATTTACATCTAAATCAAATATTTATGATTCTTGGACTACTCAAAGAGCATGGAAAAGAAACCCGTGTCGCTATACTCCCGGATATAGTAAAAACCCTAACCGACCAGAAAGTGAAAGTTTTGGTTGAACAGGGAGCCGGGGAAACTGCGTTTACCTCCGACGCCGACTACGAAACTGCCGGTGCAAAAGTGGTTTCTCGCGACGACGTTTTCAGTCAGGCAGAAGTATTGCTGCAGATTCAACCACCCGCTGAATCGGATATCCCGAAAATCAAAGAAACGCAGGTTTGGATCAGTGCTTTTAACCCGCTGTGGGAAACCGGGCTGGTAAAAACGTTCCTCAAAAAAGGGACAACCACTTTCAGCCTCGATATGATACCGAGAACCACACGTGCACAGGCGATGGATATTTTATCGTCGATGGCAACGGTTTCGGGTTACATGGCGGTGCTGGAAGCGGCGATGAAACTGCCAACCTTTTTCCCGATGTTTATGACGGCTGCCGGGACTATCCGTCCGGCAAATGTTCTGATTCTGGGGGCTGGCGTCGCCGGATTACAGGCCATTGCAACCTCGCGTAAACTGGGCGCACAGGTGCAGGTTTTTGACGTCCGCTCGGCGGTAAAGGAAGAGGTAAAAAGTTTGGGTGGAAAATTTGTAGAGGTGGAAGGCGCTGCCGAAGACAAAGCGGCAGGCGGTTACGCCATCGAACAAACCGAAGAATACAGAAAAAAACAACAGCAGGCGATTAACGACCACGCTGCCAAAGCGAATGTTGTAATCTGCACGGCTCAAATACCGGGTAAACGGGCGCCACTACTGTTGCCAACGGTGGCAGTGGAAGCCATGAAACCAGGTTCGGTCATTATCGATTTGGCAGCTTCGACCGGAGGAAACTGCGAACTGACCAAAAACGATGAAACCGTTGTCCACAATGGAGTTACCATCATCGGACAATCGAACTACCCGGCACAAATGTCGTTGGATGCCAGCCGTATGTTTGGCAAAAATGTACTCAACTTTATGAAACTTATCATTGAAAAAGATGGTTCGTTAAACCTCAACTTCGATGACGATATTGTAAA
>CAYWBV010000230.1:0-2222 GCA_964455785.1 uncultured Maribellus sp.
TCGGGTGCTGACTTGGCGCACAAATGTTTTCTTCTTCAAAAAGTTCAATCTGGTCGGGGAAAATAGAAGCTGTGTGACCATCCTCGCCCAATCCTAAAATGACCAAATCGAAAACGGGATCTTGACCCCGGTAATTTAGATTGGCGCTGATTTCGCGCGAATACCGAACGGCTTCCTCGTCGGGAATTTCTTCTCCGCGCATACGGTGGATGTTTTCTTCAGGAATTGAAAGTTTTGTAAAAAGAAAATCGTTGGCCAATTTAAAATTGCTCTGGTCGTCTTCCGGCCGAACACAACGTTCGTCACCCCACCAAAAATGAATCCGGCTCCAGGGGATAGAATCCCTAAAATCTTCTGCAAGAGTTTTAAACAGTTTTTTCGGAGTATTTCCACCCGGAAGCGCAATATGAAAGCAGGATTGCTGTGACTCGTTGGTGAGGTTTAAAATTTCGGTGGCAACTGCCTTAAAGACTTTTTTTGGCTTTGAGAAAATTTTAACTTCTGTACTGGTTGTCATTGGTAATCAGTTTATTTATATCATGTTAACAAATATAATCGAATTACAGTTCACAATACAAACCGTCGTCGGTTAAATTTTTACAGGGATATCTCCATTGTCCGCCGGAAATGAGTTTGTCCGAATCTTCCGGTCCCCAGGTACCGGCCGGGTATCCGTAAATCGGAATTTCGGGATTGGTTTGCCAGGCGTTTAAAATAGGCTGAACAAATTTCCACGCTTCTTCCACCGCATCGCCGCGGGTGTATAAAGTTGCGTCGCCCTGCATACAATCCAAAAGCAGGCGTTCATAAGCTGACGGTAAGAAATCGTTAGCCAGGCTCGAATAATGGAAATCCATATTTACCGTTTGTACCTGGAATCCTGCGCCGGGGGTTTTCATTCCGAATTTTAATAAAATACCTTCGTCGGGCTGAATCCGGATAATCAACTGGTTGTTGACTGCTGTGGCCGCTGAATTAAAAAGATGATGCGGTACCGTTTTAAAGTGAATAACAATTTCGGTGACCCGGGTGGGCAGCTTTTTCCCGGTGCGGATGTAAAAAGGGATTCCTGCCCAGCGCCAGTTGTCGATGTAAAATTTTAGCGCCACAAAGGTTTCGGTGCGTGAAAGCGGATCAACCCCCGGTTCGTCTCGGTAACCAGTCACTTTTTCCCCTTTTATTCTTGACTCGGTATATTGTCCGCGAATGACCGATTTCGAAACCCGGTTTTCCTGAATTGGCCTTAACGACTGGAAAACTTTTAATATTTCGTTCCGGATGGCGTTCGCTTCGACCACTACCGGTGGTTCCATCGCAACAAAACCAACCAGTTGTAAAAGGTGGTTTTGAAGCATGTCGCGTAAAGCGCCCGAGTTTTCGTAATAACCTCCGCGACCTTCTACTCCCAGACTTTCAGCCGATGTAATTTCTACCCGCTCAATATAATTGTGGTTCCAGAGCGGCTCGAAAATTCCGTTCGAAAAACGGGTAACCAGCAAATTCTGTACAGTTTCTTTTCCGAGATAATGATCGATGCGGTAAATCTGATCCTCATCGAAATAATTCAAAAGGTTAACATTGAGTTTTTGGGCTGAATCGAGGTCAGTGCCGAAAGGTTTCTCAACAATCAGTCTTCTGAAATATTTATCGGATTTACTTAATCCGGTTTGGTGTAAATATTTGGGGATAATCTCGTAAAGCGACGGCGGTGTTGATAAATAGAAAATGTAGTTTGGATCGGTATTTTTTTGTTTGGCAATCGTTTCAATCCTTATTTTTAGTTTTTTGAAATCTTCCGGATTTTCCGGTGAAACCGCCTGATAGAAAAGCATTTTTTTAAACGCCTCCGATTGTTCGTTTTGGGGTAAAAAACTGCCGGCGCTTTCCCTGAAACTTTCATCAGAAAGAGCTGTTCGCGATGCGCCAAGCACAGCGAACTGCCCGGGTAAAAAATTACGGGTAAATAATTCAAACAGGGCAGGGATCAGTTTCCGTTTGGTTAAATCGCCCGACGCCCCAAAAATGATGAGAATATGATTTTCTATTTTTTTCATAATTTACTTTTGTTCTTCAACACAAAATACCACAACATTGTTTTTATGGAAGAAATACCATAGCTCAAATTTTGTAGCGCCGGTTTCTGTTTTCAATTCGCCAGAAAACTTTCCATTTTTTTCCAAAACAAAGGGTTGAATATTAATTTGCCGGTTAAACTGAATCCC
>CAYWBV010000230.1:2322-6728 GCA_964455785.1 uncultured Maribellus sp.
TTTTCCAACAGTAACCGAACCGCGATGTACTCTTTTTTTCGTCTTTCGGATGAAATACAGCCAAACTCTTTTTTTTCTGTTTCTGAAAACCGGAAATTACCGAGCAACTGCTCCAATGATTCTTCGAGGTCCCAGATACCCAACAATCCGGCTTCGGTTTCTATTTTTTTCGCCAGCGTCATTCATTCCAGGTTGTGGTTTCAATAAGCCGTAAAATATCCGGTTCCAAAAAATCGATAACCGGCTTTAGCGAATCGATGTTGGGAACCTCCCGGATGTAGAGCGCCCCACGAAGAAAATGACGGGTGCTGTCGGTTAAAAAAAACTGCATAGGCGACGCGGTGTTTCCTTCAATTTTGTACACCGTGCCGTAAACATTGTTGCCGCGGCTGATAAAAATCTGTTCGTCGATGGCGTCGGCCTTTATGGAATGTTTATACGCGAGTTGGCGCGATTCTTCCATTAACTCAGGCAAATGCCCGTCGCCGCTTTTTAAATCGTAATACGAAATATGGATTTCGGCCCTGCTGGCGGGGACGGCAATATTTATCCAGTCGGGCCGGTCGGGGTTTCTTGAATCGGGCATAACTGCCGCGTAATCCGGAATTTCAAAACGGTAATGAAACCGGTTTTCAATCGGGTGGTAAACTTTCGCAGGAAAATCGATTCGAAAATAACCTCTCGGTTTTGGCGTGTATTTCTGTTTGCACCCTACAAAAGTCAGAATGACTATTAAAATCAGTATTTTGTATCGCATATCCGAATCCTTTTTGTTTCTCAGTCGCTGAAAATTTTTAATTATCGATTTCAACTTTGATTTGTTTGATTCTGCGTTTGTCCACCGCTTCAATTGTAAATATGAAGTTTTTACAGGAAATTTTTTCATTCAGCGCAGGAATTTCTCCTTCTAGTTCGAGGATTAATCCCGCAAGTGTGTCGGCATCGCCTTTTACGTCGTTGAATATTGAGTCGTCGCAGTTGACCACTTTATAAAAATCGACAAGCAGGGTTTTTCCATCAAAAAGAAAAATATTTTGAGAAATCCGGGAATAGAAATTTTCTTCTTCGTCGAATTCGTCGGTAATATCGCCCACAATTTCTTCCAGAATATCTTCGAGAGTTACGATACCCGCAGTGCCTCCGTATTCGTCAACTACAATGGCGAGGTGTACTTTGGTTTTCTGGAATTCTTCGAGCAGCGAGTTTATTTTTTTTGTTTCGGGCACATAAAAGGGCGGTCTGATGAGTGTTTGCCATTTAAATATGTCTCCTTTATGACTATGCGGAAGCAGGTCTTTGATGTAGAGAATCCCGCTGATATTATCGAACGATCGGTTGTAAACTGGGATTCGAGAATATCCCGATTTATTGATTACCGCCAGCACCTCGGAAAAGCCGGTTTTGATTTCGATGGAAACGACATCGACCCGCGGGCGCATAATTTCTTCTACACTTTTGTTCCCGAACTTAACTATACCTTCGAGTATCTCTTTTTCGTCTGATAATTCGTTATCGGAAGTCAGTTCGAGCGCCTGCGAAATTTCGTTCATCGAAATATTCTTCCGGTGACGATGCAACCGCTGGTTCATCACCGACAATGAGCTGATAAAAAGAAAATTTACCGGGCGGAATATTTTTTCGAGGATAATTAGCGGCAATGCCATAAACCTGGCCAGACTCACGGTATTGTAGCTGGCATAAACTTTGGGCAATATCTCGCCAAACAATACCAGCAGAAAAGCGATCAGCACCACTTGAACTATGACTTTTAACGCCTGATGATTTTCAAAGGACATCACCTGGTTGCCTACAAAAACAAGCAGGATGATTATTCCAACATTCACAAAATTGTTGGTCAACAAAATGGTCGCAAGAAGTTTTTCCGGGTTTTCCAGATTTTTAAGTACGCGTTGGCTGGTTTTGTTTTTTTTCTGGAGCAACTTCTTTTTTTCGGCAGGCCCGAGCGAAAAATAGGCTACCTCAGATCCGCTGATTAACGCTGAGCCAATCAGAAGCAAAACAACAACAAGGATTGCAGCAACAATTCCATTCGTAAAGGGGTGAAAATGAATACCCCAAACTTCCAAAGGAACTGTTGCTGTTATTGAATCTGTTTCCAAGATAACAGGTTATAAATTAAAATGGCAAATCTTCATCGCCACCGCCAAGGTCGTCGGAATCGGGTTCGTTTACCGGTGAGGTTGAAGCGGAAGATGTTTGATTTTGTGCATACTGTGTTGTCGGGGCGCCGGATGACTGGCCCTCTTTCGAGCCAAGCAACTGCATCACATCTCCGTAAATTTCGGTGACGTACCGTTTAACACCGTCCTTGTCGTCGTAATTACGGGTTCTGATCCGTCCTTCGATGTACAATTGCCGTCCTTTGGTAACGTACTTTTCGGCTACTTCGGCCAGCCCGCGCCACAACACAATGTTGTGCCATTCGGTGGTGGTTACTTTTTCGCCGTTTTTTGCTGTGTACGTTTCAGAGGTGGCCAGCGGAAAATTCGCAACGGCTACTCCGGTATCAAGGTGTCTGACTTCGGGGTCTTTTCCAACATTTCCTACTAAAATAACTTTGTTTACTGACATACTATTAAATTTTTACAGGTCAACATCTAAAATTATAAAATCTAAAAATACAATTGATTTACGAAGCATTTTAATTTTCAGCGAAATTTAATTCTTTAATAAATTCTTCCAACAGTTTTGGTACAGCAAATTTAGAAATATCTTTTTTATTTACCTGAACAAACATTTTACTTAAACATTCTGTGTTGTCAATTTCGAGATGTACCAAACGTGCATAAATAATCTGGTGGCTCAGAATGTGTTTTTTGACCGAAGATATCGATTTTAAGTTTACGCGGCAGTTGTCAGGAAAAGGCAGTTGTTTGTTTTTTAATACATCTTCTTCTGTCAGGTGTTTTCCCGATTCAAACAGGGGAAACTGGTACAACCCTTTCCAAATGTCTTTCTGGTTCCTTCTTTCAAGAAAAATAAATTCCTCATGTTCTATACAATAATAATAGAAGAACCTTTCGGTTTGTTTGATTTTTTTTGATTTGACGGGTAAAACCTCAACCATATTGTTTTGCAGCGCAAAACAAGACAGCCTTAGCGGACACGTATGACATCCGGGAGATTTTGGCACACATTGTAAGGCCCCGAATTCCATCAACGCCTGGTTATGAAATCCGGCATTTCCCGAAGGCATTAATTCGGCAGTAATTTTAGCGACCTCTTTTTTGCCTCGTTCGGAATCTATCGGGCTGGTAATCCCGAAATAGCGGGAAACCAACCGGAAAATGTTTCCGTCAACAGCGGGGTGGGGAAGATCAAACGCGATGGAAGCAATAGCAGCCGCTGTATAATTCCCAACGCCTTTTAGTTTCAGAATGCCTTCAAAAGTGTTGGGAAACTCTCCTTTTAGTTCTTCGACGATAAATTTGGCTGCCGAGTGCATGTTTCTGGCTCTTGTGTAGTACCCAAGCCCCTGCCATACTTTTAGAATATCATCTTCATCGGCTGTCGCCAGTGCATTTATTGTCGGAAATTTTTCAATAAAACGGAGGTAATATCCGGTTCCCTGGGCAACCCGGGTTTGTTGGAGGATGATTTCGGAAACCCATATTTTATATGGGTTTTTGGTTTCTCTCCAGGGGAGTGTCCTCCTGTTTTGTATGTACCAATGATAGATATATCCCGGAAATTCGCTCATTTATGATTAACTCTTTAAATATCTTGATAAAAAACAAAAATAATTTATTTGAAATGCTTTCCTGTTTTTAAATTATTTTTATTTTTGCACACCAGTTTATACCGATTAATATATTGAAAACTAAATATTTTAAGAGATGACAAAGGCAGATATAGTAAATGAAATTTCGAAGAACACAGGAATTGAAAAAGTAACTGTACAGAAAACAGTAGAAGCTTTAATGGAAACTGTAAAAGATTCGTTAGTAGATGGTAAAAATGTTTACCTCAGAGGTTTTGGGAGTTTTATAGTTAAAAAACGGGCTGAAAAAACAGCGAGAAATATCTCGAAAAACACAACTATTATTATCCCTGCTCATAATATTCCTTCGTTTAAACCAGCCAAAACATTTGTTTCAAAAGTTAAAAATCGTGTAAAATAAAAAGTTATGCCAAGCGGAAAAAAAAGAAAAAGACATAAGATGGCTACTCACAAGCGCAAAAAAAGATTGCGTAAGAACAGGCACAAGAAGAAAAAATAAGAATTTAATAAGCAGTACTTATTAAATATTTTGATTAAACCTAAAGCATAAATGCTTTAGGTTTAATCCGTTTTAACAGTAGTGTTTTTAATATAAAATTGACAGAACTAAAATTTAGGTTGTGAGTAGCGATTTATTAATTGATGTGACTCCATCCGAAATTGT
>CAYWBV010000231.1:0-1125 GCA_964455785.1 uncultured Maribellus sp.
AAGATGAAAGTCTTTTCAACCCGGCAGACAACGAATTTTATTCGGGATACCTCGCCGAAATGAAAGTTAGTTACGAGGTTTTGTTCAGGGTTTACGATCCGAAACAAAAAAATATCTGGCTGAGGGAGTTTCTGCGCGACACACTGGTTTGGGAAGATGCCGACCTTTCGACCCGCAATTTGTTTAGCCGTTTTACGCCGGTAAAAACTGCTCTTTCCGAAGCCGGAATTGCCATCGCCCTTGATTTTTCGGAAAAAATAAGTACGGTGTGGCGCCAGGAAAACCGGAGATATTTTGCCAAAGGAAATTCAGACTTTACGAAAGCCAACCATTTTGTCAGTATCGGCGACTGGGAAAATGCCGTAGCTGTTTGGAAACAAATAGAATCGGAGGCAGGCCCCAAATCGCTAAAAAGTAAAGCGCAGCTAAACATTGCCGTTGGTTACGAGATGCTGGGCGATGTAGATCAAGCTATTGTCTGGGGACTAAAATCCTATGAAACCATGTACCGCCCCCTGACCTACGAATATCTCGAGGTCCTGAAAAAAAGAAAAATTGAAATCAAAAACCTAAAATAATGAACCGGTTGCTGTTGCTTTTTATCGTTTTGCTGTTATCGGTCACCGGATGTACTGTTTACCGCGAATTTCCGATAGACGTTTACCAGCCGGGTGAAATACTCGTTAGGCCCGAGGCAAAGAATGTGGTATTGGTTTACCGGAATTTTAAATATTCCAACGATACCCTCCAGAACTATTATAAATCAGATTTTCAACTCCGTAAGGCAAGAAACAAATCTGCCAATATGGACAGCATACTTGTCACCTCCTGTTTAAACGAATTGAGCGAAACCCTCAAAAGCAGCAATACGTTTAACCGCGTCGAAATTCTTCCGAATACTATTTTCAAAAAACATACAGGGGAAAAACTACCCCCGCTCAATTTTGATTTGATAAAACAACTTACCGAAGCTACCAACACCGATCTGCTGATTTCGCTGGAAACCTATTCCAGCTTTTATACCGAACATTCAGGAAATTACGATGTTCAAAAATCGAATGAAGTGACCACTGCTGCTGTTTGGGCGGTTTACGATCCGCTGGGAGAAAAACTGATTGAACGCAA
>CAYWBV010000231.1:1225-4396 GCA_964455785.1 uncultured Maribellus sp.
AAGGAAGATATTAAGATGATAATGACCTATCAGAAAATTCTGGAACAACGAAAAAAAGAAATCCGGCAGCTCAATCAAAAACACCCATGAAAAACCTGATTAACCTCGTTTCAGCAATCATTTTTATCCTGATTGCAGGAGGGTGTAATACACTCTACAACTTCCGGACAATTAATATTGAAACCATGGAACCCGGAAAATTCTTTTTCCCTGAAAGTTATCGTACCGTGGCTGTGCGGTACAACAACAGCAATGTGTCGTTTAACCCTGAATTTGAAAAGTATTTTGAGAACTCGGAGGTAAAAAGCGACACTTTCAACATCGATAGTCTGGCATCAGAAATTTATTTTGATATTTTTCTTGAATACTTAAACCGACAACACTTTTTTGATACCATTGTCGAAATTAACCGGGGCGATTATTCCAGCGTAATTTTTTCCGGTTCTTTATTTTTTGGCGATACCGTCCTGAACGATACAAACGACATTGAGCTGCAAAAATCAAATCACGATGCCCCAAAACGGTTAAACTACCTTTTAAAAAATTACCCTCCAAAGACAGGAAAACCGGCTGCTGAAACCAAAATACTGGATCCCAAATATGGTTTATATACCAAAGATGAACTGCAAAAAATTGCAGATACTACGAATGCCGGATTACTAATGTCGCTGGATTTTTTTACTTCCGTTGACGGGATAAATATATTCGATGAAGTCATGCAGGGTTACTCCGTTGTTTACAACCTTGGCTTTTGGAATTTTTATGATTTGAAAAAAGCGGAACCTGCCTTTTTTTACTACCAAATGGATACCGTGTCGTGGGTTGGAAGCGGAAATTATAAAAAAGAGATTATCAACTCGCTCCCGCCGAGAAGGGATGCCATTTTAAATGCTGCAGATATTTCGGGAGCTAAATTCGCCGACCACGTTGTTCCTCACTGGACAGAAACCGATCGCCTTTATTACTGTTCAGGGCATTTGGAGATAAAAAAAACCGAAGCGATGATAAAAAACGGGAACTGGCTCGAAGCTGCAAAAATATGGAAAGCCAACATCAGCAATCCCAACAAAAATATCGCCGCCAAAAGTATGTTTAACCTGGGGCTGGCCTGCGAAATGGAAGGTAATCTGGATGCCGCCATCGACTGGGTAGTAAAATCATATTATGTTTTCGGAAATAAAAATGCCATTCATTCCGGTAACTGTACCGATTACCTTAGTATTTTGGGACAGCGAAAACTCGACATCAAAAAAATAGAAATTCAGCAAAACCCTGAAATGTTGCCGAAAAATCAGATCCAATAAAAAGAGCAACCAAAAACTGTCTTTTTTAGCTGCTCTTTTTTATCCTCAAAAATTTTAATTCAACTCTACCAAAACTACCGATTTCGAAGGGATGGAAACAGTGAGTTGGTTTCCGTTTACTTTTACTTTGTCGAATTTGGCAAGTGTAACTTCCTCTTTTTTTCCAAAATCGTTGTACGAATTGATTTTTTCTCCGGTAACAATACTTCCGTTTACAAAAGTCACCTTTTCTGTTCCGCGTAATTCGCACGAAACTTCCAGCGCTTTATTCGGGTTCAGGTTGCTGATGGTAACGTGAATTTTTCCATCAACAGCTTTTGACGCCGTGGCCGAAATGGCCGGGACCGATTCTTCGTTCAGTGAATAATTTTCAGAAACTATATCCGACGGCAGCAGTGTTGCATCGTGGTGTACTTTATACATTTTGAACACATAAAAAGAAGGGGTCCGCACCATCTGATTGTCTTTGGTAAGAATCATCGCCTGCAACACATTGACGGTTTGCGCGATGTTGGCCATTTTAACACGGCGGCAGTATTTGTTGAACAAGTCGAGGTTGACCGAAGCCACAAGTGCGTCGCGCAGGGTATTTTGCTGATAGAGGAAGCCTGGATTGGTGCCGGGCTCCACATCGTGCCAGTTTCCCCATTCGTCAACAATGAGCCCTACCCTGTTTTGCGGATCGTATTTGTCCATAATGTTAATGTGTTTCCGCAGCAGCTCGTCCATAAACAAGGTTTTTTTCATGGTCGTAAAATATTCGTTTTCATCGAAAACGGTAGCTGAACCTTTTTTACTCCAATCGTGGCAAACTGTATAATAATGCAGCGAAATTCCCTGGAAACTACGACCCGGGTTACCGTTTTTCATTAAAGTTTCCATCCAGTGATAATCGTCAACATTGGGTCCGCACGCCACTTTATACAACCGGTTGTCGCCGTAATTTTTGGTGAAGGTGGAATAACGGCGCATCTGGTCGGCATAAAATTCAGCAGTCATACTACCGCCGCACCCCCAGCTCTCGTTTCCAACCCCCCAGTATTTTACGCCCCAGGGTTCTTCCCTTCCGTTGGCTTTTCGTAAATCGGTCATCGGGCTTACGTTCCCCGAGTTCAGGTATTCCACCCATTGCGACATTTCCTGTACCGAACCGCTTCCGAGGTTTCCGCAAATCACGGGTTCACATTCCAGTTGATTACAAAGTTCAAGAAATTCGTGCGTCCCAAAACTGTTGTCTTCCGTTACGCCGCCCCAGTGAGTGTTAATCATGGTTGGCCGCTGGTTACCCGGTCCTATCCCGTCCATCCAGTGATACTCGTCGGCAAAACAACCACCCGGCCACCGAAGGTTCGGAATCCCGATTTCCTTTAAAGCACTGACCACATCATTTCTGATTCCCTGAGAATTTGGAATATTGGAATCTTCGCCAACCCAGTAACCTCCGTAAATACAATGGCCGAGATGTTCAGAGAAGTGTCCGTAAATGTGTTTGCTAATGGTTTCTTTCCCCAAGTCGGTGTTAATTACAATCTTGTTTTGTGCCGAACCCTGCAAAAATGCGAGCATTACAAAACTTAGAAATAAAAATCTGATTTTCATTTTGATGGTTTTATAGATTTAATTTATAAGTGCGAATCTAACACTTTTAAAGATAAAATCAAAAAAACCACTGTTCAATCCTGACGCGATTTTTTTTACCCGATTAATCTTATTCCGTCAGATTCAAAATTAATTCTTCGTTGTTTGTATAATCCGCCGATGGCTTTTTTAAAATTTTTTTTGCTCATACCCAGAATAGCCTGCACCATTTCGGGGGAAGACTTATCGGAAAGAGCGAGAAATCCGTGGTTCTCAACCAGCACCTGCA
>CAYWBV010000231.1:4496-6706 GCA_964455785.1 uncultured Maribellus sp.
GAAGCTGCAATCCGGTTGGTTTGTAAATCAAGATAAACATACACGAGATAGGTACCTCCTTCCACCATTTTAGCTTTTTGTTCGCGGAACGGCACCAGCAAATCTTTGGGAAGGCCCCAGTCGAGAAAGGCGCCAAAACTACTGGTTGCCACTACCTTTAAAAAAGCGAATTCGCCAACTTTGGCATACGGGACTTCGGTAGTTGCCACCAACCGATCTTCTGAATCAGTGTAGATAAAAACACGGGCTTCCTGTGTATTTTTTACCTCTTCGGTGACAAATTTTTGCGGCATCAGTATTTCACCAAGATTTTCACCATCAAGGTAAACCCCGTTTTCGGTTTCCCTGACAACCCTGAGAATATTAATTTTTCCTATTTCAGCCAATGTTTCTGAATTTTATTATTGAATTTTTAAAAGCTTTTCAAGCATTTTTTTATCGGTTCTAAAAACCGTTCCGTGCCTTGTTCCTTCCGGAAAAACCACCTGACTGGAAATATCTTCCCAGTTTTTCAGGTCGGTTGAACGCACTGCACCCATGTTGTGTTCCATGTATTTGTCGAAATAAACAATCCAGGTATCGCCGATTTTTACAGGTGTCGGTCCTTCTGCCCAGTATTTCCCGGTAATTGGGTCAGAGGCAGGCGAATAGCTTCCGGTCAGCTCGCGGCTGGTGGAAATCCTGATATTCTTTTCCGGCGGAGTGCGGGTTTCATTTTTCAGAAAAAGAACATATTCTCCTTTTTCCCTGATGAGTGTGCCGTCAATTACATTAAACCCTTGATCGTAAAAGAGGCGGGTTTCGCTGAAATCATTAAAATCTTTTGTGGTTGTATAATACATGCGGTGATTGTAGGTATCATCACCAGTCGATTCAGTTTCAGGGAACCTACCGGGAATGGTTGTTGACCAG
This sequence comes from uncultured Maribellus sp., assembly GCA_964455785.1. Lineage (GTDB taxonomy): Bacteria > Bacteroidota > Bacteroidia > Bacteroidales > Prolixibacteraceae > Draconibacterium. The sequence goes on from CAYWBV010000231.1 coordinate 5,409, forward strand.
AAAATCAGATATTGTTTTGAATCAACATCATAAAAAATCTCGGGCGCCCAGCAATTTCTTGCTGTGGCTTCGTGTTTCATCACCGGAATATTTTTTTGCTCCGACCAGTGGATCAGATCCTTCGACGACGCATAGCCGATACCTTTCTCTTTCCAGCTAATGGTCCACACCATGTGGAATTTTCCGTCGGGTCCGGCGATAATACAGGGGTCGCGCATTAGTTTATCACCTCCGACTTCCGGCGTCAAAAACGACTGGTTTCCTTTCAGCGCTTCCCATTGTAATCCATCGTAACTGTAGGCAAGGTGTAATCCGTCTTCTCCGTTATTCATAAAATACGAAAACAGATAAACCTCGTTTTTATCTTGCGAATAGCCATTCAAAAAAACAAAACACAAAAACAAAATTCCAACTAACCTATTCCGTTTCATTTTAACCTGTTTTTATCCACACCAAAAATAAAAATTATCCGCCGGTGCGTTTTACTTTGTATCCTGCGGAAACAAGTATATCCATAATTTTGGCACAGAAATCGCCCTGTACAAGAATTTCTCCATCTTTTACCGTACCACCGACGCCGCACCTGGTTTTTAGTAATTTGCCAAGCGATTTCAAATCATCTTCGGTCCCCACAAATCCGGAAACCAGCGTTACGCTTTTCCCCTTTCTCTGTTTACGGTCGAGGCTTACCTTTAAATTTTGTTGTTTTGCAGGCAACGTCTCTGTTTCGTCTTCTTTTTCAGAAGAATACTGAAAATCGGGGTTTGTGGAAAAAACCACACCCAGCCTTTCTTTCCAATCGTTCAACATTGTTCAACTTGTTTATTTCCAAATAATAAGCAAACTTCCGGTAATGTAAGCCGCAATCCACCACCCGTAAGTCAGCCTTGCCAAAGTAAGAAGTTTTTTATCCAATACGGCATTTATTTTTTTCAGAAAGTAAACCCTCCAAACCAGGAATACTTCCACAATCATCGCCAGCATGGCCGAGTAACCCAGTAAACTGTGGAGAGTGAACAGACTGTATCGCGAACCAATTATCATAAATATGCTGGCAACGATATCCAATACGACTCCAAGCGACAGAAACCAGAGTACCCCGGGCGTAACCATCTTAAACCGCTGAAGCGTAATATTCCCAACTCCATAGGAAAGCAGCGAAATCGTGATAACAAATGCACCAGCAACCGATAGCGGATTCATACAAAGATTAATTTTTCACAGGCAAAGTTAATGTTATACCTAAAAGTGCTGCAATGTTTTACAAAAATCTTGCGTTAAAAGACACTGAAACAACT
>CAYWBV010000232.1:0-6665 GCA_964455785.1 uncultured Maribellus sp.
CCCACGGTAATCACCTTTGTGGCATCCACCGAACGGTCGGTTTCAAAATAGTCGATGGCCCGACTGGCGCCCCAGCCCCATGCCCCTAAAGCCCGCATCCCGTTGTCCATGGCCAGTTGTTCGGGATAGAGCTGGTCGAGCACGCCCTGCGAAAAGTTCTCCTTGTGGTCGGGCGCAAAATCGATAACATCGAACCCGGCAATTCCGTAGCCAGCTTCGATAACTTCTTCAGCAGGCCAGAAACCGTCTTTATTCTGCCGTGTCACATCCATGGTTTTTATACCGCGGTGGTTCAGCACCAGAAATAGCGGGACTGGTTTTTTGACCGCGTTGGGTGTAAACATTAGCAGGTTAATGGTGGCCGTTTTCTGATTCCGGTAAACGGTAATCACCACTTCTTTTAACGTTGCCTTGCCGCCCATCGCTTTTTTGTCGCTGTTTTTGATTTTGAAGGTGATGTCGTCGTAATCTTTCGGAACCTGCCCGTACACATTATCCTCAAAAAGCCGAAGGATTTCAGGGCGCCGCACTTTCTCCCACTCTTCAACCGTGGAGATGGTCTGTCCGCCCTGCGTTTTGAGCAGTTCGGGCAGCGTATAGGAACCCACTTTCGATTCGTCGTAGTTTTGCGCTTCAGGCGCCTGGCCAAATGCCAGTAAAAAAACAAAAATAAATACGTATTTAAGTTTCATGGTGTAGTGTTTTTATACAAAAGTACAAGGACGTAAAAAAAATCAAATAATTATACTCCGGTTTATCCAAATCATCCTGATTCAGTGAACTGATATTGTCTGAAATTTTGTTGTCAACCTCAATCCTTTTTCAGGTGGTTTAAAAGTAGCTGGCTTTTCCAGAAAAACAAAGCAGGAAAACAGAAAAAATGTTCCGGCGCCCGGTGCTGATTTTGTAGAAAGCAGAATACCGGAATTTGCGGGTATTTGATGAATTTTAACAATTTTAATTCATAATTGAACTTTGAATTGTCCGAAAGGTTAATATTTAATGTACATTCAATAATATTTTGTAAGTATTTTAGCTCCTTATCCATTTCATTTGTAATATGTAATTGGAAACAGTAACATTACACGGCAAAGGAGTTTTTGCAGATTCAACAAAATCAGTTTTCCGTTCATTTACAAGAAAAGATACTAAACCCGTAAAATTTTACGCTGATGATAAAGGATTTCAGAAATATCAAACTTACCCTGCTCCTGGTTTTATTTCCCTTGCTGATGTGGGCGACTCTGCCTGAAGACAAAAATCTGACAAAATATGTTGATCCGTTTATCGGAACCGATTTTTTTGGACACACATTTCCCGGGCCTTCACTGCCGTTTGCGATGGTGCATGCAGGTCCTGACACGGGAACGGAAGGATGGACTTATTGCGCCGGTTATATTTATTCCGATAATTCCATCATCGGTTTCAGCCACACCCACTGGAGTGGTGTGGGTATGGTAGATGGCGGCGATGTTCTGCTGATGCCAACGGTCGGGAACAAACTTCAGCTTCTGCCCGGCAGTGCCGATAATCCCGACTCGGGCTACCGTTCGAGGTTCGATCACAAGGATGAAACCGCTTCACCGGGTTATTATTCGGTACTTCTGAAAGATTACGGGGTGAAAGTCGAATTGACCACCACGCGCAGAGTCGGTTTTCATCGTTATACGTTTCCCAAAACCAGCAGTGCCCGTATTATTCTCGACCTCGGGCATCAGATTGGCGGCAACCAGGAGACCGATATTTCGGAACTCCGGATTTCCGGCAACAACCGTATAGAAGGCGTAAAAGGTTCGGGCGCCGGGAAAGTATATTTTGTGGCCGAGTTCAGCAAACCTTTTCAGTATTACGGGACGTTTGACGCCGGTTATTCGACACCGGAGTCGGGGGCTGGTTATTTCCCCTACAAAAATGGCGAGGCCGGCGTGAACGTCGGTGCGTTTGTAACCTACACCACCGCTGAGCAGGAACAGGTTCTGGTGAAGGTGGCGCTTTCGTTTGTGAGTGTCGAAGGAGCGCAGAAAAACCTGGAAGCTGAATTACCGCACTGGGATTTCGAGCGGGTGAAAACGGAGGCGGAAGAGGTTTGGAACCAGGAGTTGTCAAGAATAAAAATTGACGGCGCTACCGACGATCAAAAGACGATTTTTTATACTTCGGTTTACCACTCGCTGCTGGCACAATACATTTCGCAGGATGTGGACGGAAAATATATCGGCCCCAGCGGAAAAATCAGTGAAGCCAAAGGATACGATTTTTACGGATCGTTTTCGTGCTGGGATACCTATCGTACACAACATCCGTTGCTGACCATCATCGCTCCCGACCATGTGAACAATTTTATCCGGTCGATTGAAGCGAAAATCCGCGACTATGGCTGGCTTCCGGCGCAACATTTTCAGAATGTTTTTGGTCAGGGAATGGTCGGCGACCATCTGGTTCCGGTAATTGTGGATGCTTACCGGAAAGGCTACCGCGATTACGATACAAAGTTTATTTACAACGCCATGCGCGAAAAGGCGCTGGAGTTTCCAAAACCTCCTGTTTCAGTGGAAGCTGCGCGCTCGGGACTGGAATATTTCAAAAAGCTGGGATATATGCCGGTTGACAAAGTGTCGGAGTCGGTCCCAAAAACCATGGAGTTTGCTTACGACGACTGGTGTATTGCACAGATGGCAAAAGAAATGGGAAAAGACAACGATGTACAATTGTTTTTGAAAAGCGCCCAAAACTATAAAAATGTGTGGGATGCCGAAACGCAGTTTATGCGGCCCCGCAACAGCGACGGTTCGTGGCTGGAAGCGCTGAACGGCAGAGAACAGGAAATTGTTACCGAGGGCGATCACTCGTATTATAAATATTTTGATCCGCTTCTGGTGGGAAGGCGACCTAACCGTTACTACACCGAATCAAATGCCTGGCAGTACATCTGGTCGGTTCAACACGATGTAAACGGGTTGATACAACTGTTTGGCGGGAATAAAAATTTTACGGACAAATTAGATACTTTTTTTGAAATGAGCCCGCTGATTACACCGCCCAAATATGTCGGGGTGGTGGGAACCATCGGGCAGTATGTCCACGGCAACCAACCATCGCATCACGTCGCCTATTTGTATAATTATGCGGGCCAGCCCTGGAAAACGCAGCAGCGTTCGAGGCAGATTGCGGAAGAATTGTACCGCACCGGCCCTGGCGGACTTTGCGGAAACGAAGACATGGGTTCGTTGTCGTCGTGGTATGTGTTGAGCTCGCTTGGAATTTACCCTGTTGCACCGGGCTCTCCCTATTATGTTATCGGGAGCCCTCTGTTTGGCCAGGCGGTTATTGGTGTTCCGGGGAACAAAACATTTACCATCAAAACAGAAAACAACTCGAAGGAGAACAAATACATCCAGTCGGCAACGCTGAACGGAAAACCAATAACACGCACGTGGATTTCGCACCAGGAAATCATGAACGGGGGCGTGCTGGAGTTCAAAATGGGCCCGAAACCCAACCAAAAGTGGGGGACAGGCAAAAACGATGTGCCGCCTTCGTTAACCGATAACTTGTAAACTGAAAATAACCAATATGAAACTAGAACTGAGGACTAAAATACTGATAACCATTGGCTGCTTTTTTTCATTTGCACTTTCTGCACAGCAGAATTCTGTTATCGATTTGGAAGGAGCCGTCCAGGTAAAATTTGAAAACTCCGGATTGAAAACTGACCTTGGCGTCGGATTATGGGCCTGGCCGCTGCCGATGGATTTTGATCGCGATGGCGACATGGATTTGCTGGTTTCCAGCGCGGGGAGTTATCCGTTTAACGGGCTTTACTATTTTGAAAACCAATCGAACCAGTCGCCGGCAGTATTTGCAAAACCGGTGAGGGTAGGGGATGGTTTAACCAGTATTCAGATTTCGTATGTCGATAAAGAACCGCGGATTTTGGGTCCCGGCGTCGAGTTCAAAAGTTTCAGAAGTAAGTTTTTTAAAGATCCGGAAGGTATTTTTCCGGCTCAGGAGATTTATTCGCTGGTGGAGAAAAAGCGTAATACAGAGTGGAAATATGTGGATTATGAAAACGACGGTGATTTGGATATTCTTGTCGGAATTGACGACTGGGGCGCATATGGCTGGGACAATGCTTTCGACAAAAACGGAAACTGGACCAACGGGCCGTTGTATGGTTATGTTATTCTCGTTGAAAATGAATCCGGGAAATATTCAATAAAAGGAAAACTGGAAACCGGCGGAGAACCCATCAGTGTTTACGGAACGCCTTCGCCCAACATGTACGATTTTGACGGCGACGGAGACCTCGACCTGATTTGCGGCGAATTCCTGGATAGACTTACCTGGTTTGAAAATACCGGCTCGCGCGAAAATCCGGTGTTTGCCAAAGGGCGTTTTCTTGAAAACGAAAACGGAATAATCAAAATGAATCTCGAAATGATTCTTCCCAATGCCGTTGACTGGGACAACGACGGAGATATTGACCTGGTGGTCGGCGATGAGGACGGGCGTGTGGCGCTCATTGAAAACACCGGGAAAGTAAAGGACGGGATGCCGGTGTTTCGATCACCGGTCTATTTCAAACAGGAAGCTGACAACCTGAAGTTTGGCGCGCTGGTAACTCCGTTTAGCGTTGACTGGGACAACGACGGCGACCTGGACCTGATTTGCGGAAACACGGCCGGAAACATTGGTTTTATTGAAAACCTCGATAACGGAAACCCACCTCGGTGGAATGCCCCGGTTTTGTTGGAAGCCGATGGAAAACCCATCCGGATTATGGCGGGTGAAAACGGTTCCATCCAGGGCCCTTGCGAAGCGAAATGGGGCTACACTACCTTGTCGGTTGCCGATTGGGATGGCGACGGGCTGAATGATATTATCGTCAATTCCATCTGGGGAAGAATTGAGTGGTTCAAAAATACAGGTACAAAAACAAACCCCCGGCTTTCGGCTCAAGGCGGGGTAAAAGCCGACTGGGGGAAACAGCAGCCTCCAAAACCGCAGTGGAACTGGTGGACACCGGAGAACGATGAACTGGCAACACAGTGGCGGACTACACCGCTGGCCACCGACTGGAATAAAGACGGACTCATGGATTTGGTGATGCTCGACCACGAAGGTTATCTGGCGTTTTTTGAACGTTTCACGAAAAAAGGGCAACTTTGGCTTCATCCGGGGAAACGGATTTTTATGGATGGCGATAAACCCGGAGAAGTGGAACCGCTGCGGCTGAACGAAAAAACAGCGGGAGGCAGTGGACGAAGAAAATTGTGCCTTGTGGACTGGGACAACGATGGCGATACCGATTTGCTGGTAAACACAACCAATGCTGCATGGTACGAAAATACCGGGCAGGAAAATGGGAAAACCACGTTCAGATTCAGGGGCGATCTGATGAAACCGCGCCTCGCCGGGCACTCCACCAGCCCGACCACGGTGGACTGGAATAACGACGGACTCCCGGAATTGTTACTGGGGGCCGAGGATGGCCATTTTTACTACATCCCACAGAAATAGGAACGAATTTAAAACTGAATAATAATGAATAGCAAAAAAATGAAATTTATGTTTGGCGCCGGAATCGTCGGGTTAATGACATTCTCCGCCTGTACACAATCACCTACACCTGAAAACCTGAAAGCAAACGTGCTGACGGCTGAGTTTATTTATGAAACAGCTCCGTTTCCCGAATGTCATGCCTCTACCATCATCGAAACCGGCGATGGAATGCTGGCTGCATGGTTTGGCGGAACAGAAGAAAAAAATCCGGATGTATGTATTTATACTTCGGAAAACAAAGATGGAAAATGGGGCAAACCGGTTTTGGTTGCCGACGGAATTATAAACGATACTTTACGTTACCCGTGCTGGAACCCGGTTCTGTTTCAAAAGGACAACGGCGATGTGGTGTTGTACTACAAAGTTGGACCAAGTCCGCGCGAGTGGTGGGGACTGTATAAAACTTCGGCTGACAAGGGCAAAACCTGGTCGGAAGCAGTAATGATCCCTGACAGTTTGCTGGGCCCCATCAAAAACAAACCGGAACGCCTTGCCGACGGTACCATTTTGTATCCCACGAGTTTCGAAACCCGCGAAGTATGGAATATCTATGTGGAGACTTCGGATCAGGAACTGAACAACTGGAAAAAAACAGATATTGACAACAACGGATTTAACGCCATTCAGCCAACCATTCTGTTTTACAACGACGGACGCATCCAAATGCTTTGCCGCAGTAAAGAGAAAAAGATTGTGGAAACCTGGTCGTCCGATCAGGGAAAAACCTGGTCGAAGGTGGAAGCAACCAACCTGGTCAACAATAACTCGGGAATCGACGCCGTGACGCTAAAAAACGGTTTGCAACTGCTCATTTGTAACCCCATCGAAAAAGGCAGGAACAAGATTGATGTGAAAGCTTCGGCAGATGGGAAGACGTGGTACGATGTAATTGTTCTGGAAGACCAGCCCGAAGGCGAATTCAGCTATCCGGCCATGATTCAGGGCGAAGACGGAACGGTACATATTACTTATACTTACAACCGCAAAACGGTTAAATACGTCCACCTGGAATTAAAATAAGATGTCGGAACGGCGAAATTTTATCAAAAACTTTTTGCTTCTCGCTGCCGGAACCGGTTGGGTTTCGCGCCTGAATGCAGGTA
>CAYWBV010000233.1:0-3820 GCA_964455785.1 uncultured Maribellus sp.
CTGCGAAACGGGCTGAACTACCGGGGTTCCGCAATTTCCGCAAAAGGCAGCCCCGGGTTTTATTTCATTTCCACAATTTGAACAGAACGGCATAACTTATAACATTTTATTAATTATTAATTGGAACCAAAAAGAATAGAAAAACTAATTCCTTCAATATTATTCAGGTTCGCTTCGGTCGAAATTTTTTGTTTTGTCTCGCCCTGATACGTTTCAGTAACCTGATGAAGTATTTTCTTAACCGACTTTTTTAAATTTTGTTGGTTATTGTCGGGAACAAGATAGAAGGAGATGTCGCCATAGCTCTCAACCTTAATGGGTACGTTTTGCATTTCAATGGTTTGTATCCAGTTTCGTACCGATAAATCATCCGGGTTGTCTAAATTGAATGTAATATTTTCTTCATGGGTCATAACTAACGATAGAATCATCGTCTTTTTTTCATCAAACACCACTTTAGCTGAAATCGTTGTCGTATTTTTTGAATACTGGTCTGCGGTGTTGTAGACATTACTTACCGAAATATCATTTTTATTGATGTTTACCTTCGCAGTAGTTGATTTGTCGTATGAAGTTCCGAGGGCTGTAATGTTGAAGTTTGTAACTTCGTTGTTTTTAAAAATCGATGGATAACCCCCCGATGCTTGATATTTAGGGTTTATCTTAATATTTACAGATTCAACTTTTTTGGGATTGGCTTTGGCCATGTTCATGTTTTCAGACCTGACGGTAACCCCGCCAAACTCAATTTGGGCAAAAACCGATGAGGCGGTCCTATCAATTTTACCGCTGAATTTTCCGTTACTGGCAATTAAAGGGCTTGCCAAATTATCAAGTGTAATGGATTGTATATAAACCGGGCCGTTGTATTTAATCGGGGTTTTGTATTCGTTGTCGGGTGTATGTATAACTTCTCCTTCAATATTTCCCTGTTCATCAATTTCGTTAATTACAACTTTTAGCTCGGGAATAAACCATTTCATGGCGTTTGTTCCGGCCTCAATAATGGTTGGGATTAGCACATTTGCCTGCGATTTAACGCAAGCCTCGTCAACAAACGGATAGGATTCCTTGAGTTGAACAAAACCAAAATACCAGGAGTCGGTGCACTGTTTAACAGTGGTTTCGCCAATTGTTCTGGTGTAATAATTTTTTTCGTAATTGGAAGCGCTGATTTTGGGCGATTTGTATTCGTCGGCAGGATGGGCGGTTTGTTTAACTTTATTTCCTTTCCAGTCGGTTCCTGAAATGGTTTCGTTGGTAAAAAAGTTTTCGTTGGTAAACACGGCAAGTTCATGGGCAATTTTTCGTGCGGTCATGTTTTTGTCGTTGAATTTATCTTTCATAAACCCGGGCACACTTCCGTTTTTAAATTCGCCAATATCCATTTGCTCCATCATTTCTTCGTAAGTATCCACATTTCCCAAAGGATGCGCATCGTTTCTGACATGCGCAGGGCAGCCGTTATCGGCAATCATGTGCAGGGTTTCGCCCAGGCTTCGCCAGGCTTTGGCCATGTAATTACTCCGTTTTGCCGGGTCGGCTTCCTGCAAGGCACCCTGAATGTATTTTTTTCCCGACTCCCAACTGTAGTTGTGGTCCAAAACTCCAAGTCCGGATTGGTCGCCAAGCGCCCAGTCAACTCCGTTGATTTCAGGATTGGAGAGATACGACTGAAATTTTTTCATCACGGCATTGTTGGCCTGGTCGGTCAAATAACGTTTATTTGCCGGTTTTGTAGGGTCGTAAAAGTGCCGTAAACTGGCATGAACCTCAGGAACATCGGCTGAATAACCTCCGTGGATTATCCAGTCTTTTGCCGATTTATTTCCCCGTTCTTCTTCATACGTTGGGTGCTGATAATTCAGTAATTCACCAACACCCGAAATGTTCATTGTCAGGCGCTTTTTAAATTCTTCGTAATAGCTTTCCTGCTCCTGAATAAAATTGGCATAATCCTGGGCATGAAATAACCCGGAACGTGAAATGTAATCGCCGGGCAACACATTCCTTTCAAAATTGAACATGTAGTTTTTAAACCGCGGTAAATTGGCTTCAAATTTACTGTACCGGTTTAAAAACGATTCAACAATATACTGGTTTATCGAACGGTGGCTACGTTCGTTTCCATAGCTGGAAAGCATAATTCCAAATGCGATCAGGCAAAAGTAGCGTAACGAGCTGTATAATAATTTTTTGTTCTTCATCTGTGTAAATTTAAAAACGAACTAATTTCCACTCACCTTCCGGTTGCAAGGCAAACTCGGCCGTATATTTATTCCCTTTGTCGTCAGAAAATTCATAAACTTTATATACTCCGGTAGATGAAATCAACTTTCTGTTTTTGAATGCGCCGGCATATTGCTGCATGTAAGGTTGAATTTTTTTAAAAACGCCGGAATAGTTTTTTAATGCAGTTTCGGTAAGTACCTGTTTTATTTGTGTAGTATCGGCATTTGTAAAAGCTTTCTCAACTGATTCGGCTGTTTTTTTCAGCGCTTTTCCCTCTTCCAGCGGTTTTGCGGGAATTGGTTCGGTCGTTTTATCCCGGTTTTCGGGAAGGTGGCTCACATCTCCCGGCTCAATATCCACAATTCCGGGAATATTGGTGCCTGTTAAACCGTCGTTGCCGTTTTTTTCCGATGTTTCGGTAGTCGTTGCCGGTGTTTCATTGTTTTCAACAAAAAGAACATTTACCACAACGATTAACAGGGCCGAAACCAAAACAACAGATAAAAGAATAAGAAGTGTACGGAAGAAACACCCGCCCTTCCTTTTTTCTTTCTTTTTCAAAGGTGGAGGAGTTGGGGCTTTTTTGTCCTGGTTCGGTTTTGGCCCGCCGCTAATTATTTTCCGTCCTTCTTTGGTTAATTTTGGTTCTTCCGGTTTGGGTTGTGACGGAGGTTTTGGCGGGTCGTTTTTTACCGGTGTTCCGCATGCGGAGCAAAATTTCTCGTTTTGTTCGAGTATTTTTCCGCATTTTGGGCAGCTTGCCTGAATTGTATTTTGTTCGGTTCCGCAGTTGCCGCAAAACCGTGCTCCCGGAGGGTTTTCTTTTCCACAATTTGCACAGAATGGCATAACTTATTGATTTATATTTTTATGAATTAATCGTCGTCGTCCGAATCGTAGTCGTTGTCGTTGTCAACATCTGCAAACTGATCATCGTCCCCATCTGATTTTCTCCCTTTTTTACCCCGCATAAACAACCATCCGAAAAAGAAAAAAACAATCATAAAACCAACGCCCATTAAAACATCGGTTAGTTTTTTGCCGGCTTCGGGATCGGTCTGGAACCAGATAACAAGGGCGATAATTCCAGATAATACAATTCCGATAATAATATTTCTGAAAATCTTAAACCCTTTTGAGGTTTTGCTTTTTATCATTTTCCCCGAATACGAACCTTTGGAAACAATTTTCTTTTGATTGTTGATGGCGCTTCCGCAATACGGACAATATTTGTCGGATGCCTGGACCTGGTTGCCGCATTTTAAACATTTATTATCCATAAAAAAGCAGGTTTAGATATGAACGAAAGATAATATAAATGGTGAAAAATAAATTGAAGGTGATATTGTGTTTTCCAACATAAAAAAAGAGGCCTGAAACTTCAGACCTCTTTTTTTATGTTGGAAATATTTTTTTAACGGGAAATAATCAGTAAAGTTAAATCCATCGGGTACATCCCCGAGTTTTTACCGTAAACAGAAAGTCCTCCGCGGTTTTCGGTCGATTCGTCAACATAAAGCCGGATGGTTACTTTACCACTTTCCAACGCTGATTTTTTTGACGTATCATCCAGTTCTGTTTTTACCAG
>CAYWBV010000233.1:3920-6611 GCA_964455785.1 uncultured Maribellus sp.
TCTTCGAGGTATTTTTCCTGCGGATAACGGGATGCCAGCTCAGCCCTGAATTCGATAGCTTTTATTTCATCTGCTTTCAGATTTTCCGGAAGTTTAAATTCATATTCGAAATAACCCGAGCCCATTCCCCACACTTTGTTGCCGTTTTGCGGGGCGAGTTGTTTGATACTCCACGAACTGCCTGTAAACGCCGATGGCGAACAAGTTACAGTGAGATATTCTGCCGGTTTTTCAGCTTCCACTTTAAACGGGATAAAATTTCGCTGAATGACTTTTCCGCTGCCGTCTTCAAGCACCGTGGCCAAAATCATCACCGCTGTTTTTTCGGGCAATTCAATTTTAACCGATGCAAGTTCGGTAAAACTAAATGGGGTGGCCGACGCATTTATTTCGCCGGAGGTTTGTTCAAATTTGTCGCCCAGTTCATCCCATCCGTACACCGAATATTTTACTTTCAGGTTTTCAGGAATGGCGTTGGTAACGGCACTGATTCCGATTGGTATTTCAGCAACGGAGCCGCCGCTGAAGGTTTCGAAAAAGCTGGCGCCGGCAACCACGTACAAATCGTTGTGAAAGTCTTTCATGGTCATTCCGGGGCACAGTTCGTCGAGGCCAAACATTTTTTTCGAGCGGTCGAAGCGGTAGTACCCGTTCCATTCGTTAATCACGTCGTGAAACTCGGTGAACAGGAACCCGGCAATTTTCGGGCGTTTGCGGAATTCGTTCATCATAATATGATATTCCCAGGTAAGATCGATGTCGCCGGTGCTGCCGCTGTAACCCCAAACTGCCCCACATTCCGAATTAAACATCGGCTGGTTGCCCTGCGTATTTCCGCCAATGTAGTTGTGGGTTGAGCCCGGGAATGTATTTTCCAGAATATTGTCGAGGAAACCGGCCCAGTGGCGTGCAGGCAAATAGCTGTGCCAGGTGTTGATGTCGGTAGCCACATGATCCCAGTTGCACGGTGAGTTGTCTTCCACCAGCCGTGTCGGGTCGTACGCTTTGGTTTTGTGGTACCACGAGCGCACCCATTCCTGCGTTTCGGGCGTGTACGAACGTTCGCCTGTAGAGTCTTTACTGAACAGTCCCCATGTTTCGTTAAAAAGCACCCACGAAAAAATACTGGGGTGGTTGTAGTCGCGTTCTATCTCTTTTTCAGCAATATATTCCCAGTTGGCTTTGGCAATACTGTCGGGTTCGCCCCAGAAATTGGGAACGTCTTCCTGGATGAGTAAACCCAGTTTGTCGGCCCAGTACAATTTCCGCGGAACTTCGGCTTTAATATGGATTCGCAGGCCGTTCAATCCCAAATCTTTTGCCCGCTGTATTTCGTCTTTCATAAACTGGTCGGAAGGGAAAGTGTAAAATCCTTCGGGATGATAACTCTGGTCGAGGGTGAGTTTCATATACAACGGTTTGTTGTTCAGCGCCACATACTGAAAATCTTTCCCGGGGATTTCCACCGCCGATATTTTGCGCATCCCGAAATAGGTGGAAACGTTGTCGTCGGTTTTTTCGCCCGTAACGGCTGCATTTACTTCGTACAAATAGGGATTGTCCAAATCCCAGAGTTTCATGTTTTCAACCGGAACGGTAAACGTTGCCGAAGCCGAGCCTGCGGGAATTTCTCCGCCGAAAGCGATGTTGTTTTCTTTTCCTTTTAAATTGAACTGAAGGGCCGACCCTGTTTTTCCGGCGAGGTTTACTTCCACCGAAACCTCAGCCTTGTCGATGTCGGGTGTGAACCTGATGTTCGAAATATAATTTTCCGACCGCGCTTCGAGGTAAACGGTCTGCCAGATTCCCTTGGCATTTCCGTAATATTGTTTCCCTGAAGGGCGGTTCTGAAGTTCTTCGTCTTCCACGCGCACAACGAGGTTGTTTTCTCCTTCATTCAAAAAACCGGAAATATTAAAACTGAATGGAACGTAACCTCCCGAGTGGCTGCCCGCTTCTTTTCCGTTTATCCAGACCGTGGTGTTAAAATCGCTGGCGCAGAAAACGAGGTAGGTTTGTTTTCCCTCCCACTGCGGTTTGTTTTGCACTTCGAAAGTACGGGAATACCAGCCCACATTTATTTTTGGCATTTTTATTCCGCTCATCGGGCTGGCCCACGAAAAAGGGACCAGGATTTTCTGATCGAAAAACTCGGCCTGGTTTTGCCAGCTTTCGGTCAGGCCCACGTTGGCCGAATCGGGTTTAAACTGCCACTGTCCGTTCAGGTTTTGCCACACAGCCCGCTCGAAATCGGGGCGCGGATGTTCCGGTAACGGAATTTCAACGGCTTTTTGTTTACACGAAAAGAGGGTGATTATCAGAATAGAAAAAATAAAAAATCGGCTCTTCATAATTGTTTCAGTTGAATATGTTTTGAGCATAAAAATAGTTCAATTTTTCGTAAAAACCGGCAAAAACCTTTTTAACCCGCCTTGCGCGAAGCTTTTATAATTTATAGAAGGGCTGCGCACGTCTGCATGGAGCTTTTATAATTTATAGAAGGGCTACGCACGCCTGCATGGAGCTTTTATAATTTATAGAAGGGCTGCGCACGTCTGCATGGAGCTTTTATAATTTATAGAAGGGCTACGCACGCCTGCATGGAGCTTCTTAAATTTTTTTGAAGGGCTACGCATGTCTGCGCGGAGCTTTATAAATTTTTTTGAAGGGCTACGCACGTCTGCATGGAGC
>CAYWBV010000234.1:0-6603 GCA_964455785.1 uncultured Maribellus sp.
CTGTTTTTCTTTTATAAAAAGCTATTTGGGAACAACGGCTACTGGATCTTTTTCTGTTCTGTTCCGAAAAGGTTGGCTCTTTTCAATCGATATCGAAATCAATTTTATTAAAAATCAGGATCGTTTTGTGACTTTATCAACGGTTGAATGGTCAAACCGTTAAAATTGTCCCAGTTTTTTTTCAACTAATTCTATACTTCCCGTTTCATAAAGATTAACTTTACGGTTACAAAAAAAAAACGGTTCGAAATGGAAACAAACAGAAGAAGTTTTATTAAAAATACGGCGGTGGCGGCAGCAGCGATTAGTGTTGCCCCGGCCATTTTAAATGCCTGTGCTTCGCCGGCTGAAAAAATTACAGTTGCACTGATTGGATGCCGGTCGATGGGTTTTAACGACCTGACCAGCTTTTTAAAGGAGGGGAACAACGTGGAATGTGTGGCGTTGTGCGATGTCGATTCAAAAGTACTGGAAGAAAAAGCGGCGGAGGTTGAAAAGCTGACCGGCACACGGCCGCAAACTTTTGGCGATTTCAGAAAGGTGCTGGATAATCCGGACATCAACGCCGTGATTATTGGTACGCCCGACCACTGGCACGCCATTATGACCATCATGGCGCTGCAGGCCGGGAAACATGTATATGTTGAAAAGCCCATGGCCCACAGTATCGAGGAATGTTATGCCATGGTGGCCGCTCAGGCCAAATATCCCGATTTGAAAGTTCAGGTTGGAATGTGGCAACGTAGTTCGAAACACTGGTTCGAAGCATCAGATATCGTGAAATCGGGCGAGCTGGGTGATATTCATTTGGTAAAGGCCTGGATTTACAAAGGTTACGATACGCCGTATCCGGTAATGACCGATTCAGAGGCTCCGGCAAACGTGGATTACGATATGTGGCTTGGACCCGCACCCAAACGGCCGTTTAACCTGAATCGGTTTCATTACAACTTCCGCTGGTGGTGGGACTATGCCGGTGGGGCCATGACCGACTGGGGTGTTCATCTGCTCGATTTTGCATTATTTGCCATGAATGCAGATATGCCTGAATCCATTTCCCCCGGCGGTGGAATTTATTATCATGAACCCGGAGCCATGGAAACGCCCGACATTCAGCAGGCGTTATACAACTATCCGAAACATACGATGGTTTGGGAATGCGGGCTAAACCCGGGAATCGGGCCGTATGGAAAAGGCCATGGGGTTGCATTTGTCGGGCAAAAAGGTACGCTGGTGGTTGACCGAAGTGGCTGGGAAACCATGCCAGATACCAACAGCGCAGAGAAAAAGCCTTATTTTGAAGGGAAACAACAAAAGAATTACGGCGACGGCCTGGATGAACATGTGAAAAATTTTCTGGAATGTATCCGCAAAGGAGGAAATTTGAATACTCCGGTTGAAATTGGCGCCAAAACAGCCATCGTTTCCGAAATGGGAAACATCGCCTACCGGGCAGGGCAACGAATCCACTGGGACGATTCCGCAAAAGGTTTTAAGGAAGAGGTTGCCAATTCGATGATGAAACTGAACTATAACGAAAACTGGAAACTTCCGAAGGTTTAAATTTGATATCAACCAATAAACTATCAACCATGAATTCCGACAGAAGAAAATTCATTAAAACATCAGCCCTTGCAACAGCAGCCATCAGTGCGTTTCCTACGATTATGAACGCATGCGCTTCTCCGAACGAAAAGATTGTTGTTGGCCTGGTGGGTTGTCTGGGGATGGGATTTAACGATTTGAAATCGTTTCTTAGCCAACCCAATGTGGAGTGTGGCGCTTTGTGCGACGTTGACCGAAATGTGTTGGAAGAACGTGCCGCCGAAGTGGAAAAAATCCAGAATAAAAAACCGTTGTTGTACGACGATTACCGCGCGCTTCTCGATAACAAAGACATCGACGTGGTGATCAACGCCACGCCCGACCACTGGCATGCCTTAATTGCCATCCATGCGATGGAAGCAGGAAAGGACCTTTATACTGAAAAGCCGCTGGCCAACAGCATTGAAGAGTGTAACCTGATGGTGAAGGCGCAGAAAAGGTACAACAAAGTAGTACAGGTGGGACAGTGGCAACGCAGCGATCCACACTGGAAAGCTGCTGTCGAATACCTTCATGCCGGAAATATCGGACGGATTCGTTCGGTCCGCGCCTGGTCGTATGTTGGTTGGAAAAGTTCTATCCCGGTAGTACCCGATTCTGAAGTTCCGGCCGGTGTCAATTACGATTTCTGGCTTGGCCCTGCTCCGCTGCGTCCGTTTAATAAAAACAGGTTTCATTTTACCTTTCGATGGTACTGGGATTATGCAGGCGGGTTAATGGCCGACTGGGGTGTCCACCTGCTCGACTATGCTTTGTTTGGAATGAACCAGTACGTGCCCAAATCGGTGATGGCAACCGGCGGAAAATATGCGTTCCCTACTGATGCTATGGAAACGCCCGATACGATGATGACTGTATTCGATTTTGGAGATTTTGGTCTGCTGTGGGATCATACCATCGGTATTTACGGAGCTAATTTTGGCAACCGCGGGCACGGTGTTGCGTTTGTTGGCGAATGGGGTACCCTGGTGGTTGACCGTAACGGCTGGGAGGTGATCCCGGAAACCACAAGCACCAGCGCCAAAAAAGATTTTGTCGCCGTTCCTCTGCAAAAGGGTACCGGTAAAGGTCTCGATTTACATGTCGAAAACTTTCTGAGTTGTGTGCGGGAAGGTGGAAAACCCAATTGCGATATTGAAATCGGTGCGCACATCGCGCGTATTTCCCATCTCGGAAATATTTCGTACCGGTTGGGACGTAAAGTTTTTTGGGATGCCGAAAACCAGCAGTTTATTGACGACGATGAAGCCAATAATTTGGTGAAAGCAAATTACCGAAGCCCTTGGCAAATCCCAAAAGTTTGATATATTTGCACCCGGTTTGAAAATCATTTACTGAAATTCGGGCCGGCTAAAATAGAAAAGCGGGAGTAGCTCAGGGGTAGAGCATCAGCTTCCCAAGCTGAGGGTCGTGGGTTCGAATCCCATTTCCCGCTCGCTGAAAGGAAGACCAGTTGAAAAGCTGGTCTTTTTTTGAAATGCCGGATTCAGTTTTTAATCCAACCAACAATTTTTTCATCATCGGGTTTTACTTTCGGTTCAACCATATCTACCAGTTGTCCGTTTTCATCAATCAAATATTTCTGAAAATTCCATGCGACCTCCGAATCCATTTTGCCATTTTTATTTTTTTGTGTAAGCCACTGATACAGGGGGTGTATGTCGTCGCCTTTTACCGAGATTTTAGACATCATAAGAAAGGTAACCCCATAATTTTTTTCACAAAATTCAGCAATATTTTCATCGGTTCCCGGTTCCTGATTGGCAAAATTGTTGGCGGGGAATCCGACGATTGTAAATTTTTCACCTCCGTAGGTATCAAATAATTCCTGAAGTTGTTTATACTGTGGGGTAAGCCCGCATTTTGACGCAGTATTAACAACCAGCACCTTTTTGCCTTTCAGTTCCGATAATTTAAACGAATTTCCATCAATATCGTCAACGATAAAATCATAAAAAGAGCCCTGACCCGAAACCAGTACGGTCGTCATTGTCAGGATAAAGATCAATAGTAAATTTTTCATTTCCGGGTATTTAAATTTAAAATAAAAACAATTTTTACCCTTTAAAGTTCGGGATCTGATTTTAATTCTACTTTGTAATTGAGGTGAAAGCCGGAAAAGGATGGTCAATTAAACCGAAGAATTTGTTTTTCGGTCTTTTCTCTCTTCTTTTTTATTCAGATGGGAGGTAATTTTGTTGTCCAGTTGATTTACTTCTTTTTGAATATGACGGAGCAGCGGGCCAAAGTTGTTTTGTGTAATTGTCCGGTTGTTTTCTTTTCCAAAAATTGATTTTACAGGAAACCTGAAGTTGAGCCTTATTTCCAACTGATAAAAATCGTTCAGCCATTCACCGGGTTTTACCAGCGGGCTGGGGGAGTGTTTTTCTCCCGGAATAAGCCAGGGTGTGAGCGAAATTTCAGCATCGAGATAACGTTTTAGCAGCACTTTTTTGCTGGGTAGCCGTTTTTCGTCGGTCCACCAGATTTCTTCCACTTTCTGCATCGCTTCAAATGTTTTTTCCCTTGTTTCAACAACATTTAAACTGTCCAGCGTTTCAGCAATCAGGCGGGTCATGGCTTCGTCGTATTCCAAATCGCTTTGCAGCGCGCGGATTCCCAGGTTGACGCCCAGCAGGTTGGAATATAAATCTTCGGGTGAAAAGCTGGAATAACGCTCGGGGAGCATCGGTACATAAGAAGCGCCGTACCAGGTAGCAATTTCGTGCCACAACGACAAGTCATACGCAATTTTACCGGCCAGTTGAAGTATATCCGTACTGTCCGTATTTTCAGGGATTTCAAGTACCAGTGTTTTTGAGCCTCCCTCTACCCCAAGGTATGTTGTTCTTAACGCCGGATTTTCGCGACTTGCGCTGATGAGGTTGTAAAGATAAGCCGTCCAGTCGGCACAGTCGCGCAAATGCCCCATGTCGATAAAACCGCCCCGGCACGTATAAATATTACCATTTCCCTCGTTTTTGCCGCCAAGATACTGGTGCGGGCCGATTTCACCCAACGAAGTGATGTCGGTATATTTTACAAATGGGATAACGGCAACACGTACATCGGCTCCAAACGAACAGCAGGTACGGATGATTCTTGGTGGAGGGGTTGTAAGTTCCTCACTGGTTAAAACCGGTGCTTTTCCTTTGGCGGTGAAAAACTGCAACTGAAAAACAATAGCTATTAGTATAGCGCTGATATATGGCGAAAAAAAAGTTTTCATTTTCTGAAATTGAAACTACAAAAATAGTTCTTTTTCTGTAGAATTATACCAGGGAGTTAAATGGCTGATTTTTTGCCCTCTGCTTTTTGTTCCTCGTTTTTTGTTTCCGGGTTATACCAATTGTTTAATAACCCGCGGCCTGCCCGTCTTTTCGCGATTCGGAAGCGCCGTAGTAAACCTTGTTTTTGTTGTCGCGCAAAATGGCCTGGTAACCGCCGTAGGGTCCGTAGTCGTACCCGATGGAATGGCCTTTTCGTATTAATTCACGAATGGTTTCCCACGAAAAACCGGTTTCGAGCGTCACTTGTCCTCCGTCGGCCATTTTACCGCCGGTAGGTTCGCTTGACCCGGTGTGTTGGATTCGGGGCGCATCTCCGGCTTCCTGAATGTTCATTCCAAAATCGATCATGTTGCAAATGATCTGTACGTGTCCCTGAGGTTGCATGTCGCCGCCCATGACTCCAAAACTCATCAGCGGTTCGCCGTCTTTGGTCACAAACGCCGGAATAATGGTGTGAAACGGTCGTTTGTGTGGTTCATAAACATTCATGTGTCCTTCTTCGAGAGCGAAAAGTTCGCCGCGATCCTGTAAAATAAATCCCAGTTGGCCGGGTGTCATTCCCGAACCCATTCCCCGGAAATTGCTCTGGATGAGCGAAACCATATTTCCTTCCTTGTCGGCTGTCGTTAAATAGATGGTGTTGCCGTGTTCCATTCCCCAGGCGGGGTAACTTTTTGCGGCCCTGTCAGGACGAATCATCCCGGCCTGTTTTTTTGCGTATTCTTTCGAAGTAAGTTCCGCAAGCGGCAGTTGATTAAAATCGGGGTCGGAGTAATATTTGGCACGGTCCTCGAAAGCCAGCTTTTTGGCTTCAATAAAAAGATGTATGTATTCGGGCGAACCAAATCCCATACTTTTAATGTCGAAATTTTCGAGAATGTTCAGCATTTGCAACGCAGCAGTTCCCTGTCCGTTGGGCGGCAGTTCCCAAACATCGTACCCGCGGTAATTCGCCGAAAGCGGTTCCACCCATTCCGACCGGTGATCTACAAAATCTTTCATACTCATAAAACCGCCCTGTTGGCGTACATATTCCACAATCTTTCGGGCAATTTCACCTTTGTAAAATTCGTCGCGGCCCTTTTCTGCAATTTGTTCCAGCGTATTGGCAAGATATGGGTTTTTAAAAATTTCCCCTTTTTTTGGGGTGGCGCCGCCAGGTTTAAAAATTTCTGCGAAGCCCGGAAACTTTTCCAGCGAACGCGAGTTCGATTCCCAGTAATATGCAATCAGCTCCGACACCGGGAACCCGTTGCGGGCGTAATGAATTGCCGGGGCAAGGATGTCGCTCATCGGTTTGCTGCCAAATTTCTGATGAAGTTCGAACCACCCGTCCACACAACCGGGGACCGAAACCGGCAGCGGGCCCAGTGCAGGGATTTTTTTATGACCGTTCTTTTTGAAATAGTCAAGTGTTAAATCGTAGGGTGAGCGGCCGCTGGCATTCAGTCCGTACAGTTTTTTGGTTTTGGCATCCCAGACGATGGCAAACAAATCGCCGCCCATCCCACAGCCGGTGGGCTCCACCAGGCCGAGCAACGCGTTGGCAGCAATGGCTGCGTCGATGGCATTTCCCCCGGCTTTTAAAATATCGAGTGCCGCCTGTGTGGCAAGTGGCTGGCTCGTACAGGCCATCCCGTTTTGGGCAATTACCTCGCTGCGGGTGGCAAAGTTGAATCCGGTGACCCGGTCCTGCGCAAATCCAAAA
>CAYWBV010000235.1:0-6591 GCA_964455785.1 uncultured Maribellus sp.
AACACATATTCGAGCAACGCCGATTCCCAAAGTGAATGTCCGTTGAGGTAAACTTCACCAGTGTGGTGTATTCGTCCCAGGTCGTTGAACCAGTCGCCGTGGATGATATCCTTGTAAGGATTATATTTCCCAAAATAGCCATTCGGAATTGTCACTTTCCAGACATTTCCGGTCAGTTTTTGCCAACCTTTTAAAATTTCAGAGCCTTTAATTTCCACTTTTTCGCTAACCGCGGCCTGGTAAACAATCCGTTTCGAGTCAGATTCTCCTCCCCGGGGCGGTGTAACACGTTCGCGGTAAATCCCCTCGTGAACGGTAATCACATCGCCGGACAGGGCAAGGTTGGCCGCCGCCTGGATGGTTAAAAGCGGCGCTTCGGGTGTTCCCGGGTTTTTGTCGTTCCCGGTTTTTGCCACGTGGTATTCTTTGGCAGTGACAGAAAACTCCAGGATAAATACGATGAGCAAAAGTTGTAGTTTTTTCATTTTGATTCAGTATGTTTTTGCCCCGGAGAAATCAAGTTGCGAAGCCCGTTTCTTCGCGTCTCATTTCCGGCAAATCCGTTTCACTTTTTTTATTCTTTCACCAGTTCCTTTTCCAGCTTTTCGAGCGAAATTCCTTTGGTTTCAGGAAGATATTTCAAAATTACGATAAAACCAATCAAACAAATAACAGAATAGATCCAGAACGTGTTGGCGGCGCTGAACCATTCCACAAAAATGGGGAAGGTGAGGGTGAGCAGGTAACACGCCACCCAAAGCGAAAAGGTGGCCACCGACATGGCAGCGCCACGAATTTTATTGGGAAAGATTTCGGAGAGCACTACCCAAACCGTCGGGCCCAAACCAAAAGCAAAAAAAGCCGGGGTGATGATGATAAAAGTCAAAAGCAGCCAGTCATCGGTTCTCCCGGTCATAAAAAGATAACCGATAACAATATAACAAACCGCCATTCCGGCAGCCCCAATCAGCATCAGTTTTTTCCGGCCCATTTTATCGATCACCCGCATGGCGAGAATGGTAAAAAGGATGTTCATCAACCCAATCAACGTGGTTTGGAAAAGCGCTGCATCAACTCCCAGGTTGGCCTTTGCAAAAATGTCGGGCGCGTAAAAGAAGATGACGTTTATCCCCGACCACTGCTGAAACACGGCAAGAAAAATCCCGAGGAAAAGAATAAATGAATATTTTTTGTTGAATGCTTCTTTTAATGTCCCTCTTTTTTTATTTCCTTCAAGCGAGGTTTTTATCTCACCCAGTTCGAAAACGGCGAAATCAGTTCCTGCTACTTTTTCCAGTACCTGCCGGGCTTTTTTATCTTCGTTTCGTGCAACCAGCCAGCGCGGGCTTTCAGGAACAATAAAAAGGGCGGCAAAAAACAACAACGACGGAACCGCTTCGGCAGCAAACATCCAACGCCACGCATCTTCGCCGATATCAAGCAAAAACCAGTTGGAATAATAAGCCAGCGAAATACCGATAACAATGGTAAGCTGGTTGACGGAAACCATTCGTCCGCGCAGGTGGGCCGGCGAAACTTCGGCAATGTACATCGGCGCCAAAACCGACGCCCCACCCACGGCAATTCCGCCAAGAATACGATAAAAAACAAAGGTGGGAACTGAATTCGCCACTCCGCTCCCGATGGCTGAAACGCCAAAAAGAACACTGGTTACCAGTAACACTTTTTTCCGGCCAAATTTATCACCCAGCCGGCCGCTGAAACTTGCTCCAAAAATACACCCAATCAGGGCGCTGCTTACCACCCAGCCCTTCATGGTTTCATCGAGTTGGAAAACTTCGCTGAGAAATGGAATGGTGCCGGAAATGACCGAAATATCGAATCCGAAAAGTAATCCGCCAAGCGCGGTCACCAGCGAGATGGTGAGTAAATACCGAAAATTGACCTTCATAAAACCGGGTTGATTAGTTTCCCGAAAATACAAAATCCTTTTTCTTTTTTTTCGGACAGCTTTTATACAGAACCATTCAAAATAGTAGATTTGCAGAAACTAAACCGAAAATTATGAAAAGAATTTTCACCTTGTTTTTTCTGATGTTTTTTCTGAATCAACTCTTCTCTCAAAATGAAGAAAGAACACAAATCACCATTCAGAATGAAATAATATCGAGAACCATTGTTTGGGAGAATGGCAGTTTGACAACACAAAAATACTGGTTGAAAGATTGTCCGTACAATTTTGTTTCTGCCGAAAAAAATGAGCCCGTTAAAGTTAGCCAGATGGTTGCCGGCGCGGAAGGTTTCGGGAGACACAACGGCCCCAATCCAGAGGAATTCTCCTTTTTACTGAATGGAGAAAAAGTTACGGGGAAAACCGGCTGGGCTATTACAGATGTAAATGAAACCAAGTTGGGTGAAATAACAACTCATCAAATCGTACTAAAAGGGATTTCCGGTTTAAACAACACTCTTGAGTTAACATTAACGTATCAGATTTATCCGGACCTTCCGATTATCCGAAAAAAAATCGATTTTAAAAATACAGGCCCGGAAGAACTGAAGATTGAATCACTTGATGTTGAAAGCCTGAATGTTCCCTGGGGAACTACTCACAACGTAGTTTACCACAACTACGGAAGGTACAAACACATCGGTCCGTTTCTGGGGAATTGGGACGATCCGCTGGTGATTGTGCACGATGCCAATTTACACACCGGAATTGTGATTGGGAACGAAGCGCCCGGAGTATTAAAACGTACTTCGGCCTGCCTCGACGGACGGACACTAAACGCCGGGTTAACACATGCCGGGCGGGATTATGCATTCCGAAAATGGCTGAAACAGGATGAAACATGGGAAAGTACCTGGGTTTTTACCGGATTGTTTTGGGATGAAAATCCCCGCAAAATTGTGGATGGCCCGGTGAATGATTTTGTACGCAAATATATGGGAATACGACTGGCCGAAATTCCGGTAAAACCAACGTTTGTATATAATACATGGAAACCTTTCCGCCGGGAAGTAAACGAAAAGCTGATAAAAGAACTTGCCGATGCGGCAGCGGCCTGCGGGGTCGAGGAGTTTATCATCGACGATGGCTGGCAGGTGGGCTTCGGCGACTGGGAAATTGACTATACGAAATTTCCCAACGGTCTGAAACCGGTTTTCGAATATATCAAATCAAAAGGAATGAAGCCGGGTCTGTGGTTAAGTATGGGTGCAGCTTCCACCACCAGCAAGGTTTTTAAAGAGCACCCGGAATGGTTTGCCAAATACAGCGACGGAAAATTTGTAAATCTTCATAATGCCGGGGCAGACCGGTTTTCAGCCTGTTTTACCACCGGATGGAAAGATTATATCAAAGACAAAATTTTGACCCTGGTAAAAGAACACGGACTGGAATATGTAAAACTCGATTTTGCCGTTGTTGCCAGCGCTTATCGTTATGATTCGGATGTTTCGGGTTGTTTTGCAGAAAACCACCCGCACAAGGATCGCGAAGAATCGTACCTCGAAATTTACCGCAGCGCCTGGAAAATGTACGATGAGTTGCACGCCGGGGCGCCTCATCTTTTTATCGACTGCACCTTTGAAACGATGGGCGAGTTGCAGATGATTGACTTTGACATGTGCAAACACGCTGAAGGAAACTGGTTGTCGAATTTCGAGGGAGAAGCGCCGTCAGGCAGCGCCCGGGTGCGGCAAATGAGCTGGTGGAGGTCGCCGGTGATTCCGGCTACGGCACTGGTGATCGGCAACCAGTCGCTGGACGATGAAAATGCCTTGTATTCTTTTAAATCGCTGGCTGGTTCGCTTCCGATTATGCTGGGCGACCCCCGGAAAATGAGCACAGAAAAACAACAACAGTTTAAAACGCTGTCCGGATGGTTGCGAAAGATGGAAGAAAAACACGGAATAATGCTGTACCGCCAGGATTTATACGGATTTGGAGAGCCCGCCCACGGCAGTTGGGATGGTTTTCAACGAATAAATACCGACACAAAATCAGGAGGTATTGTTGGCATCTTCAAACAGTTTTCTCTGGTAACCGAACAGTGGGTTACCATCAATTATCTTGCTCCCGAAGGAAACTATCGTGTCATTCAAGCGCCTTCGGGAAATGTGGTTTTTGAAGGAACAGGGGAAGAACTTCAAAAAAAGGGATTTAAAGTAATTTTTGAAGAAGGATTCCGGGGAGAACTGTACGAAATAACATCGTTGCAGGGTGGCTTAAACGAATAAAATTATCCGGAGATGACAAAGATTTTTTGGGTTTTGTTGTTTTTAAATTTTGTATCAGCTTCCCTTAAAACACAGGAGAAATTATGGGTTGACGTTCAGTTTGAAGAATTACAAACCAATGTTGACGTTAGTTTGCGCGGGTTGTTTGTGGTGAATGAAGATGTTGTCTGGGCCAGCGGTTCTGAAGGAACGGTTTTGGTTTCGGAAAACGGAGGTGAAACCTGGGAAATAATTCAAATTCCGGGGGAAGCCAAAAATGATTTCAGAAGTATTTACGCCTGGAACAGAAACAAGGCAATTGTTTTTGGAATTGCCGGGCCGGATTTTGGTTATCTGACCGAAGACGGCGGAAAAACCTGGCAGGTTGTTTTTCGGGATTCAACCGAAGGTTTGTTTTTTAACAGCCTGAAATTTGCCGACAAAAATATTGGCCTTGCCGTCAGCGATCCGGTGAATGGAAAACCTTTTGTTGTAAAAACTACCAACGGCGGAAAAACCTGGAAAACAATCGAAAATATACCGGATTCAAAAGAAGGAGAAGCCAATTTTGCCGCGTCAAATACATGTATTGAAATTCTTCCGTCGGGGAAGGCGTGGATAGCGACCGGTGGAAAAACTGCCCGTATTTTTTATTCCGAAGATTTTGGAGAAAACTGGGAAGTGGCAGAAACACCGATGATACAAGGTGGCGCTTCGTCTGGTATATTTTCGGTATGTTTTAAAAATGAAATGGAAGGAGTTATTGTCGGCGGAACTTACGACAAGCCGGAGCTAAACAGAAGTATTGCCGCTTTTACAACCGACGGTGGAAAAAGCTGGCTCCCGGCCGAAATGATGCCTAAAGAATACCGATCGTGCGTTCAGATTGTTCGCGGTAAAATGAAAAGTTTCTTTTTTGCCATCGGAAAAACAGGCTGCGATTTTTCGTTCGACAATGGGAAAAGCTGGAATTTTGCTGTTGCAACCAATTATTACACGTTCCGCACCATCCCCGGAAAATCTTCCGGATTCGCCGCCGGTAGCAATGGTAGGATCGCCCGGATTGACTTTTAGAAGAAGACACTGATAATAAAAAGTGGGGCGCTGAAAAAAACGCCCCACCTTCTGTATCTTACTTTATTATTCCTTCCAGGGAACCAGCTTTGAGCGGTAAAAATCAATTCCTTTTACCTCAAATCGTTTTCCGTGTTGAGCCAGCCGGAGTTTGTACTCGTCCCAGTTCCGGTTTTCCGGCGATGTCCAGCCGATTTCGGCATAACCGGGCAACCGCGGAAAAACCATATATTCCACTTCGTCGATATTGGTAACAGTCTCCGACCACAGCGGCGCTTCAACGCCAAGGATATTTTCCTTCGAAACCCCCGGAACAAGTGTTGCGGGATCCCACAAATAACCTGCGTCCACCTCGATATAACCGGCCCAGTGTAACCCAAGGTGCGTAGTCGAGTCGTACTGCATGTCGAGATAAGCTTTTGCTGCCGGCGACATAATTACCTTCGCGCCCTTTTCAACACCAAGAGTTGTATTTTTCACATCGGCCCAGAACTGAACAGTGGCGTTTTCCACTGGTGCAGCGTTGGCAATTTCGTCCCAGCCAATTACTTTTTTCCCGTTCGAGACCACAATTTCCTGCACACGGTTCACAAACGGGATGTAATCTTCGATGGGTGTGGAGTGCGATTCGTCTCCACCGATGTGAAACCACGGCCCCGGTGTTAAAGCAGAAATTTCGCGCACTACATCGCCAATAAACTGATAGGTAATTTCCTTGTCGGTGCAAAGTGTGCTAAACCCTACTTCAGTGCCGGTGTATAAATCGGCGGCCTTGCCGTTACAATTGAGTTCGGGATAGGAAGCCAGCGCCGCGTTGGTGTGTCCCGGCATATCGATTTCAGGGATAATGGTAATCTGCCGCTCCTGCGCATATTTTACAATTTCAGAATACTGTTCCTGCGTGTAAAACCCACCTTCACCGCCGCCTACTTCGGTACTGCCGCCAATTTCGGTGAGTTTGGGCCACGACTTGATTTCAATCCGCCACCCCTGATCATCGGAAAGGTGAAGATGCAGCACATTCATTTTATAAGCGGCCAAAAAGTCGATAAACTGTTTTACTTCATCTACCGAAAAAAAGTGCCTGGCAACATCGAGCATGGCTCCGCGAAAGGCATATTCAGGAAAGTCGCTGACAGAACCGGTGGCAATTTCAACAGGCTCGCCAGGATTAACTTTTACAGGAAGGGTTTGCAGCAGCGTTTGTACACTATAAAAACAGCCTGCCGGGTTTCCTGCCGAAACAGTTATCTGTTTTTTCGAGATGTTCAGTTCGTAACCTTCCATGCCCAACTCCCCTGCCTCGCCGGAAACAAACAGGTAAATCCCGTTGGA
>CAYWBV010000236.1:0-2541 GCA_964455785.1 uncultured Maribellus sp.
ATTTGGCTCCAATTTCATTCAAAATACTTTAGGATATGAAAAAGTTAGTTTTTGCAGGAGTTGTATTGTTTGTTTTTACGTTTGCCGGAAATCGTGCCGGAGCGCAAATTGTAAACAGTGCATATAAACAAACCGATATCTATCAGAAAAAGCCGATGCCTTTACCGGGTGTGAGGGAAGCTGATGTTTTTTGGTCGAAAAAGGTCTGGCGTATTATCGATTTGCGCGAAAAAATGAACCTGCCGCTCTATTACCCTTCGGTAGAAATGGACGGAAGGCAGAATTTAATTTCGCTCCTTCTCGAAGGAATCAAAAATGGTCAGATTACACCTTACGATGCAAGGTTTGACGACGATTTTAAAATGCCGATGACCATTGAACAGGTGACGGAATCCTTCGGGGCGGAAACTTCCACTGAAGAAAAAATCGATTTTGATACCGGCGAACGGACTACGGTAACCGTTGAAGGCGAGATAAGGCCCAACGAGATCAAACAATACATGGTCAAGGAAGAGTGGTATTTCGACAAAGGGACTTCTACGTTGAACGTCCGGATAATCGGGATTTGTCCTATCCGCGAGTATGTTCGCCAGGACGATGCCTCGGGCCAGGTGCAGCGGACCAAAGTTTTCTGGGTTTACTACCCCGAAGTCAGGGAGTTGCTCTCCACACGGCTGGTGCTGAATCCGAATAACGACGCGCTGCAAATGTCGTTCGACGATTTGTTTGTAAAACGTTTTTTTAGCAGCTACGTCGTTCAGGAGTCCAATGTTTACAACAACCGTCTTATCAGCGCCTATCTGAACGGGAAAGAGGCGATGCTCGAATCGAAACGGATCGAGGAAAAGATTTTCAATTTTGAACAGGATCTGTGGGAATATTAAAAGGCAGAAAAATGATATTTAAGCCTTATGGAAAACATAAGGCTTTTTTATTAAAACGATAATTTATAAGAACCCGCTTCGTTTAAATACCAGGGATTACCGATTTTTCAATGATAAATTACGAATGAACAAAGCATTTATATACGGGATTATTTTGTTTGGAATGCTTTTTCATTCATGCCAGAAAACGAACAGTTATATACCGGGGGAAAATAAAAGAGAGGAGTGGTTTGAACCGACACCTTACGGAATGGCTTATATTCAGCGGGGTTCGTATGCCATCGGACCGTCCGACGACGAAGTGCTTCAAAACAGTACTCCTTCAAAAACCGTTTCTGTTGAAGCCTTTTGGATGGACGACACCGAAATTACCAACAATGAATACCGCGAGTTTGTGTATTGGGTGCGCGATTCAATAGCCCGGCGCCTGCTCGGCGAAACCAATCCCAATTTTATTATAACCGAAACTCCAGAAGGTGTCCCTCTTACAAACCCGGTACTGAACTGGACCGACGATATTGAATGGGACGACGCAGACTATCAGATGGCGTTGGAAGAATTGTATATCCCGGAAGAAGAACGATTCGCCTACCGAAAAGAAATCGACAGCCGAAAACTGATTTACGAATATTACTGGGTTGACTATAACCAGGCTGCGCGGCGACAAAACAGTTACGATTTTAAAAACCAGAGATACAATGGAAGTGTTGTCAACACAAAAGGCGAAACATTACCCATCGAAAACCGAAGCAGTTTTCTGATGTATGAGAGGGTACCGGTGTATCCCGATACGTTGTGCTGGGTGCGCGACTTTGCCTATACTTTCAACGACCCCTTCACGTTAAAATATTTCTCGCATGTAGGTTTCGACGATTACCCGGTGGTGGGCGTGACCTGGAAACAGGCAAAAGCATTTTGTAACTGGCGTACCGGTTTAAAAGCCAGTTTCAGCTCGCGGTTTAATGATACCCCGGCCCACGATTTTCGCCTGCCCACCGAGACCGAATGGGAGCTGGCGGCGCGTGGCGGACTGGTAAACTCGCTGTACCCCTGGGGAAGCTACTACACTCGCAATATTGAAGGGTGTTTTGTTGCTAACTTTAAACCCCTGCGTGGAAATTATGTCGCCGACAGCCCCACAACTACCATCGCCATGAAAGTGGGTGAGTTTAATCCCAACCCCTATGGTTTGTACGATATGGCCGGAAATGTCGCCGAATGGACCAGCAGCGCCTTTTACGAAGCTGCCTACGATGTGGTAAACGACCTCAACCCCGAATTACAATACAACGCATTACCTGACGACCCGCCCGTGATGAAACGAAAAGTAGTCCGCGGCGGCTCCTGGAAAGACATGGCCTATTTTATCCGTACATCGACCCGAAGTTTCGAATATCAGGATACAACAAAATCATATATCGGTTTTCGCTGTGTACGCACCTCCTTCAGAAACGACCTTCAAAACCGTTAACCGGTATTTTCGGTTGAACAGAAACCCATCAGAACGCAGAGGAATTATAACTTGGGTTAGATAGTCAAATTATTTTTCTGTTTTTCTGAAGAAGGAGCTCAACCTGGGTCAAATCTTCGGGAAACGTAATTTTGATGTTTTCGCGGTTTCCGTCCACAAGGTTGATTTTTTCACCTGCCGCCTCCA
>CAYWBV010000236.1:2641-3767 GCA_964455785.1 uncultured Maribellus sp.
ACTAATTGGTTCCACTGGTCTGTTTCGGTTTCGGGCAGCACCAAAATAAATTCTATTTCCGGATCATATTTCCTGAAAATATCGAAAGTGTACATTAAAACCGGTTTTCCCGCCAGTTCGGCAAACTGTTTTGGTACCGGGTTTTTCATCCGGTTTCCGGCGCCGCCGGCCATAAGCATTGCAAATTTTTTCATTTTGCTGCTGTTCCGATAATTGATTAATTTAGGGCAAAAGTAACTCAAAATAAAACGAAGGATGAAGAAAGTTTTGCAATTTCTCGAAAAACTGTCGGAAAACAACAACAAGGAGTGGTTTCACGAAAATCGCGACTGGTACGAGGAAAGCCGCGATAAAGTGCTGTTTGTGACAGAAGTTATGATCAACGAAATCAGAAAATTCGATACGGAAATACCAGCGATGGACCCGAAAGAATGTATGTTCAGAATTTTCAGGGATGTCAGGTTTTCGAGCGATAAACGCCCGTATAAAACCAATTTTGGGAGTTTTATTGCCCGGGGCGGGCGAAAAAGTATGCGCGCTGGTTACTATTTTCATGTTGAACCCGGAGCGAGTTTCGCCGGCGGCGGAATGTACATGCCTCCTGCCGAACCGTTAAAAGCACTCCGAATGTACATTGCCGAACATGCCGATGAATTTTTGGAGATTATTAATGACAAAGATTTCAAAAAAATTTATCCGGAGATGTACGACCATAAGCTTAAAACAGCGCCGAAAGGATTTGATAAAAGTTTTGAACACATCGGTTTGCTCCGTTATCAATCCTTTGTTTTTTCAACACCTCTCGCAGATGATGTTTGGTTGGGGGAAGATTTTATCGGACAAATGGTGGAATCTTTCAAACAATTATACCGTGTAAACCACTTTTTAAACAAAGCATTGTGAATAAATGATTGAATGACAGGGGTTACCTTTTGAGAATTCAACGGATATTTGTTTAAGACCCATATTTTTTATCTACCCTTTTTTTGAAGATATTGCCCTGGTCGTCCTGACCGGGGCTCTACTTTTTCAGGATTACGACTGAACGATGCGGGTTATACGGTCAACGGCATCGTCAACCTGCGGGATGCTGTCGAAACCGATGGTCATACAGTGTACGTTTTTG
>CAYWBV010000236.1:3867-6591 GCA_964455785.1 uncultured Maribellus sp.
GTGTACCAGTCCTGGTGCTGGTAAACCATAATTTTTGACAGGACGGTGACATTTTCGCGCCCGACTGTTTTTAACGCTTTACCCACAAATTCATGGGTTCCGTACATGTCGGCGGTTTCAAAGAACCGAACTCCGCGATCGTACGCATGTTGAGCCATACGAACAAAATTTTCTTCGCCCATCTTTTTCTGGGCCGATGTTTTTTTCCAGCCAAACGAACCGGTACCCAACGCCAGGCGCGGCACTTTTATCCCTGTTTTACCCAAATCAACCATGTCGATACTCCCATTTCCGGCTGTAATAAAACTTAGATTGGCCAGCCCCGATGTAAGCGCCACGGCGCCCGCAACCCCTTTAATACCGGCATGGATAAATTTTCTCCTGTCAATCGTTTTCATAATCGTTCGTTTTAGAGTTTTGAAAGATAATGATTTGAAATGATACTGAAAAAGGAGGACAAAAATTTTTGCCGGTTTTGCCGGTTCATGATTTTGCCTATTTTTGCGACTTCAACTTATAATAATTTTTACGATAAAAACCTTTTAAAGAAATCAATTGTATGAAAAAAATTCTACTGTTTCTAACCATCGCCGGATGGGTTTTCGCTGCAAAAGCACAAAATGTTCAGTTACATTACGACATGGGTGAAGGAAGAGGATTTTTAACCTCTACCGTTGAGATGTTTAAACCCGATAAACTGGGAAGTACTTTCTTTTTTATCGACATGGATTATAATGTTGGTGATGTGGAAGGAATCAGCCTGGCATACTGGGAAATTGCCCGTGCTTTAAAATTAGGCGATTCGCCTTTTGCATTTCATGGAGAATTTAACGGTGGATTCGGACAATACGCTCCCGGCGGTTCGTATCAAATTGAAAATGCCTGGCTGACCGGTTTTGAATATTCCTGGAACGCCGGCGATTTCTCGAAAGGTTTTACACTTCAGGCCCTTTACAAATACATTCGTGGAAAACACGATGCATCGTTCCAGTTAACCGGGGTTTGGTATCTGAATTTTGCCAAAAATAAATTATCGTTTACCGGTTTTGCTGACTTTTGGAGAGAAGATATGGTTTTTGGTACGAACGAAACGAAATTTGTATTTTTATCTGAACCTCAGCTCTGGTACAATTTCAACAAAAACTTTGCTGTTGGCACCGAGGTTGAGTTAAGCTCCAATTTCGGGGGAATGGAAGGATTTAACGTAATGCCCACGCTGGGTGCAAAAGTTACATTTTAATACTAAAAATCATGCTGAACCGATTTTTCAAACTTAAGGAGAACCACACAACAGTAAAAACGGAAATTCTTGCCGGGATTACTACGTTTATGACCATGGCCTATATTCTGGCCGTAAACCCGGATATACTGAGCGCGACCGGAATGGACAAAAATGCCCTGTTTACAGCAACTGCCCTTTCTGCATTGGTTGCTACCCTGGTTATGGCGCTGGTTGCCCGGTTGCCTTTTGCTTTGGCGCCGGGAATGGGGTTAAACGCCTTTTTTGCCTTTACCGTTGTACTCGGTATGGGATACAGTTGGCAGTTCGCTTTGACTGCCGTGTTTCTCGAAGGAATCATCTTTTTGATTTTAACGGCGTTTAATATTCGCGAATTGATTGTGAATGCCATTCCCCTTTCGCTGAAACATGCGGTGTCGGCGGGGATTGGTTTATTTATCGCTTTTATCGGTCTACAAAACTCAGGATTAATTGTGAACAACGACGCAGTTTTGGTCGGATTGGGCGACATGGGTTCACCGGCGGTTTTGATTGCCATTGGGGGTATTGTCCTGACGGCGGTATTACTGGTCTTAAAAGTGAAAGGAGCGCTGTTGATCGGAATTTTTGCCGCTACCATTGCCGGGATTCCTTTGGGCGTAACTCATTTGCCCGAAGGGCATTTGGTTGACACGCCGCCTTCGCTTGCGCCCATTTTCTGGAAGTTTGATTTTTCGCAGGTATTTTCATTCGACATGCTAATTGTGCTGTTTACCTTTTTGTTTGTTGACATGTTTGATACCGTGGGTACTTTGGTTGGTGTTTCATCAAAAGCCGGAATGCTCGACAAAGACGGTAAAGTACCGCGTGTAAAACAAGCGCTTTTTGCCGACGCTGTTGGTACAACCTTTGGGGCAATTCTCGGAACCAGCACTGTAACTACTTATGTTGAAAGCGCTTCGGGAGTAGCCGAGGGAGGGAAAACCGGGCTTACTTCGCTTACTACAGCCGCCTTGTTTTTAATTGCTTTGTTCTTTGCGCCTGTGTTTACAATGGTTCCCGCCGCCGCTACTGCACCGGCACTGGTACTGGTCGGGTTTTTTATGATGTCGCCAATATTAAATATCAATTTCGACGATTTTTCAGAATCAATCCCGGCATTTATAACCATTATTATGATGCCGCTGGCCTACAGTATAGCTGAAGGTATTGTTTTCGGGATGCTTTCGTATGTTTTACTAAAGGTTTTAACCGGAAAGTTCAAAGACCTTTCACCGGTGATGATTGTTTTGGCCATTTTATTTATACTGAAATTCTTTATTTAGAAAAAAAGAAAAACAAGTTCATGGATATGTTTTGTACATGAACTTGTTTTTTTATTTTTGCGGCACGGGTTGTAAGTCCGTCGGTTGACGGATTGGTTTGAAACCGGAACAATTCGCAACGTTAATTTAAGGGTTGTTAGCTCAGTTGGTTTAGAGCATTACCTTGACAGGGTAGGGGTC
>CAYWBV010000237.1:0-6558 GCA_964455785.1 uncultured Maribellus sp.
ACTTCTGTATTTATGATTGGTTTTGTGTTTAGGGGTTTGTAAATCATCAATCATCTTCAAAAAGCGTCCATAGTGCTTTCCCCTTCCTTTTTTACCCGAAAGGGTATTTTTTTTGTCCTGATTTTTCAAAATTCCATTGACCAATTATCACTATCTTTGGCAACTTTCTGAGTAAATATGATTTCAATTGATAAAATATATTTAAGTTTTGGCGGGTTTGAATTGTTCAAAGGGATTAGTTTTCTGATCAATCCGAAAGACAGGATTGGGTTAACCGGGAAAAACGGCGCCGGGAAAACCACGTTACTGAAGATCTTATCCGGGCTGGAGAAGCCAACCTCAGGAACTGTCAGCGTACCAAAAGATTTTACCATCGGCTATCTTCCCCAACAAATGCATCTTTCTGATTCCAGGTCGTTAAAAGAAGAAGCAAAACTTGCTTTCGGGGAACTCATCCGTATAAAAAAGAAAATTACACACCTGAACAATGAAATTGCTGCAAGCGAAGATTTTCATTCAGAAGAATATTTAAAAAAACTGGATAACATTACTGAACTGAATGAAAGGTACAGCATCCTCGGAGGCGAAAACTACGAAGCCGAGCTGGAACAAACGCTGATGGGGTTAGGATTTGAAAGGACAGATTTTGACAGGCCTACTTCGGAATTCAGCGGCGGCTGGAGAATGCGGGTAGAGCTTGCAAAACTTTTGCTAAGAAAACCTGACATCTTTTTACTCGACGAACCAACCAACCACCTTGACATTGAATCCATCCAGTGGCTCGAAGATTTTCTGAAAAACTACAAAGGCGCAGTGGTACTGGTTTCGCATGACAAAGCTTTTTTGGATGCTGTTTGCAACCGGACTATTGAAATTTCGCTCGGTAAAATTACCGATCAAAAAATGAATTACACCTCGTTTGTAACCTGGAAAAAAGAACAGCGTGAAATTCAAATGGCAGCTTACCGGAACCAGCAAAA
The DNA here is from genome assembly GCA_964455785.1 of uncultured Maribellus sp. Classification (GTDB taxonomy): domain Bacteria; phylum Bacteroidota; class Bacteroidia; order Bacteroidales; family Prolixibacteraceae; genus Draconibacterium. The sequence continues at coordinate 981 of CAYWBV010000237.1, forward strand.
AATGATAGACGAAACAGAAAGATTTATCGAACGTTTCAGATACAAACCCACCAAATCAGTACAAGTCCAGTCCAGAATCAAACATCTTGACAAGCTGGACAGAATTGAAATTGAGGAAGAGGATAATTCCGCACTAAAAATGAACTTCCCCCCTGCCCCGCGATCAGGAAAAATAGTTGTTGATGGCAAAAACATCAGTAAAAAATATGATAACCTTTTAGTATTAAACGACATTGATATTAAAATAGAAAATGGAGAAAAAGTAGCATTCGTTGGCAGAAATGGCGAAGGAAAAACAACCCTTGCCCGTATTATTATGCAGGAACTAAAGTACGACGGCAATTTGCAACTGGGCCACAACGTAAAAATCGGGTATTTTGCGCAAAACCAGGCGCAAACGCTCAACGAAGAAAGAACTGTTTTCGAAACCATCGACGAAATTGCGGTGGGTGAAGTACGCACAAAAATAAGAGACATCCTTGGAGCTTTTCTTTTTCCCGGTGAGGATATCGACAAAAAAGTAAAAGTGCTGAGCGGAGGAGAGAGATCGCGTCTTGCGATGATCCGCCTGATGCTGGAACCGGTTAACTTTCTGGTTCTCGACGAGCCAACCAATCACCTTGATATGCGTTCAAAAGAAATCTTAAAAAATGCCCTAATCAATTTTACTGGAACCGTATTGGTTGTTTCACACGATCGTGATTTTTTGGATGGATTGGTAGATTGTATCTACGAATTCAAAAATAAAAGGACCAAACAACATCTCGGTGGCATTTACGATTTTCTGCAGAAAAAGAAAATTGAATCGCTAAAAGAACTGGAAATAAAAACCGCTAGCAAAGAAAAAGATACGCGACCAAAAAACTCACAAGACAACGGATTAAGTTTTGAAGAAAGAAAAGACATCGGCAAAAACATAACGAAATTGGAAAAACGGGTTGAGCAAACCGAACTTGAAATTGCATTGATGGAAGATGAACTAAAAAAAATGGATACAATATTGTCTTCATCGGTGGAGCTTACCGACCATTCCATTTTTGAACGGTATGATAAACTAAAAGCGAAACTGGAAGAGACGATGGAGAGCTGGGAAATGGGGCATAAAGAACTGGAAAACTGGAAATCGAAAAAAACATGGTGATGGATAAAAGTGAATATATTTTTGGAACCCGGGCAGTAATCGAAGCGGTAAAAAACAACCGCACAATCGATAAAGTATTTATCAAAAAGGGATTAAACAACGATCTGTTTCAGGAACTACATCAATTACTAAAAGAATACCATGTTGCTTTTCAGTTTGTTCCGATAGAAAAAATAAACCGGATTACGCGTAAAAACCATCAGGGAGTGCTCGCTTTACTTTCTCCTGTTGAGTTCCATCGTATTGAAACACTCTTACCTGGTTTATTCGAGACCGGCGTCGATCCTTTTATCCTTGTCCTTGACCAGATTACAGATGTCAGAAACTTTGGCGCCATTGTCAGATCGGCAGAATGCGCCGGGATACAAACCATCATAATCCCAGAGAAAGGGATGGCCGCCATTGGCGCCGACGCCGTAAAGACATCGGCCGGAGCTATCCACCACATGCCCATCTGTCGCGTTGAGAACCTTCCCAACACCATTCAGTTTTTAAAAGAATCGGGGATAAAAATTGTTGCAGCTACCGAAAAATCGAATGTTGTATATACCCGCGCCAACCTGAATACACCTCTCGCCATTGTTATGGGTTCGGAAGAAAGCGGCATTTCGGATCAAATCCTGCGGCTCGCCGACGAGCAACTTCAAATTCCCATCGTTGGAAAAATTGAGTCATTGAATGTCTCCGTAGCGGCTGCCCTGATGATTTACGAGGCAGTTCGTCAAAAAAATCAAGGGTGAACCGGAATATTTCTTTTGAACGATTCTTCCAGCGAAATAAAAGTCTCGGTACTTGCAACTCCCTGTATTTTTTGAATTTGTCCGCTTAAAATACTTTTCAGGTGTTCGTTGTCTTTGGCGTAAACTTTAATAAAAATGGCGTATTGTCCTGTAGTGTAATGACATTCCACAATTTCCGGTATCATCTTCAATTTATCGACAACTTCGGTGAACAATCCTCCTTTTTCTAAAAATATACCGATGTAAGTACAGGTTCTGAAATCGACCTTTTTAGGATTGATGTAATAACCCGAGCCAGTAATCACTTCCAGGTCAATCATCCGGTTAACCCTCTGATGGACTGCGGCTCTCGAAATACCCACTTCTTTGGCTACGTCTTTAAAAGGGATACGTGCATTTTGTGTAATAATATCAAGTATTCGTAAATCTACCTCATCCAAATTATTCCTTAGTGTCATCGTTTACAATTTTCCACCAAAAGTATCAAAAAAGAAGCAAAAATTTAAGATTTAAATCAGTAATGAAGCATATTCGGATAAACGAGACAAAAAAATCGCTTATTGCCCAACAAAAATGAGTGTTATCAAATGGTTAATTTTATAAATATATACTAACATTATTCTAATTTAGAGCTGCATTAATTAGAAATTAGATATTTTTAGTATGTATTTTTATCATTAAGACAGTTATAAAACTTTAAATTCAAATTTCAATGAAAAACACGATTCGATGGTGGTTAATCCTTGCACTTCTTGTAATTGCAGCTTTTTTGGGAGTAATTATTCCCACAGGGCTGGGAGAACAAGATTATTCAAACCTGGTTCCTGGCGATACAGCCTGGATGCTGACTGCAACCGGACTGGTTTTGCTGATGACTCCGGGACTTGCATTTTTTTATGGAGGAATGGTGCAATCACGGAATATAATTTCCACCATGCTCCAGAGTTTTATTGCCATGGGAATTGTAAGTATTTTATGGGTAATCGTCGGATTTAGTATTGCTTTTGGTGACAGCATTGGTAAAGAAGGTTTTGGACTATTCGGAAATCCGGCGACATACTTTATGTTTCGAGGTGTAGGAGGAGGAACCCATCCCGATCTGGCCCCTACTTTTCCGCTTGCTGTTTTTGCCATGTTCCAGTTAAAATTCGCGATTATAACCCCTGCACTAATTACCGGTTCGTTCGCCGGCAGAGTACGTTTCAGGGCATACATGTTGTTTATCAGCCTGTTTGTTATTTTTATTTATGCGCCTCTTGCACATTGGACATGGCATCCAAACGGCTTTTTAAGAAACTGGGGAGTACTGGATTTTGCCGGCGGGACAGTGGTACACATGTCGGCGGGATTTGCGGCCCTCGCCGGGGCAATGTTTCTGGGCCGAAGAAAAGACGCGAATAAAGAATTTAAACCGGCCAATATCCCTTACATTTTACTGGGTGCGGGAATGCTCTGGTTTGGATGGTTTGGGTTCAACGCAGGGTCAGCACTTGCCGCCAATTCGGTTGCAGCCATTGCGCTGGTCAATACCAACACTGCGTCGGCAGCAGCGATGTTAACCTGGATTTTTTACGATGCAGCCAAAGGCAAAAAACCTTCGGCTGTGGGCGCCTCTATCGGGCTGGTTGTAGGACTTGTAGCGATAACCCCTGCTGCCGGTTTTGTTAATGTAGGAGCAAGTATTTTTATCGGGGTAATTGCTGCATTCATAAGCAATTACGCCATTACGTTAAGAACCAAATCGACACTGGACGATACACTTGATGTTTTTCCGGCCCACGGAATGGGTGGAATTGTGGGGATGATTGCCACTTCGGTATTTGCCAACGAAGTCGGGTTGATACACGGAGAAACAACCACTTTCCTCTATCATTTACTTGCGCTTGTAATTGTCGGAATTTTTACTTTTGGAGGTTCGCTGCTGATGTACAAAATAACCGATATGATTGTCCCGCTGCGCATTTCACCACACGGCGAAAAAATAGGCCTCGACATTAGCCAGCATAACGAGTCGTATGATTTTGTTTATAAAGAAGAATAGCAATCGATAATATACTCAAATAAAAAAGACCGGTTTTAGCCGGTCTTTTTTATTTGATTGGCACTTGCCGTTTAAATTCCATTCCGAGCGACATAAAAGTTTCGGTTCTTGCAATCCCTTCAATTTCCTGAAGCTTTTCGTCAATTAACTGTTTCAGGTGTTTGTTGGTTTTGGTTTGTATCTTTACAAAAATGGCATATTGCCCGGTAGTGTAATGACATTCAACAATCTCCGGAATTTTTGCAAGCTCCAGAACAACCTGGGTGTGGTACTTTGCTTTGTCGAGATAAATGCCCATATATGCGCAGGTATTATACCCCAGTTTTTGTGGATTTACGACAAATTCACTACCCGAAACAACACCTATATTTAATAACCGCTGGACACGCTGATGAATAGCAGCCCCGGAAACACCACATTCGCGGGCAACCTCCAGAAAAGGAATGCGGGCATTTTTAGTCACTAATTTCAAAATCTTCTCGTCAAGCTCATCTATATCTGCGGCCCTTTCAAGGTAGTCGTTGGTATTCATTTTATACGTATAAAAAATTATCGGTTTCGAATTATAAAACAAAAGTATTAAAAATCTCCAAATAATAAGTAATGTTACCAAAAAGTGAGGTAATTGTAACAAATTGACATTTTATGCACTTTTCAGCCCGGCAAAGAAACATAAAAAAACGTTTCGGAAATGGTTGTTGGGAACATCATTTTCTGTAAATCGAATGGAATGAATTTATAAAAGCTCTCAACTCTTTTAACGATATTTGCTAAATTCAGCCAAAATTAATAAATGTGATTATGAGACGGAAGTTCTTCTTTCTGCTTTTCAGTTTACCCATATTTACCTTTGCACAGGTCGATTTTAACAAACATTTTAAGCCCAACGCATTACGGTTCGACTTTTTGCTTGGGGGGAACAATAAGGAAGTACAGGTTTACCCACAGCAAATCAAACAGGAACCTTTCTGGGCAGGTTCGCACACCTGCCTTATCGATCTGCTGGACTACGGCACCTACCGTTTCAGGGTATTCGATTTAAAAACCGACAGTTTGTTGTATTCCAAAGGATTTTGTACTCTTTTCCAGGAGTGGCAAACCACGGCCGAAGCAAAAACCAAAAACAAAACTTTTTACCAGGCGGTTTTTTTTCCGTTCCCAAAACATAAAATCAGGTTAGGGATTGAAGCGCGCCAGTGGGAAGGCGAATTCAAAACCATCTATACTGCTGAGATTGATCCCAACGACTATTTTATTCTGAAGGAAATGCTCCCCGGCTTTGAAACATTCGACTTTGTAAAAAGCGGCGAACCCGAAAAAAAGGTCGATTTGGTTATCCTTGCCGAAGGTTACACGGAAGCGGAAAAACAAAAATTTGTGGACGACTGCCAAAGGGTAAGTTCCTATTTATTTGATGAAGAGCCCTTTAAATCGGAGAAAAACTCATTTAATGTCAAAGCAGTTTTTACCGCTTCCGTAGAGTCGGGTACCGATATTCCGGGCGAAAAGATTTATAAAAACACCTTTTTTAACTCTACTTTTTACACTTTCGACTTGCCGCGTTACCTGACAACCAGCGACATGAAAACCATTTACGATGTGGCGGCAACGGTTCCGTACGACCAGATTTATATACTGGTGAACACCAAACGTTAC
>CAYWBV010000238.1:0-3841 GCA_964455785.1 uncultured Maribellus sp.
TACCAACTTAAATCGGTTAAAAGTCTGACGAATACCGTCATGCCCGACGGAACAATTTTTTCTGCCGGATGGGCAAAAATAATAGAAACAACACCTTTGCCGAATTCAAAAAATTAGTACTTCGTTCATTAGATTTTATCCCGTGACGACAGAAAAGCTTCTGTCATTGAAAGACTGTTGTATAAAACCGGGCTGTTTTACCATTTATTTTGATCAATTATAAATTGAAGTAAAGTCTCCAAACAACATATACAAAAAACATTGTTTTTCAATCTGAAGGTTTTATTTTTGGAAAATTTTTAAATCGTAATTATAAACCAGTAAAAAATGACAAATCAAAACAATACCATTAAGTTCTATAGTGGTGAGCAGATTCCGGTGGAACTACACAAAGTACGGATTGTACAAAAGCTTTTTTTAAAACCTGTTGATGAAAGAAAAACAGCAATAGAAGAGGCCGGGTTTAACACTTTCCTCTTAAGTACCAAAGATGTTTTTCTCGACATGCTGACCGATTCGGGTACCAACGCCATGAGCGACAACCAGGTGGCATCGATGCTGCAGGCCGACGACGCTTATGCCGGTTCGCAAAGTTTTTACCGTATGGAAACTTCACTTCGCGAAGTTTTTGGTAAACACTATGTTTTGCCCGTTCATCAGGGGCGTGCCGCCGAAAATATCGTTTCGCAGGCCTTTATCAAACAAGGAGACGTTATCCCGATGAATTACCATTTTACCACCACAAAAGCCCACATGGAACTGAACGGCGGTGAAGTGCTCGAAATATATGGCGACGATGCTTTAACCATCAAAAGCGATAACCCGTTTAAGGGAAACATCGATATTGAAAAACTAAAGGGTGTTTTTAAAAAATACGGAAAAGAACGTGTTGCATTTGTGCGGATGGAGGCTTCGACGAACCTGATTGGAGGGCAGCCGTTTTCGATGCAGAATATGCGCGATGTGAAAAAAATATGTGTGGAAAACGACACACTCATGGTTCTCGATGCCAGTTTAATCGGAGAGAACGCCTTTTTTATCAAACAGCGTGAAGAGGAATTTAAAAATGCAGAAATCAAAAGTATCCTGCAGGAGATGTGCGGTTATGCCGATTTGGTTTACTTTTCGAGCCGGAAAGTAAGTTCTACCAGAGGCGGCGGTATTGTTACCAATAACAAGGATTTATACATGAAAATGCGCGACCTGCTCGTTCTTTACGAAGGTTTTCTCACCTACGGGGGGATGTCGGTGCGCGAAATTGAAGCCATGGCAGTGGGTATCCAGGAAACCTGCGACGAAACCGTAATCAGCCAGTCGCCGTCTTTTATCGCTTACGCCGTTAACCAGCTCGATGCGGCAGGTGTTCCGGTAATTACCCCTCCGGGAGCGCTGGGTTGCCACCTCGACGCCATGGGATTCCTGCCCCACGTTCCGCAGGAACAATATCCCGCAGGCGCTTTGGCTTCAGCATTGTTTATTATCTCCGGAATTCGCGGAATGGAACGCGGAACCATATCCAGCGTCCGCCTGGAAGACGGGAATGACCTCCTGGCCGATGTGGAGTTGCTCCGCCTCGCTTTCCCGCGACGGGTTTTCACCTTGTCGCAAACCAAATTTGTTATCGACCGCGTAAAATGGCTTTACGATAATCGCGAGCTGGTGGGCGGATTACAATGGATTGAAGAGCCCCCGGTACTCCGCTTCTTTATGGGGCGCCTGGAAGCCATCGGGAACTGGCCTGAAAAATTGGTAGCCAAATTTAAAGCTGATTTTGGCGATTCGTTGTAAACGTTTCGCTGGAATAAAGTTCAGTATAACACGATTTTAAATTTAATGAACGGATGGGAGCTGTCTGAAAAGGTCATTTTCAGACAGCTCTTTTTTTCTGACTTTTTAAACCGATCTTTTCCCCGGGGTTTATATTGTTTCTTCTAAAAAACGCTCCGATAGAACGTCTGTTCGGGCAAATATTTTTTTGAAACACCTCGAAAAGACGCCAGATGGAGCAATTATTTTTTTGAAACGCCCCGAAAGTGCGTCTGGTTGTCCAATTATTTTTTTTACACGCCCCGAAAGTGCGTCTGTTCGGGCAAATATTTTTTTGAAATGTCTCGAACAGATGCCAGATGGAGCAAATATTTTTTTGAAACGCTTCGAAAGAACGTCCGGTCGGCCAATTATTTTCCAAAAATAGCTCGAAAGAACGTTCCGGCGAGTTGTTTTTTTCTGAAAACGCCTCGAAAGAACGTTCGGTCGGGCCGTTTTTATAAAAAAACCATCCAAAACAACAAAACAGGAGAGTTGAAAAAAAGATTTTCGCTTTTTTTGAATTCAGAAAAAATTAACGAATAAAATTCAACGTGCCGATACAACCGATAAGTTTCTATTTTTGATTTTTGAAATACGATAAAAAACAAACAGGTATGTTAATACAAATTTTGTGGTTGGTTTTGGGTCTGGTATTACTCATTAAAGGCGCCGACTGGATGGTAAATGGCGCGTCAGCGCTTGCACGCAAGTATCATGTTTCCGACCTGGCCATCGGACTTACCGTTGTCGCTTTTGGTACTTCGGCGCCCGAACTGGTGGTGAATGTGTATGCCTCGTTACAGGGGCACCACGAAATTGTTTTTGGGAACGTTATCGGCAGTAACAATTTTAACCTGTTTGTGATATTAGGAATCTCGGGCTTAATAACCCCGATTGTGGTACAATCATCGACCGTTTGGAAGGAAATCCCGATTTCAATGGGGATTGTGGTCGTGCTGTTTATTTTAACCAACGAGTTGATTTTCCCAGGAACGCCAGTCCTTGGCCGGGTTGACGGGATTATACTGCTGGCTCTTTTTGGCGGATTCCTTTACTATGTTTACAGCCAGTTGAAAAGCGATACCCAAACCGAAGCGCAGTCGGCAGTCAGCTACACCACGCTAAAAATCTGGATTCTGATTATTGTCGGACTTGCAGCCCTGGTGGCCGGAGGGCAACTGGTGGTGACCAATGCGGTTAAAATGGCCCAGATGATGGGGGTAAGCGAAAAAATGATTGCACTGACCATTGTTGCCGCAGGCACTTCGCTCCCCGAACTGGCCACATCGGTGGTGGCCGCAGTTAAAAAGAACAACGACATCGCCGTGGGAAACATCATCGGTTCCAACATCTTCAATATTTTATTAATCCTTTCCATTAGTTCGTTTGCGCGGCCCATTCCGTACGACCTGAAATTTAATACCGACCTGTATTTGCTCGTCGGCGGAACCCTGTTTGTTTTTGTGGCCATGTTTACCGGCGGAAAGAAAAAACTGGATCGATGGGAAGCCGCGTTGTTGCTGGTTTGTTTTGTAGCCTATACTGCTTACTTAATATCAGGGGAACTGTAGTGGCAAACCGGCTTTTTTCACTAATTCAAAAAAATAATCGATTTCTTTTGGGGGGTACTTCGTTTTTTCCGTATTACCTATAGATAAATGTAAAAAACGTTCTCAATTGTTGAATGAAATAGTTTTTCACAAGTTAGTTTAGGTTAGTTAGGAAAAAAATCCCCTTTTGTTAGGAAAGGGGATTTTACAAATGATTTTGAAAGGTTGTTTTTACAGGAAAGAAGGATGAATAGAGGATACGAGATAAAATCGATTGCAAAAAAATACATAGAGGATAACTGCACCCCGGAAGAGCTGGAAGCTGCGATGGTATTATTTTCCGATCCTTTTCATCACCTCGAATTGCACCCCGTATTGTTTGAATATTGGAACGACATCGATACAGCGGAGCAAAACAGCACACACGAAGAAGAACTTTCGGGCATCCTCAACCAGGTACACCACCGGATTAACCTGGAAAA
>CAYWBV010000238.1:3941-6557 GCA_964455785.1 uncultured Maribellus sp.
CAGCGCGAAGTTTTCCTCGATGGCGAAGGTTGGTTCGATGTAACCAAAAATGAGAAGAAACCATTTATTGTTCACACACCGTTTTACGATGTTCATGTATTTGGAACGCAATTTAATGTAAAGGCTTATAAAACCGACCAGGAAATCATAACCACACTCGAAGAGGGAAGTGTACAAATCCGGTCATCGGAAAAACTAAAAATGAATGTCGAAAAAACATTAACTCCCGGAGAACAACTGGTTTTTTATACGCAAAAAAATACGGTGGAAGTAAAAGAAGTAAATACCCGGATGTTTACCTCGTGGAAAGACAATAAACTCATCTTCATCAACATGAATTTAAAAGAGTTGATTGTATTGCTCGAACGAAAATACGGGGTTGATATCGAAATTACCGACAATGTTATTCTGGATTATCATTATGACGGGACGATAAAAGACGAAACCATCCTCGAAGTACTCGATTTGTTAAAGGAAACTTTGCCGGTTAAATATAAAATTGAAGGGCAGACCATTTTAATCACAAAATAGCGGAGGATAAACGTATGAAGTAAACACTGAACCAAACCTTACAAAACCGGCAGATGCTGTCAACACCCGCCGGTCTGAATTCGTTAAAAAAAGGTGCTGTCAACACCAATAATTAATAACTTTAAATCATAGCAAATTTATGAAAAAAATTGAATTTGGGATTTCCCGGTTTTTTGGGAAAAAACGAAAATTATTACTGACCATGAAACTGACTTTGATACTGCTTATGGCTTGTTTTTTACAGGTTTCTGCTACGGTTTATTCGCAAAACATAAAATTTAGTTTTGATGTGAAGAATAAACGGGTGGAAGATGTACTTCGTGAGATTGAGGACCAAAGTGAGTTCCGGTTTTTCTACCAGCGCGAACAGGTAGATGTGGAACGAAAAGTGGACCTAAGCATCCAGGGACAAACAGTGGAAAAAGTACTCGACCGGCTTTTTACAGGGCAGGAGGTTACATTTGAAGTTCGTCAGGATAATCTTATCCTGATTAAAACTCATAAAGTACAACCTGTTGTAAATGACAGTCCCGTTTGGGCAGATCAGCAAAAAAACATTTCAGGCAAGGTTACCGATGAACGGAACCAGCCGCTGCCCGGTGTTACCGTCGTAATAAAAGGGACTACGCAGGGAACGGTGACCAATTTTGATGGTGTTTACTCAATAACCAATATCCCCGACGATGCTGTTATTCAGTTTTCGTTTGTGGGAATGAAAACACAGGAAATAGCACTGGCCGGGAGGCAGCAACTTGATGTGGTAATGGAAGAGGATGCCATTGGGATCGACGAAGTTGTGGTTACCGCTCTTGGTATTACAAGAGAGAAGAAATCTTTGGGATATTCGGTGGGTGAGGTTAGTGGAACCGAACTGAATGAAACCCCTCAGGGAAATTTATTAAATGCCATTGCAGGAAAAGCTGCAGGTGTTCAGGTGTCTCAAATGTACGGTCTCGCAGGGTCTTCTGTCAATATGATTATTAGGGGAGCCAGCTCTTTAAATACTAAAAACCAACCTCTTTTTGTTATTGATGGCGTACCGGTTTCCAACGGAATAGATAATAATTATAAAGATGCCGATATGGGGAACGCCATCTCAGATCTAAATACAGAAGATGTTGAATCCATGTCAATTTTGAAAGGGCCCAGCGCGGCGGCGTTATATGGTTCCAGGGCAGGAAACGGAGTGGTACTTATTACAACAAAATCAGGTAAAGGTATTAAAAAAGGTATCGGGGTTTCCTTTAATACATCCTATACTCTTGATAATCCATATCACTTTGTTCCTTTTCAAACGATGTTTGCTTCGGGCAAGGCCGGAGCCCATAATTTAGGGGAAACAGAGAATGAATCCTGGGGGGCAATACTTGATGGAACCTTTCCCGATTCTTATCAGTGGGACAAGTCGTTGACAAATAATGACGGCACATCGTTGCAACCCTTGGTTGCTTATCCAAACAGGCAACAGGATTTTTATCAGAACGGATTCAGCCAATCCAATAATCTTGCATTTGAGGGAAATTACGATAAAGCAAACTTACGCGTTTCTATCGGGAACCTGATGAACGAAGGCATTTTGCCAAATACAGATTATTCCAGAAAAACAATTGGAGTTAACGGAAGTTACAATCTTACTGATAAATTGAAAATCAGTACGGCTGTTAATATTTCTGAAGCTGGCTCGGATAACAGGCAAAATATAAGTGCCGGAAGAAGGGACCCTGCCAGATCAGTTCTGGAAATGGGTGTACAGGTCAACGTCCTTGATTTGAAGGATTACTGGCTGGAAGGACAAAAAAATATCCAGCAGAGAAAGAGCAAACCGAAACAAAACAACCCGTATTTTAATATTTATGAAAACCTGACTGGTTTTAAACGTAATCAGACCATGGCAAAACTCCAGCTTGACTGGGAAATTCTTAAAGACTTCAATTTTATGACAAGGTATCTCACAAACGTGATAAACCAAAGAAATGAAGCAAGAGTTGCCTGGAGCGATTATGATAATGGCAGAGGGGCATACTCCATTCAGAGAACTTTCGCTAAGGAAGAGAACTGGGAGGGTATGTTTACCTACAATAAAGA
>CAYWBV010000239.1:0-6546 GCA_964455785.1 uncultured Maribellus sp.
GAAATCACCGCAGGTTTGTTTTTATAAATTGTGCTCACCATCTGAACGGTATCGGCCCCGGCGAGGATCATTTTAATTACATCTCTGGCTTCGTAGATTCCACGACTTGCACAAATGTTCCCATCGAGGTTTCCGTACAAAAGCCCTGCATACCGCAGCGCCACTTTGTGGTCTTTCGGGTCGCTCAAATCCCAGGGAAAATAATGCTGCTCGTTTTCAATATCGATTTCGGGCTGAAAAAAGCGGTTAAACAATACATAAGCGTTGGCACCGGCTTCATCAATCTTTTTGATAAAATTCAACGGATTGGTATAATACAAACCAATTTTTACACTTATTGGGATGTTTACGGCTTGTTTTACGGCTTTTACAATCTGTACCTGCTTTTCTTCGATGGACTGGCCGGTTACTTCAAAATAACCCGGCACGGCGTAAAGGTTTAACTCAAGGCCATCGACACCGGTTTTTTCCAGCTCTTTGGCATATTCCACCCAAGTGGGTTCGTAAACGGCATTCAGGCTGGCAAACACCGGTACGTCCACACTTTTTTTCAACTTTTCAAGATTATATAAATGTTCCTTGGGCCCGGCATGTTCAATATCGGGGAAAAGGTTGGTCATTTCGGCGTTGCGGTTTTCGTATTCTGACAACTCTTCGTCCATCTGAAGATTTTCAAGCTGAATCTGTTCTTCGAACAACGAACGGTAAACTATTGCACCGATGCCCGCATCGACAATTTGTTTTACTGTTTCAGGTTTTGAAACCAGGTTACACGCTCCGAGGATCAATGGATTTTTTAGTTTGATACCCATATAGGTCGTTGATAAATCTGCCATATTTTTTGATTTTTTATTGATTTAACTCTTTGTTTTTTACAGTAACTAAATATAGAATTATTTTGTTCAAGGAGCAATCTAATTTTTGTTGTTTTACACAACAAAAAAACCACCCGCCAACTGGCGAGTGGTTTTTAAATTAATAACAAAATGTATTTTTACAGTAAACTCAATGTCACTGTTAATCCGGCCATAACCACTGAAACCATTGTCATCAGTTTGATAAGAATGTTCAGCGAAGGACCTGAAGTATCTTTAAACGGATCGCCAACGGTGTCGCCAACAACGGCCGCCTTGTGTGCATCGCTTCCTTTACCGCCATAGTTTCCTTTTTCAACGAATTTTTTAGCGTTGTCCCAGGCACCACCGGCATTGTTCATAAACACCGCCAACGTGAAACCAGCAGTTAAACCTCCGGCCAGCAGCCCGATAACACCGGCAACTCCCATTGAAGCGCCAACTACTACCGGCACAATTATAGCAACCAATGAAGGCAGCAACATTTCTCTTTGAGCGCCTTTTGTTGAAATTTCAACACATTTTGCATATTCCGGAACTGCTTTGCCTTCCATAATCCCTTTGATTTCGCGGAACTGGCGACGAACTTCATCGACCATTGCACCCGCAGCGCGACCAACAGCTTTCATTGTCATGGCGCTAAATACGAATGCCATCATGGAACCAAGGAACAATCCTCCTAAAAACAACGGATTAAAAAGTGTAATGTCGTAGGCGGCAGCCAGATCTTTTACCGAAGCAGTTGAAATTTTAACCGCCTTGATACCTTCCTGAACGGCAGGAGCAACATCGTTATAAAATACGTATTCGCCTTTTGAAATAAAACCTTCTCCTGCTTTTGCAATTTTACCGAACCATAACCTCACCTCTTCCATATATGCTGAAATAAGCGCCATTGCCGTTAAAGCGGCCGAACCGATAGCAAACCCTTTTCCGGTTGCAGCGGTGGTATTACCCAGCATATCGAGGGCATCCGTCCGTTCGCGAACTTCATGCGGAAGTTCCGACATTTCAGCATTACCACCTGCATTATCAGCAATTGGGCCAAATGCATCGGTTGCCAAAGTAATTCCCAAAGTGGAAAGCATACCTACGGCAGCAAAACCAATTCCGTAAACGCCCATTGCAAAATGCGTTGCACCACCGGCAGCCCAAAATGCTCCCATAATTGCCAGAACTATTGTTACAACAGGAATCCAGGTTGAATACATCCCTACAGCCAAACCATCAATAATTGTTGTAGCTGGTCCCTGATTAGCTTGTTTTGCAATACCTTTAGTTGGTTTATATTCGTCAGAAGTATAATATTCTGTCGCCTGTCCAATAATAACACCGGCAGCCAACCCAATTACCACTGCACCAAAAACGCCCCAGGTCACCCAACCGGCATACGCCAAACCAGCCATTGCGACTAAAATCAGTGCCGAGCTTCCACCAGTTCCAAGCAACAATGCATTTAAAAGGTTTTTCTGAGTAGCCGATTCTTTGGTACGTACCATAAAAATTCCAACGATCGATAAAATTATACCAATTGCTGCAACAATCATAGGTGCAGTAACGGCTTTAACCGGGTCGATATTTAAATCGGATAAGGCAAGTGCTGGTAATGCAGCACCTAAAGCGGCAGTAGCCAAAATTGATCCTGCATAACTTTCATAAAGGTCGGCGCCCATACCGGCAACGTCACCCACGTTATCGCCAACGTTATCGGCAATAGTTGCAGGATTACGCGGATCATCTTCCGGAATGCCGGCTTCCACTTTACCAACGAGGTCGGCGCCAACGTCGGCAGCCTTTGTGTATATGCCACCACCAACACGGGCAAAAAGTGCCTGGGTGGAAGCCCCCATCCCGAATGTAAGCATGGTGGTTGTAATTTCTATTAATTTACTATGTGAACCTGCTTCAGTAATTACACCGTTCATTACATAATCAGGATTACCATGAACAAAATGAAGACCTAAAAATTCCAGTCCGTTTTGCATGTTCTCAGGTGTAAAAATCACAGAATTAAGGAACCAGTACCATGCCGCAATATCAAGCAATGCGAAACCTACAACAACCAGGCCCATCACAGCGCCACTGCGGAAAGCAATTTGCAGTCCCTTGTTCAGCGACTGTGACGCGCCATGTGCTGTTCTTGCAGAGGCGTACGTTGCCGTTTTCATTCCTAAAAAACCACATAATCCTGAGAAAATACCTCCGGTCAAAAAGGCAATCGGTACAAATGGGTTTTGAACCCCGAAATAGGCCATAATGGTGAGTAAAACAACCAAAATGACAAACACAATCCCCACAACTTTATACTGCCTTTTCAGATAAGCCATTGCACCTTCCCTTACATATTGTGCAATTTCTTTCATCCGGTCAGTACCTTCCGAATTCTTCATCATCGATTTGAAGAAGAACCAGGCAAAAACCAACGCCAGAATGGAGGCAATTGGAACCAATAAGAAAATGTTACTCATAAGATGATAATTTTGTGTAACTGCTGTTACGGTTTAGATTTTTGATATTAAACTGCTATTTAAAATGAAATTCACTTCATTCAAATTTAATTCCCGGTCTTTTTTTATAAAAAAAATTTTCCAGCAGACAAAGATAATTTTAAAAACGAAAACCAAAAGTTTTAACCCCCTGTTTGAAAATAGATTGAAAAAAAATTAACAGAACGAATTACAATTTAATTTGACTTTGGATACCGGTATTTTAAAACGAAATTATAAAAGGAACCGTTATCACCAATAGATGAGCGCCTTTCTCTCCTTTCCATTCATTAGTACGGTTAAAGGAGTGTCGAATTCGACATGCCTAATAAACTCCGTTTCGTTTACCGGTTTTATATCTTTCAGTTTCTCGATTTTCAACATTGATTCCTGTGATTTATGAGGTACTGAAAAATAGCCGACATTCATGGAAGTAACATTATGAAAAAAGTGCGAACCCAGCGAAGCATCCAGCGGGAAATCGGGCAATCCCATTTCGATAATGACACGGGCTCTCGAAATGTTTGCCCACAAAACCGGGATGCCGGTAAACGGATCGCGCGAGCCCCATCTTCCGGGACCGATCAGGATATAATCTTTCCCGAGCATCTCCATTTCACGGTTTATTTTATTGATTTCCCTCGCCATCTGCCGGGTGCTCATTTTATCAAATTTTTCAGGATCGACATAAACCACATCCCTTATATTTTCTATCTTCCCGTTACCCATACTGTGCCCGGTATACATCAATATCCTGTTTTTGTCCACCTCATTGAGGTCGATTTCCACTTTTTCCTCCACTCTTATCAACGGTTTAATCTGAAGCAGATAAAAAGTTGGCCGTCCGTTTTCTTCCGGCTCCAAATCTACTGCGTATTCAATTTCTACAGGAGAGCCGAGTGCTTCTTTAAACAATTGGAGTAAAACCTGCAATGTATCGGCCAGCGGAAGATGATTGTATTTAAGAATATTGGCAAAATCAATGACCCTCAGTCCATCCTGCTGAATGCCGGGGACCAGTTCGTCATTTTCCATAATGTAGGTGGATGCTGAATGTTCGAGTGTCCCGTCGGGTTCGGCTTCTTTTATCCGGTATTTTTTTATGGCCGCATTTTCGCCGTCCGTTACCAGGTTAAATTCGGTTTTTGTAAGGTCGATGGCATAAAAGTTCTTTTGCGAATCCCTGATTTGATCTTTTACAGACGTTGGATTAATATCAGGGTAAAACGGACAAAACCGGAATGAATTTTCACCGCCGGCAACATACATTCCCAAACCGACAGCAGCCACAGAAAATCCGTCTTCAGGCTGCATATACGAAATGGGATAATAATTGTACGATTGGGCCACGCCCGAAATACTGGGGTAGTATTTCCCATTATAACTGTGCCCGACCACTTCCTGGATTACCACCGCCATTTTTTCTTCTTCGATTTTGTAGCTTACCGCATCGAAATAGGATTGTGCCGATTCGGTAAAAATACTGGCATATACTAATTTTATAGCCGCTTCGAGTTGCTGGTAACGCACCGACAAATCGGGGTGGTTATTCGGAATAAGGTACGTGGCGTAAACCCCCGAAAATG
This sequence comes from uncultured Maribellus sp., assembly GCA_964455785.1. Taxonomy (GTDB): domain Bacteria; phylum Bacteroidota; class Bacteroidia; order Bacteroidales; family Prolixibacteraceae; genus Draconibacterium. The sequence goes on from CAYWBV010000239.1 coordinate 4,927, forward strand.
GTTGAAGCAAAGAGTCTTCGAACAATCCGGAGGAACGCACGGCAAGCGGTTTTTTCATCTCTTTCAGGTATTCTGTCAACTGATTCCTTATTTTTTCATCAAACTCGGAGTCGAGAAAATGTTGCCGGATGGATTCGAAATCGTTTAATGAATAAATATCGTCATATAAATTATTCATTTCAACAAACTTATCAAATTCGAGCGCACCGATTGCCGCCGTTGCCGGAATACGGATATTCATGTCTGGAATCAGCTTCATAAAATCGATATTTTCGATAAAATGACTGCTAAACGCGATACCGCGCCCTTTTCCTCCGAGCGAACCTTTGGCCAGCCGAACCACAAATCGGTTGGAATGAACGATTGCCGGATCGAAATTGACAATGGTTCCCTTTAATTTTTCGAACCTGACCGACTGGAAAACCCCGAGACAAAATGCCCTCAATTCTTCAGCCGACTCAAAATCTTCTGTTTTTACAGGCCTTAACCGGTCGGCCATATTAATTTCGCCGCGTGCCATCAACCAGGTAGAGAATGAATTACGTTTGCCGTGGTACAACAAAGCATCAGCCGGTATTTCACGGAATTTTTCCTGAAACTCCTGCAAATTTTCGACCTCGGCAATGGGTTTTCCATCCATTCCTTTAAAAATAAAATTCCCGAAACCCAGCCGCCGGTATAAAAAATTCAGGATATCCATCGACAAACTTTCCGAATTTTTATCGATAAAATCGGCGTTGATTATTTTGGCCCGTTCGGCATTGGAAATGTCGTGGGACTGAAGCAACAAAGGAACAGAATATTTAAAAGTTGCCGAAGCGTATTTTAGCAATTCTATTCCGGCATTTTCGTCATACACACCATCTTTTTCAAATTTTACATCCGAAATAACGCACAATATATATTTCCGGTAGCTTTTGATAATCTGAACAGCTTCTTCGTATGTACTTACCAAAATAACTTTTGGCCTTGCCCTCATTTTTAATATTTTATGAAGCTCGTCAGTTGCATCTTCCTTCACCAGTATCTGGGTCTGTGTCATCACCGTTGTATAAAGCATAGGCAAATACCTCGAATAATACTGGATACTATCCTCGACCAGAAGGATAACCCTCACATTTCCGTATTTTGTGTCGCGCGCAACATTCTTCAGGTCTTCGACATATTTAATCATCGCAAGGAAAACATTGGAGTTGCCGTTCCAGACAAAAATGCGATCGATAAAATCGAGTTTCCGTCCTTCCGACTGGAAATATCGTAGATCGGCATTGTTGTTTACGAGCAGCAGCAACGGCACAAGCGGGCGTAATTCCCTGATAGTTCGTGCGCTCTCAACAGGCGAAGTTTTGTCCACTCCGGCCATTACAATGATTAAATCAAAATCGCGTTGTTTCAAAGTTGAAATGGCATCTTCCTTTGAATTTACGCTGGTAAACCGCGGCGCAGCATATAAATTCAACTGTAGATATTCGCCAAAAATTTTATCGCTGAACTGGCCTTCTCTTACAATGGAATACGAGTCGTACAACGTTGCTACGAGCAACACCTCCTTGACTTTGGTAGGCATTAATTCCTGAAAAATATCGCGGTCGGTTTTTTTCCGCTTGTACAAGTTGGCCA
>CAYWBV010000240.1:0-6542 GCA_964455785.1 uncultured Maribellus sp.
TGCTGATTTGTTTGTACTGGGGGCTTGCGACGCCGAAAACGGCTTTTACATAGTTTTTTACCGCCAGCGCAGTATCGCAAAGGCCGGTAGTTTCTGTGTAAAGGATATTGTTGCGGGCAATGCGGGCATTACTCAGCGATACTTCGGCTGTAATAGCTGCATTGTTTTTGTCTTTTAACCCTTCGTTTAACACCCCCAGCGACTCTGTTTTTAAATCGTTTTCGTTGGGGTTGTATTCCACAATGTCGGTCAGCAACTGTATGAGTTTACCAAAGTTCGCAACGCGGTTGTCGTAACTCATCTGCGAAACCGATACCTGCCGGGGTTCGTCGGCCGGGGGTTCACCTTCCGCCGGGGTTTCGGGTTTAATTAATGCCGAGGCGCGGGTACCTTTTACCTTGCGGGCCACGGTGTTTACCTGGTCGTACACCTGCGCCGGCACTCCCGAAGCTTTCAGGATGTTCATCATACGCGTAACCAGCTTGCTTAACGGCGCAAAAGCGATTTCGCGGGCAGAGACAGCGGCGTTGTTTCCCGAAACGGCGGCGTTAACGGCGTCGATCACCCCGGCGGCTGTGGCCGACATCTCCTGCATTGTACGTAACTGAATGGAACTGTTGGAGGGATTGTAGGCCTCGCCGTACCCGGCTACAAACGTAATTAGATTGTTGAAATTGGCCACATTTGCGGCGTGGCCCGATTCTGAATTGTTTGGCATAACCTAAAATTTTAAATTGTTTAATAAATAAGAATTTTTGCTTTTTTGCCGGCAAACCCGCTGACGAACAGCACCCTCTGCCGGTGGACTAATACTGAAACTAAAAATAGGAAAGTGAATTGGAATAAACAAATGTTGTTGAGCAGGTTTGGGAGAAAGAGCTGGAAGCCGCAAGCCGCAAGCTACGAGCGGAGGACAAAGGGCAGAGGGCAAGGGGCAGAGAGCGGAGGGCAGAGAGCGGGGTTTTCGTTTTTAAACATTTTCCGGGAGACTTTCTAAAATTCTCTTATTTCTGCTATTTATCAAATTTATTGTTTGAGTTGTATATTTTTTATATTCATCAACGGTTTGAGGCAATGGGGATCGATTAAAATTATCAAATGGCAAAGAGAAATTTATTTGCTTTCTTTCGTCGATAAAATCCTGAAGTATAAAAAAATCAACGTAGCCACTAAAATCAACAAACAAATCAAAAAAGTCGTTGTATCTCATAAGTGCATCATAAAGTGGACTTTTTTCTTTCTGATAAAAACGTCTTATACATTCCAAAGTCAAATCAAACCTGTCGCAAATTTTTCTGTTTACACCTCTGGCCTGGTTTATAGTAAAACCATTCCTGTTATGAGCGGGAAAAATTATATGTCCTCCAATGGTACGGACTTTATATTTTAGTTCTTCTCTTTCCGTGTCAGACAACCAAACATCGAATTTACCATTATATAACCCATCAAAATGCGGACACATTCTGTCGCTCGATAAATTATCACCTAAATCATTTTTTATCAGCAATCTACTGGCGCGAGTAACTTTCAAATCAAAAGTTTTTCCACAGGGCAACATTTTATTCCATAATAACTGATGTGCTTCATATAATTTCCGGCTGTCTTTATCGGGGTCGCCACAAATGCTGTCGTGCCGAAAGTCGAAATCAATATCAATTTTATTCATATCAAAAATTCGATGGTTAAAAACTTACTGCCTGCTTTGTTTGTGGCTCTGCCATGCCTGCCTGGAACAGTCGGCGATATAAAATCGTTGGGGATTGCGGGTTACATCCCTTTCCACCGTTACAAATACTGGTGCGAGGCAGAAACTTTCAAGCTACCACTGCGCCCGCCATTGGTTATATTGCTTGTTGGCATTTCGTGCTTTATTCTTCCCCTTTTAATCGTTTAATTTCTTTATCAAAATCAGATTCATAGTTTTTATCTTGAAGGATTCTGAATTTGTCGTATTCTTGCTCTGCCTTAATCTTTGCTTCTAAAGCTGATATTTTGCCTTTATCTTTTAGGATAGGGAAGCTCGAAAGCTCTAAAAATTGATGCAAAAACTTAATCCAATCTTCCATCGTTGTGGGAATCTGTCTCTCAGCTCGACTTTCAGCTAAATCAAGATATGCAGAAACAATTCGATTAAGTTCCTTAATGTGCTGTTCGTTTAAATAGTTTTTTGCAATTATAACGTCTGATTTTAATATTTTGCCATCGGGCGAATGCTTCCAATTCGTGAGACCCATAAAAATCGTTGACGCATCGGCTGATGAGTATATGATTTCAGCGGCCGTTTTTCCTGTTATTGCCCAATGAAGTTTATTCTGGACTGTGGCAAAAAAATCTTTAGTTACGTTATCTGACTTATCATAGTCTATCGAAAGCGAATAAATATCTGTTATCTTTTGATAAAACCTTCGCTCACTTGCCCGAATTTCCCGGATTCTTTCGAGCAGTTCATCAAAATAATCTTTTCCGAATTGTTTTCCTTGTTTTAAACGCTCGTCGTCAAGAACAAAACCCTTGGTTATAAATTCTTTTAATACCTTGGTTGCCCATATTCTAAATTTTGTGGCTTTATTAGAATTAACTCTATACCCAACAGCAATTATTATATCAAGGTTATAAAATGTGGTTTTATACTGTTTGCCGTCATCTGCAGTGTGTTCCAAAATGGAACTAACTGAACCTTCAATTAATTCGCCACTTTCGAATATGTTTTTTATATGCTTGGTAATAGCAGGTCTTTGAACTCCAAAAAGTTCACTTATTGATTTTTGAGTCATCCAAAAAGTCTCATCGTGATAGAAAACTTCTATTCTGATGTTCCCGTCATCACCTTGGTAAAATATTATTTCAGATTCTTTTGACATCCAGTCTTTCTTTCAAAACTAATAATTTACACTGAATTTTCTTACTGTTCGTTTTTTTTAGCATGAATGCCGACGATGTAATACCATGAAGTTAATCTACTTCTTTTCATTTTTCCCGGGTTTGGCAGCCACCGGATGTTTGCGGTTTTTGTGGCTGTTTTTTGAACGTTGTGGCATAAGCGGTTTCGTTTTGGTATTTAGTGGTTTAAAAGTAACAAGCTTTGGGGGAAAACAAAAAAAAGTCGCGAGCCAAGAGCAAAGAGCAAAGAGCAAGGGGCAAAGGGCGGAGAGCAGAAGTCAGAAGCCAGTTGCAGGTTGAAAGGCTGGAGCGGAGTTACAATCCGTGCCTTATCCGGCTTATAAAGCAATTTATACATTACAAATGTTGAACAACCCACTCTTCGTTACAAACGAGAAGTAGCGGCGGGGAAGCAGCAGAACCGGAGATTTTAATTGTTGCAGCTAAAAGCGGATGTTTCGCATTCCTGAATGATAACAGTGGCTTCCGAACAACCCGCGCCACCGCTGATGCCAACAAGCTGCCAAACATGCTGACCGGCTGCCAACTCAATTTCCTCCTTTTCGCCCGGATCAAGCGAACCATAATTAACACCGTCGATCATAATTCGCTGCACCGTGTCAAGGCTTTTGTTTTCCAACGATAACGTGCCTTTACCGTCGCAATTTGCTTCGTCGCATGAAAAACTTATAAAGGCAAACATGACCACCAAAGTAAAAACTAAAAGTTTGATTTGTTTTTTCATGGTTACAATTTCTGGTTTTATGGCTCTAAAGATAATATTTATTTGAAAGTGAAGATTTTGAAGAATCAATTTCTTTTGCCGGTATTTTTGAACCATCCTGTTCCCATTGCTGATGCCGGTTTGTATCTGAAATTACCCCATCCATCCACTGTATTCTTTCATGTGTTTCAAATTACCATCAGCATTATACCCGTAAATTCAGAGGTGTCAATGAACATCCAAAACGGTATAAAAGGTTTACCTGAACAAAAGCCGAAAGCAGAAAACTCACCGGTTATCGCGGCGGCGGATTTCCACACGTCGGATTTTCCCGCTGATGGTTTTGGGCAGCTCGTCGGCAAACTCAATCATACGCGGGTATTTGTAGGGTGCTGTCACCTGTTTTACATGGTCCTGCAACTCTTTCACAAGCGCTTCCCCAGCTTTGTTTTTATACTCTTTGGCCAAAACCACGGTAGCTTTTACCACCTGTCCGCGTATCTCGTCGGGGACCCCTGTGATGGCGCATTCCACCACTGCGGGGTGGGTCATCAGCGCACTTTCCACTTCAAACGGCCCGATACGGTAGCCCGAACTTTTGATTACATCGTCGGCGCGGCCCACAAACCAGAAATAACCATCTTCGTCTTTCCACGCCAAATCGCCGGTGTAATAAATTCCTTCCGACATGGCCTCGCCGGTGAGCTTCGGGTTCCGGTAATATCCCTTAAACAAACCTGCAGGGTATTTTCTATCGTAACGGATAACAATCTGTCCCTGTTCGCCAGCCTCAGCCGAACGTCCGTCGGGGGTGAGCAAATCGACGTCGTAGTGCGGGCTGGGCAAACCCATTGAACCGGGTTTGGGTTCAATCCACGGCGTAGTAAGCACCGACAGGGTGGTTTCGCTTTGCCCGTACCCTTCGCGCAGTTTGATGCCGGTAAGGCGGTAAAACTGCTGGTAAACCTCTGGGTTCAGCGCTTCGCCTGCAATGGTACACCATTCGAGGTGCGACAAATCATATTTCGACAGGTCTTCGCGGATAAGAAAACGGAATATGGTAGGCGGCGCGCAAAGCGAGGTAACTTTATGCCGGGAGAGAACCTCCAGCATATCGCCGGGGGTGAATTTTTCGTGGTCGTACACAAAAACAGTGGCTCCGGCCAGCCACTGCCCGTAGAGTTTTCCCCACACAGCCTTCAGCCAGCCGGTATCGGCAATGGTTAGGTGGAGGCTGTTTTCGTGAAGGTTGTGCCAGTATTTTGCGGTGATGATGTGCGCCAACGGGTAAACACTGTCGAGTACCACCATTTTCGGATCGCCGGTGGTCCCCGATGTAAAACTGACGATCAGCGGGTCGTCGTTTCGGGTAGGTTCCGCCGGTCGCTTAAACGGCGAGGCGTTTTTTATCCCTTTGTGAAAGTCTTCCCATCCGTCGGGAATCAGTGGACCTATAGAAATCAGCTTTTCCACCGAGGGGGATTCGGGAAGGGCGTCGTTCACATGGCCGGTGATCAATTTGTCGCCGTCGCAGACAATGGCTTTGATGGTGGCGGCATTGGCGCGGTAAACAATGTCTTTTTTTGTGAGCAGGTGGGTGGCCGGAATAATCACGGCGCCGATTTTATGCAGGGCGATAATGGTGAACCAGAATTCAATACGCCTTTTCAGGATGGCCATTACCATGTCGCCTTTGCGGATGCCAATGGAAGAAAAGTACCCGGCAACCCGGTCGGTAATTTTGCTGAGTTCGCCAAACGTACAGGAGCGGCTTTCGCCTTTGTCGTTCGTCCAGAGCAGCGCCCGTTTGCCGGGGTTAACAGCGGCCCAGCCATCCACAACATCGTAGGCAAAGTTGAAATCTTCGGGTATTATCAGTTGATAGTTGGCTTTAAAATCTTCAAAATCCTTAAATTCTGTCTGTTTTAAATATTTTTCGATCATAAAAAGTCGGGTTGATTGATTTTGTTTTTAGAAAATGATGGCCAGAAACCGCACCTTTTTGCCGTCGAGCGCCCTCATCCCGTGCGGAAGGGTTGCATCGAAATACAGGCTGTCGCCTTCGTTCAGAAACAACTTTTGCCCGTTAATATCGAGCAGCAAACGCCCTTCGAGCACATAGTTGAACTCCTGACCAAAGTGGCTGTTCAGGCGCATCGGTGTTTCCCCGTCGGAAGGTTCTACGGTAACAATAAACGGGTCGGCTTTTCTTCCGGCGAAACCGGCGGCCAGCGCCTGGTATTTGTAAACACGGGTTCGTTCCATGGCAGTTCCCTGCCCGGCGCGGGTCAGGAAATAGGCCTTCATGTTGGGTTCGCTGCCAAACAGCAGGGCGGTTAATTCCACTTTGTATTTTTTTGAAATGTTTTGCAGGGCGCCAACCGGGATATCTTTTTCTCCGGTTTCGTAACCCAAATATTCTTCGGCTGAAACCCGGCAGGTTGCGGCCATCTCTTCCAGCGGAATTTCGAGCATATCACGCAATCCGCGCAACCGCTGTGCAATTTCAAAAACTTGTTCGTTCATTTTTAAGGTATTTGATACTCCGTTTTTTTTCACTGCAAATTTATTTTTTTTAATCCAAATTCCACAGATTATCCTTTGTGGCGCGCGATAAAACCGCCTTCGCCCAGGGTTTCGGGAAAAAGAATTTCAAAATTTCGTTCCGGTAGAAAAAAGAGAAAGCTTTGTGTCAGTTATTTCCGAGATAGGGGCTAAGCAAACGCAAAAGGACTTCGGGTTTGATGGGTTTGGCCAGATAACCATTACATCCGTGCGCCATACATTTATCCTGTTCCCTGGTCATGGCATAGGCTGTTTGCGCAATCACCGGCAAATGGGGATAGATTTTTCTGATTTCCTGAATGGCTTCGAAACCGTTCATTTCGGGCATATTAATGTCGAGCAGCACCAAATCGGGCTTTTGTAAATGAATCAG
>CAYWBV010000241.1:0-6516 GCA_964455785.1 uncultured Maribellus sp.
ATCTCGAAAATACGTCAATCGGGACAACTACCGATATTACCGGACATTATATGATCGTTGATCTTCCTTTGGGAAAACAAACAGTGGTTGCCAAGATGGTTGGTTATCAGTTGCAGAAAAAGGACGTGGTTTTAAAAGCCGGAGAGACTGTTGAAGTAAAATTCGACCTTGAAGAGGAAGTGATTCAGGTAGACGAAGTGGTAATAACAGGAACAAAAACATTTAAACGACAAACCGAAAATGCGGTAATTGTAAATGTTCTGGATGCAAAAACCATTGAAAATGTGGCGGCGCAAACCGTTTCTGAAGCGCTGAATTTTCAGCCGGGTTTGCGAATGGAAACCGATTGCCAGACGTGTAACTATTCTCAGTTGCGGATGAATGGGTTAGGTGGCGGTTACAGCCAGATTTTAATCAACAGCCGATCGGTTTTTAGCCCGCTGACCGGTTTGTATGGTTTGGAACAAATGCCTTCGGAAATGGTGGAACGTATCGAAGTGGTTCGCGGAGGAGGCTCGGCTCTGTACGGTTCGAGCGCCATTGGCGGCACGGTAAATATTATCACCCGGATGCCCCAGAGAAATTCGTATGAAATAACTACAAACCAATCGGTTGTTGGTGGAGAGGCCGCCGATTTTTCGGTGAATGGAACACTGACCACACTTTCACAGAAAAGAAATGCGGGAGCTGCATTGTACACCACGTACCGGCAGCGGGATGCCTACGACCACAACAATGATAATTTCTCGGAACTGCCGGAATTAAAAAACAACTCATTCGGATTTAATTCATTTTTTATTTTGGATGAGAAGCAAAAAATGGAAGTTAATTTTTCGAGTATGCACGAATACCGTTACGGTGGCGAAATGGTCGATAAAGCGGCTTATCTGGCCAAGCAATCGGAAGAACGTACGCACGATATTCTGATGGGTGGGATAAATTATGATTTCAAAAGTAATAACAATCAGACCAGTTTCTCCATTTACAGCGCCGGACAATATACCGGACGAAAGCATTTTACCGGAATTCAGCCTGACGGTGAACCAGATTTAGCAGAGTATTTCAGTAATCCTCCCTATGGAAGTTCGAAAAACTACACTTTACAATTTGGGGTCCAGTTAAACCAGGTTATTCATAATTTTATCAAAGGCTCAAATGTATTGACTTTTGGAACGGAGTACAGCGTGGATGATGTTTGGGACAGGATTGAAACTTACAATTATTTAATCGACCAGAATACCCGTAATTTTGGCGCCTATTTACAAAGCGACTGGTCTGTTACGCCGAAAGTCACACTTCTCACCGGAATCAGGGCCGACAAACACAATTTTGTTGAAAACACGATCTTTAATCCGCGGATTTCTTTTTTATACAAACCCCTGCCCAATACGCAGATGCGTCTTTCGTGGTCAACCGGATTCAGGGCGCCGCAGGCTTTCGATGCCGACATGCACATTGCATTTGCCGGAGGTGGTATTCAAACCATTGAACTGGCGGACAACCTGAAAGAAGAAAAATCACAAAGTTGGAGCGGATCTCTCAACTGGGACAAACCCACTGAAAAACACATTTTCGGATTTACGCTCGAAGGTTTTTATACTCAACTGAACGATGCATTTGTCCTTGAGGAAACCGGAACTGACGAAGAAGGAAATTCGATAATGGAAAAACGCAATGGCGGGAAAAGTAACGTAAAAGGGATAACTGTTGAACTCCGCGGAAATTATAACAGAAAGTTGCAGGCAGAGACGGGAATTACACTGCAAAAAAGCCGGTACGGAGATGTTGTTGCCTGGTCGGAAGAATTGCCCGGAACAAAAGACTTTTTGCGCACCCCGGAGCAATACGGTTATTACACGCTGACGTGGACACCAAAAGGAAATTTTAAAGCTTCTCTGTCGGGAATTTATACCGGCGAAATGTTGGTTCCACACTACGGATTGCCCGGAGACACCGGGACACCGGAACAGGATATTTTATTTGCATCGCCCGGTTTTTGGGAAACCAACGTGAAACTATCGTATCAATTTAATGTAAAAAGGCTCGATTCGTCGTTTGAGCTGTTTGGCGGCGCCGGAAATATTTTCAACCAGTATCAGAATGATTTTGATTCAGGAAAAAACCGCGACAGCGGTTACATTTACGGCCCGGCAAAACCACGAAATATTTTTATTGGGGTGAAATTCTTCAATTAAAAATTATCCGTTTTTATATATTTTTTCAGGAAGTTTTACTGCGCGAACGACCAGAAAAATCCCCAGTAAAACAAAGGGTACGCTCAGCCACTGCCCCATATTCAGTTGCATTGTAGCTTCAAAAGCCTCCTGGTCTTCTTTAATAAATTCGATAAAAAAGCGGGAAGCAAAAATCAGGATAAAAAAGACTCCGAGTAAAAGCCCGGGTCTGTTTTTCGAATTTGTCTTTTTGTAAAGGAACATCAAAAAGATAAAAGAGAGAATGTAGGCCAGCGCTTCGTAAATCTGGGTTGGATGTTTTGCAACAGTCTCCTCGTTTCGTTCAAAAATAAAACCCCAGGGAAGTGCGGTTTGTACCCCGTAAATTTCTGAGTTCATCAGGTTTCCCGTGCGGATAAAAGCGGCAACCAATGCGGTTGGCACCACAATCCGGTCGAGCGCCCAAACCATCGACCGTTTGGTAACCACCTTCGAATGAATATATAGCGCAATCATAATTCCGAGGGCGCCGCCGTGACTGGCCAATCCTCCGTGCCATACTTTTATAATTTCGGCCGGATGTTGCGAATAATAATCCCATCCGTAAAAGAAAACATGCCCCAGCCGGGCTCCCACCACTGTGGCAATAATTATGTAGAAAAAGAGGCTTTCAATCCATTTCTGCGGAACTTTTTCGGATTTGAGCATCCACTCGCCAATATAATAGCCGATTAACAGGCCGGAGGCGAAAAGCAAACCATACCATCGAACGGATAACGGACCGATATTAAAAATCTCAGGATTTGCATTCCAATGGATAAAGCTCAGTAAATCAATCATGCCCAGTTTTTATTTAAGAATTGAAATTTAAATTATGCCATGTCTCTCCCGTGGCACTGTTTGTATTTTTTACCACTTCCGCACGGACAGGGATCATTGCGCCCTACCCTTTTTTCAACCGTTACCGGCTGTGGTTTCGATTTTTCCTGTGTTTGCGTATTGGCGCCTTCCATCGGGTTATTTGCCCCCGGCAAATCCGATTTTTGGGTTTTGTAACGGCTCATATCTGTTCTTTTCCGCGCTTCGGCTTCGCGAACCTGGTCGGGGTTTTGAATCGGGATGTGCCCTTTCATCAACGTGGAAACCACATCTTTATTCACCTTGCTTACCAATTGTTTAAACAAGTTGAACGATTCAAATTTGTAAATAAGGAGCGGATCTTTTTGTTCGTAAGTCGCATTTTGTACCGATTGTTTCAGGTCGTCCATTTCGCGAAGCTGCTCTTTCCAGGCTTCGTCGATGGTGCTTAAAACAATTTGTTTCTGGTACGATTTCACCAACTCTTTTCCTTTGTTCAGATAAGCTTTTTCCAGATTGCAGATGATTTGAAATACTCTTTTCCCGTCAGAAATAGGCACGACAATATTGATGTATTGCTGCCCTTTGGTTTCATATACATTTTTGATAACCGGGAACGCTTGTTTTGAAATGGTCTCCACCTTTCGGTTGTAGCCGGCAATCATTTTGTCATAAATCTTCTGCGAAATTTCGACGGCGCTGAGTTTTTTAAATTCGTCAGAAGTAACCGGCGATTCAAGCGAAAGTAAACGCAGCAGTTCCATGTTAAAATCTTCAAACTGGTCGGAACCGTGGTATTCATTGACCAAATCTTCTACTGCGTCGTACATCATGTTCAGCAGATCTACTTCAAGGCGTTCTCCGTATAACGCATGTCTCCGGCGTTTGTAAATCACCTCGCGCTGCGAGTTCATCACATCGTCGTATTCGAGCAGTCGTTTTCTGATTCCGAAGTTATTTTCTTCTACTTTTTTCTGTGCTCTTTCGATGGACTTCGAAATCATGGAATGTTGTATCACCTCGCCTTCTTTCAAACCCAGCCGGTCCATAATCCCTGAAATCCGGTCAGAGCCGAACAAACGCATTAGATCATCTTCCAGCGAAACGTAAAACTGCGATGAACCGGGGTCGCCCTGCCGTCCGGCACGACCTCTCAACTGACGGTCAACCCGCCGTGAGTCGTGTCTTTCAGTTCCAATAATGGCCAACCCGCCCGCTTTTTTTACCTCCTCAGTAAGTTTAATGTCGGTTCCGCGGCCGGCCATGTTGGTAGCAATGGTAACGGTTCCCCAATGTCCTGCTTCGGCTACAATTTCAGCTTCGCGGGCATGTAATTTGGCATTTAAAACGTTGTGCTTGATTCCTTTGATTTTCAGCATCCGGCTGAGCAACTCCGAAATCTCGACCGAAGTTGTACCCACCAGCGACGGGCGTCCCTGGTTATGCAAACGGACAATTTCGTCGATAACTGCATTGTATTTTTCACGTTTGGTTTTATAAACCAAATCTTCCTGATCGTTTCTGACAATTTTGCGGTTGGTAGGAATTACGACCACCTCCAGTTTATAAATATCCCAGAATTCTCCTGCTTCTGTTTCGGCGGTACCGGTCATCCCCGCCAGTTTATGGTACATCCTGAAATAATTCTGGAGAGTGATGGTGGCAAATGTCTGAGTGGCAGCTTCCACCTTTACTCTTTCCTTGGCTTCAATGGCCTGGTGGAGCCCGTCGGAATAACGGCGGCCTTCCATAATACGGCCGGTTTGTTCGTCCACAATCTTTACTTTGTTGTCGATAACCACATATTCCACATCTCTTTCAAACATGGTGTAAGCCTTAAACAACTGGTTAATGGTGTGAACCCTTTCCGATTTTACAGAATAATCCTGGAGCAGTTTATCTTTCTTTTCGAGTATTTCGTCGTGCGAGAGCCCCGAATTTTCAATGTCGGCCATTTTTCCACCCATATCGGGGAGAACGAAAAATTCAGGATCATCCAATCCCTCCGAAATCAGGTCGATTCCCTTGTCGGTCAATTCTACCGAATTCTGTTTTTCTTCGATGATAAAATAGAGCGGATCAGTAACAATGTGCATGTTTTTATTATTCTCCTGCATGTAAAAGTTCTCGGTCTTTTGCATGATGGCTTTCATCCCTTCCTCACTCAAAAACTTTATAATCGATTTGTTTTTGGGCAGCCCTTTATGGGCGCGAAGAAGCAGTAGTCCTCCCTCTTTTTTCTCCTCGTCGGTTGCATTTTCCTTGGTCAGAAGACGTTTGGCATCGATAAAAATTTTATTTACCAGGTCGCGCTGGACCTTGTACAATTTTTCTACATAACTTTTCAATTCTTCAAATTGCTGGTGTTCGCCTTTGGGAACCGGCCCTGAAATAATGAGGGGAGTTCGCGCATCGTCAACCAAAACCGAGTCAACCTCATCCACAATCGCATAGTGGTGTTTACGCTGCACCAAATCTTCGTGGTTGATGGCCATGTTGTCGCGCAGGTAATCGAACCCGAATTCGTTGTTGGTACCAAATGTGATGTCGGCGTTGTAGGCTTTTCTGCGAGCTTCTGAATTGGGTTGGTGTTTATCGATACAATCGACGGTCAATCCGTGAAATTCATAAATCGGCCCCATCCACTCGGCATCGCGTTTCGAAAGATAGTCGTTTACCGTAACCACATGAACGCCGCGCCGCGCCAACGCGTTTAGAAAAACAGGCAATGTGGCGACCAGGGTTTTTCCTTCACCGGTGGCCATTTCGGCAATTTTACCTGAGTGAAGCACAATACCGCCGATCAACTGCACATCGTAATGAATCATGTTCCAGGTAATTTCACTTCCGCCGGCCATCCATTTATTCTTCCAGATCGCCTTTTCACCTTCGATAATGATACTGTTGCGTTTGGCCGCCAAATCCCTGTCGAAATTGTTGGCGGTAACTTCCACAGTTTCGTTTTCGGTAAACCTGCGGGCCGTTTCTTTAATTAACGCAAAAGCGGCTGGAAGCACTTCGTTTAAAACTTCCTCGATTTTTACATCGATTCGTTCTTCGAGTTTGTCGATCTGTTCGTATATCTTTTCGCTTTCCAAAATATCCACATCCTCTGCCTTTTCCTTTAAAGAGGCTATCTCTTCTTCTTCAGGCCGGATACGATCGTCGATAATTTGTTTTATTTTATCCGATTCACTTCGTAAACCATCGTTTGAAAGCTGAGAAATACGGTTGTATTCTTCTTTTATTTTTTCAAGGATAGGGGAAACTTCCTTGATATCCCTTTCTGATTTATTTCCTAATATTTTCCCCAGTATCTTGGTAACAAAAGCCATTTTTCGATTTTCTTTAGATTAATAAAAGCCAGTGCAAATGTAATGAAATGAAAAAGCTTAAAAAACTATCAAATCAATTTTATAACAATCGTGCCAACAGATATTCTTCCTGTTTTATATGACAGTTTAGCAGGAACCGCTAAAAACTG
>CAYWBV010000242.1:0-6508 GCA_964455785.1 uncultured Maribellus sp.
TTTTTATCCGGCAAAACAGAAGACGTTACAGAAACTGACGCCAATACATTGAAGGATACAACGAATGCCCCGGGAAACGAATTTCTGAAAACGTACCAGGAATTAATTTCCGAGAACATTGTTATCGGTTCGAACGGGAAAGGAAATAAAAATGAGAAAGTAACCGTGAGCGGAATTGTTACCAATTCAGAGGATGGAGGGCCGATTCCGCAGGCGCGGTTGTTTATCCCAGAAATCAACAAAAATTTTGTTACCAATTCAACAGGTTTTTACGAAATGGAAATTGTACCCGGAAACTACACACTGGTTGTGAACAGTTTGGGGATGTACGAGAAAAAGATTAAAATGACGGTGCTCTCGAAGGGAAAGTTAAACGTTCCGCTGGAAGTAAAATCGTTTATGCTCGACGAAACATTGGTGGTAGCCGACCGGGATCAAAATGTAACCAGTACCACCATGGGTTTTGAAAGAATTACCGAAAAGGCGATAAAAGAACTTCCTGTTGTTTTGGGCGAAAAAGATGTAGTAAAAATTGTCTTACTGATGCCCGGCGTGCAAACTGTTGGTGAAATATCGTCGGGATTTAATGTGCGGGGAAGCCCTTCCGACCAGAACATGTTTTACGTCAACGGGCTGCCGGTTTATAATTCGTCTCACTTGTTTGGGCTGTTTACGACGTTTAATTCGGATGCGATTGGTGAGTTTAAGTTTTACAAAAACAGCATTCCGGTGGAATATGGCGGGCAGTTGTCGTCTATTTTCGATATCGATGTAAAAAAAGGAAATAACAAATATTTTACTACGCGGGGCGGAATCGGTCCCACCTCGGGGCGTGTACTGGTTGAGGGGCCCCTGAAAAAAGACAGCAGCAGTTTTTTGGTTAGTGTTCGTTCCACCTATTCCGACTGGCTGTTAAATCAGGTTGATAACCTGGATGTTAAAAACAGCTCGGCCTCGTTTCAGGACGCGCTGATGGATTTTTCACTTCAGTTGGATAAAACCAATAACGTGGACCTGTTTTTTTACGGAAGCCATGATTATGCCGACCTGGCTTTTGGAATTCAAAATGAATATTCGAATCTGGGAGCAGCGGTAAAATGGACACACTCGTTCAGCAAAAAATTGAGCAGTGAATTAAATTTCTCAAAAAGCCAGTATTTTTACGAGGAGGCAAACTACGAAATCGAATATCTGGGCAGTAAACATTCTTTCGATTTAAACCACAACGAGCTAAAACTGAATTTCAGTTATATTACGGGGATGGGGCACAATTTTCAGTGGGGGTTAAATTCGAAGTTTTTGAAACTAAATTACGGCGACTTTTTGCCTCTCGACGATCGATCGACAGTAAAACCCGTAACGTTCGAGTCGGAGCAGGCATTAAGCAATACTCTTTATATCGGCGACATATGGGATATTTCAGCAAGGCTGACACTGGAAGGAGGAATCCGCACTACCCTCTACTCATATCTGGGGCCCAAAACCGTTTATACTTACAGTGAAAATTCACCCAGGCAAATCGAAAATATTACTGATACCACTTCTTACGGAAACCTTGATTTTATCAATAATTATAAAAATCTCGATTTCAGGTTTTCCGGGAAATATGAACTGGCGAACGATTTTTCGGTAAAAGCCGGTTACAACAGGTTACATCAGTACATTTTTATGTTGTCGAATACCGTTACCGTGTCTCCCATCAGCAAGTGGAAACTGAGCGACTCTCATCTCAAACCGATGAAAGGTGAACAATTTTCGCTCGGGCTATACAAAAATTTTTGGGACAATAACATCGAAACGTCAGTTGAGGCGTACTACAAAGATGTAGAGAACCTGGTAGAGTATAAAGACGGGGCCGAATTTATAACCAACCGGATACCCGAAACAAATATTATTCAGGGTGATTTGAAATCGTACGGCATCGAATTTATGGTGAAGAAAAAAATGGATAAACTGAATGGTTGGATCAACTATACCTGGTCAAAAGCCGAAGTTACAGCGTTAAATAAAAAAACCGGCGAGATGAATAACCAGGGATTATCTTATCCGGCCAATTACGATAGGCCACATGCTGTAAACCTGACATTGAATTACAGAGTTTCAAAACGGTTGAGTTTGTCGGGGAATGTGGTATATTCCACTGGGCGCCCGATTACCTTTCCTTCGTCGGTTTATTATCTAAACGACATTAAAATTACAGGTTTCTCGCGGCGTAATGAGTACCGTCTCCCTGATTATTTCCGAACCGACTTATCCATCAACCTCGAAGGAAACCTTCGGAAAAACAAATTGGCTCATAGTTCATGGTCGCTTTCGTTTTACAACCTCACCGGAAGAAAAAATCCGTACTCGATGGTTTTCCAGAACGATAACGGCGAAATCAAAGGATATAAGATTTCTATTTTAGGGACCATTATTCCTTCATTAAATTACAACCTGAAATTTGGGAATTATGAAAATTAGCAGGCTCATCATATTGTCGGTTTTACTCCTGGTTGGTTGTAAGGAAGAATTTCTTCTCAGTTTCAGTTCCGACCAAAAAACGCTGGTTATCGAGGGAGGTATTACTGACAAACCGGGCCCCTATTCCATCCGGTTATCGACCACACTCCCGGTGAACCAGCCTTTGAGGGTACCTTACGAGGATTGTGTGGTTGTAGTTTCCGACAAATCGGGATATTCTGAAACTCTGAATGAGGTAGAACCAGGTGTTTACAAAACTTCCGAAAGCGGAATCCGGGGAAATATTGGAAACGAATACAGTATTTCGGTGAAAACCCCGGAAGGGAATGAATACCAGACTGCTTTTCAGGAAATGAGGGCGCCCATCGACATTGATTCGGTTTATGCAGAACTGACTGAGCAGGAGAACCTGAATTATCCGTTCGGGTTGCCCGGCTACCAGTTTTATACCGATACAAAAACGGCTTCCGGAGATACCTATATTTTGTGGAACATGATCGAGTCGTATCAGTATAATGCTGACTACAAATTGTATGCATTGTATTATTATGGAGATATGTTTTTTACCGACAGGAATGCCATCGACATAGCAGCAATTACAGGGCTAAATTACGACACACTTTACACCTGCTGGAAAACTGATGCAGTAAAAAACATTTACACCGCTAAAACAGATAACCTGACCGTTCCGAAGATAAAACGTCAGCCCCTGCATTTTGTGAGTACAGAAACCAAAAAACTGACTGTTCGATACGGTCTTCTCCTTCAGCAGTATTCCATCTCAAAAGAGGCTTACTATTTTTGGAAAGGTATTCAGGACCAGATTTCGGATGAAAGTTTTCTTTATACAAAACAACCCTACAATGTTGCAGGGAACTTAAAAAATAAGAAAGACCCCGGTGAACTGACTCTCGGATTTTTTACGGTAGCATCTGTTGCAGAGAAACGGGTGTTTTTAGACAGACCCAATGCGACATTTTATTATGAGACCGGATATACAGCCGAGCCGATTGATTTAAATAAAAAACCACAACCTGTTTATTTAATTTCTACCGAACAGGGAATGGCCTTTGTTCATAAAGATTGTGTGGATTGCCGCACAGAAGGCGGTGTAACATACAACCCTGATTTTTGGATTGATTTTTAGGATGAAGAACATGAATATTAGTACCAAAATATTTGGTTGGAAGCCGTTTAGGATTTATACGATATTGTTGTTTTTGTTGGTTTGTGCCACTTCTCAGGGGCAGGAAAGTGAACGTTTTAGCCTCGGCAAAGTAACAGAGTCTATTTTTATGAGCACCGACAGGGATTTGTACTTTGCCGGCGAGGATATTTTTTTTTCAGCAGAATATTTTATTGATAACTCCAAAACTACTCCGGTAATCAGCAATGTAATGTATGTTGAGATGGTTCATTGTGACGACAATAACCCTGTTGTTCAGAAAAAATACAAACTCTCTGATTTTAACGCGCAGGGGATTCTGAGAATTCCTTCCGATGTTGCGTCCGGAAATTATATGTTGGCGGCTTATACTCAGTATCAGCGTAATTTTTCGCCCCGGCATTTTAGTTACCGGATTATAACTGTTTTGAACCCGGACAGCGAATTAAATTCAGTAAACCCAAACCAACCCGACGATTCTGTTCTCATTGTTCCGGAAAGTAATATTTTGATTAATAACATTAAAAACAATGTTGTTATCTGGATACCGCCTTCTTTGTTTAACACAGGGAACGAATATCTGGTGACCGATGAAAATTTAAAAACCATTAAAACGGTTCATCCTTCAAAAAATGGTTTTATTCAAACCGAAGTCAGTTGTAACAATTCTGAAAAGTACAATCTGTTTGTAAAAACAGGAAATGGCAATTCGGTAGTTGTAGCATTCCCCGAGATACAAAATACAGGGATACAAACCCAAACCCGGATTTCCGGGAATGCCGTCCATTATACGATTGAATCGAAAACAGAAAATCCGGACGATGCAAAATCGCCGTGGAGGATTAAAATTTTTACCGGAAATTATAAGCTAAAGGAAATACAAAATGTTTCTGTCGTAAATTCTGTTACTGAAATTGTCTTTGCCGAACATCTTTTTGATACCGGAATAAATTATATTGTTTTGGTTTCTCCCGATGGAAAGATTGAAAAAATCAATTCAGTTTATATTCCTTCAAAAATTAACAGCGAAATAGTTATCGAAACCGATAAAAATCAATATCAACCGAGGGAAAACGTGAAGGTAAGGATTTTGGCAAAAGACGGCACCCGTGATGAGTTGCTTTTTGCCTCCGTTTCGGTGGTGCAGGAAGGTACCAAAAAGGAGGATTACCATTTTGTTCCATCGGTGCATTTGAAAAACACAACTGTTGCCCGGGATTTTTTGCAGAATAATGTTGAAATGGATGACCTTACCCGCAAACAAATTATGGTTTTATTTGACAAAACATCAGATGTAAATTGGTTTGACGAAACGACGTCGAAAGTAAATACTGCTTCACCTGAATTTGTTCCAGAAGTTCGCGATGTTAGTATTCGGGGTGTTTTCAGGAATAAAAAGACAAAGGAGCCGGTTGCCGGTCACAACATTTATGTTTCAGCGCTGTTTAACAATCCTCAGTTACACGCCTGCAAAACCAATGAAAAAGGAGAATTTCTTTTCTCGTTGAATAATTTGTACGGGTTAAACGATATTTTTATTTGCCCCGAAAATCTATCGGACGAAAAGAATGAATATGAAATTATGATAAACAATTCGTTTTCGGAAGAATTTATTGAAGCAGGAGACATTCCGCCAGTGATTGGTATAGACAACATTGAATTGATAAGAGAAGTGTATATGAATGCGCAAATCGAAAAAAGATTTGGCGGCAAACAGGAAAAGGAAACAAATCAAAGAACTCCTTCTGATTTTTTCAACATTGGCGGTAATAGTAAAACTACATTACTCTCTGATTTTGTGACCTTAAAAAATATGGAAGAGTTGTTTACCGAAATTGTTCCGGGTGTTAAGTTCAAAAAAAGTAAAGGCGAATATTCTTTTTCGGTATTCGATGAAAATGGAGTTTTGTTGTCTGAAAATCCTCTTCTTCTTTTAGATAAAATTCCCATTTTCGATCCCAATAAAATAATGGAAATGGATGTGGCAAAAATTGAAAAAATTGAAGTGATCAACAAAACTTATTTGCTGGGCGCGAATACTTTTCAGGGAGTAGTTTTGATTACCACCAAAACAGATAATTTTGGAGGTATTGTATTTCCGGGCCTCGGGACTTTTGTCGAATTCCAGGCGCTTGAGCAACCGGTTAACGTTTCAGATGATTTTAGTCGTAATCAGTTGCTTTCGTCCCGTACTCCGGATTTCAGGACTACACTTTACTGGAAACCCAGAGTTAAAATCGACTCCGGTGAGTTTTTTTTCGATTTTGTTACGTCCGACAGAAAGGGACCGTATGAAATCGTAATTAAAGGTTATACATCAACCGGACAGCCTTTTTATGGGAGAAGACAAATCGAAATCAGGTGATACACGGGAAAGCTGTGAATCGTTTAAATCTCACAAAATATATTTTCGACTCAAATCGGAATCCGGCCAAACAGTAAATACATTTAACCGAGAAATGATTTAAGTTTACTTTATCTGAAGAATACATATGTCAAATATTAAGTATTCACTTGTTTCCCTGATTACGAACTGAACTTTCCAAAACTTTTCATTTCTCATTGTTTCTGAAGCTAAATCAAAATGAAAAAAGATTTTAATATCGTTATTGTTAAAATATGCTAAGAAAATGTTTTATTTCTTCTTGAGAGTATTTAAAAGCAGGTTTAAATTTTAAATTTTCAATTCTTTTTTTCAAATTTGCGAATGTTAATTTTTTTAACATTAATTTTAACATTAGAAAATTAATTGTAAAATGATTGACCGAAACTTGGGGGAGTTTCAAAAACAGTAATCCGTATTCATTTAAGGTAAGATCGTTAATTATAAATTTAAAGTTATTTCTATGAAAAAAATTGCGCTTTTTTTATCGATTCTTC
>CAYWBV010000243.1:0-5013 GCA_964455785.1 uncultured Maribellus sp.
CCCCACGAGGCCCTTACTTTCAGATGATTGATGGATTTGGAAGAAAAAAACTTTTCCTGAGAGACAATCCATCCGGCAGATACCGAAGGGAACAATCCCCACCGTTTACTGTCGGGAAACCTCGACGAGCCGTCATACCTCGTATTCGCTTCAAATAAATATTTACCGTCGAAAATATAATTGATACGACCAAAAAAAGACTGTAAAGCCCATTCATATCCCGAACCGCTGTTAAGCTGATTGGAAGGCGCTCCGGCACTGATCTCATACAGTGTATTGCTGGGAAAATTGTCCCTGGAAGACTGTAGCCAACTGTTCGTATTACTTTCCTGTGAAAAACCGGCGAGCAGATGGAATTCGTGTACATCAATGGTTTTATTGTAATTCAGGAATGACTGTAAAGTCAGAAGTGAATTTTCAGTTCGGGTTTCAGTTAAGTAAGAGGGACTTTCCGTATAGGTTTGGTCAACGACCAGCAAGGGCCAAAACCTTTTGTATTTGGTATTGTCGTAATTGTATCCTGCCAAACCGGTCAACTTAAGAGATTGTATAATGTCCCACTCAAAACCTGCACTTACATTCATCCGGTTACTGGTGTTTTTAATAAAGGCTTCGCTATCCATCCATCCTTCAATCGTAAACCCTGTTTGCTGACCATAATAACCGTCTGATTTTTTACCAGCGATGGTATTCGGTATTTTTAAAGCGTAATTAAGAAGCCCGTCAGCGCCATCGCCACTCCTGATGGTAGTGGGTTCAGTTGTCGCTCCTGTCCGTCCCTGAAATTTCACATTCAACTTGAAATTCTTCGACAATTTACTGTTTGCATTGAATAAGACATTGTAGTGATTATGGTTGGTTTCGTCAATAAATCCATCCTGATTCAGGTACCCGATGGAAAATAAATAGGAGTTTTGGCTATTTCCCCCTGTAAAATTCAGATAATGTTCGGTCTGGAACCCGCTGCCGGATTTGACCAAATCATCATAGTGCCGCTTATTCGGATAGTTATCCTGGTCTTCTCCCGATTTGAATTTGGCAATCTCGGCTTCGGTATATTGCTGGTTGCTGCCAGTATTCCGCAATGCTTCATTAATCATTTCTGCATATACCCAGGAGTCAACAATCTTGGGTATTTCTGCCGGCCTTTGAATGCCGAAATTTCCCTGGTAAGTGACTTTGGTAACGCCTTCCTTTCCTTTTTTTGTTTCGATGAGTATTACACCATTGGCTGCCCTTGTTCCGTAGATCGCAGCCGACGCGGCATCTTTCAAAATAGAAATGCTTTCAATATCGTTCGCATTAATGTTGTTCAAGTCAGAAGAAATTCCGTCAATCAGCACAAGCGGTGAGGTTCCGGCAGAACTGAACGTACCCAACCCGCGAATTCGCAGAGTAGCGTCATCTTTTCCAGGTTGTCCTGATGATTGGGTTACGGTAACTCCGCTCGCAAGACCGGCCAATAACTGGGAAGGTTGTGTGACATTTAGTTTTTCAATGTCTTTTTCATTGATTGCAGTAATGGACCCGGTTAAATTAACTTTCTTTTGTATCCCAAACCCGACAGCCACAACCTCTTCAATACCAATAGCTTCTTCGGTCATTATAACATTAATACTTGTCTGGTCCTCAACTGTTACTTCCTGATTTTTCATTCCCACAAACGAAAATTGTAATGTGGCATTTGCCGGGATGTTGTTGAGGGAATATTCCCCGTCGGCGTTGGTTACCGTTCCCTGGTTGGTGCCTTTTACGATTACAGTAACTCCTGGCAATGCCTGATCATTCGAATCAGTTACCCTCCCTGAAACATTTTTGGATTGTTCAGAAAAATCCTCTTCTTTTTGGTACGTTGTCAATACAATCTGACGATCTTTTACCATGTAACTGACCTCGGTACCGGAGAAAAGCTCTTCCAGAATTTTTTCTATTGTTTTGTCTTTTACATCAAGGCTAACTTTTCGTTCAACATCTACCAGCTTCTGGTTAAAAAGAAAATAAAACCGGCTGTTATTTTCAATCTTATCCAGCACATCGATAACCCTGGCATTGTCCATCTTCAGGGTCAGCCGGGTTTGTTGCGCATAGCCTGAAACCGCCCAGGCCTGAGTAAAACATACGAACAGAAAAAAAACACTTAATCGCATAATTTTCCAGGTTTTAGTTTTGATGCCATTATGGACGGCATCCCGAATCCATTTTTTTTTCATAAATTTGAACCATTAAGTAGTTAAACATAAAACATTACTTTACACTGCTTGATTTTAACAGGAGGGCGCTGCAACGCCCCCCTGTTTTTCATTTAAAGGCATCCAGCCTTTTCTTATCTAACTTCACTGTGACTTTTCTTTTCTGATATGTATTGTCGCTTGTCGTTTCGCGGGGTTGTTCCTCATAGGTGAGCGGAGCTGTGAGGGCGAGCAGTTTCAAAACTTCTTCCAGCGGCTCATCGATAAAGGTAGCCCTGAAGGCATAATTCAGAAGCTCTTCGTCCTCAATTTCGATATCCACATTGTACCACCGTCCCATACGTTCGGCCACTGAAACTATATTCTCGTTCCGTAATACCAGTCTGCCTTCAGTCCAGCCAACGTATTGAACAGCTTCCACATCGTCCTTTTTATATGAATTTTCACTGGTATTTAATACCAGCTTCTGGTTGGGCTGGAGAATTTCGACACGTCTTCCCTCTTTAGATAAAATTTCTACTTTTCCCCGGGTCAGAATAACCTCTTCCTTTGTATCATTCTCATAGGCAATCACATTAAAGTTTGTCCCCAGAACCTTAATATTGAGATTTGAAGTGTGCACTACAAACGGATGAGATTTATCGTGTGCTACATCAAAACAGGCTTCACCCGTAAGGGACACATTTCGGTTGCCGGAAAAAGAGACCGGATATTTTAACATCGACCCGCTGTTCAAAAAACCTGTGGTTCCATCAGGAAGCTGAAACCTGGTGCGTACACCCAAAGGGCACTGGATTTCTGCATAAGCATCCGGTTTTTCTTTTTTCCCCTGAAAATAGAGTACAGCAAAAAATGCGAGCGTAATTGGAATGATCAATACAGCCGCCACACGCTGAAACGCGGTAAAAAACCGGCTTCTCTGTGAAATAGTTTCTTCCAGCCTTATCTGATGGTGTATTTTATGAAGTAAAATATCTGCGCTACCCTGAGGTAAGGTTTCAATATCGTATTCGGCCCAGTGTTTTTCAAGATGCTCCTTTAATTCCAATTGATTCACCGGGTCACCAAAAACAGACTTAATTTCATCGAAATCTTTTTTCGAATAGTTTCCTTTAAAATAGCGGCTTAATATTTCCGGATTAAGATACATTCATCAGTTTTATTGGTTTTCTATTATAAGTAGGGACGAACTGCAAAAATCCCCCAGTACTTTCAGAAAAAAAATAAACCCGATGAACAAGAGGTCTTATTGTCAGACGTTTAAAAACAAAACGAAAAACAACATAGCCGAAATATCTTCTTCACCTAATCCCTTTTTTATATTCTTCAAAGCTTCTGTCAGATGATTTTCAACCGTTTTTGGAGTAACTCCCAATTGACTGGCAATTTCTTTCACCGGGATTCCTTCTTTTTTTCTTTTAATAAGGATCTCTTTCTGTCGTTGGGGAAGCTGATCGATGAGCTTCTCCACTTTGTCGAGCAGTATCCGGTAGTTGAGTCTCTCATCCAAATCGTCAGTAAAATCAACAGATTCTGCAATAATCTGATGTTTGTAAGCCTGCTGGCGGCTGATCCGCTCAAAAAGTTCAAGAATGTAATGATAGGCTATCGCAAACAAATAGGCTTTAAAAGACAATTCAGGCTTAAGTTCCTTGCGGTTCCGCCATATTCGCAGAAAAACTTCCTGCACCACCTCTTCAGCTTCTTCTTTTGATTTCAGGTATCCGTATGAAAAATGGTAAAGACGGTTACCGTAAACCGAAAAAAGTTTATCAAAGGCAACAGCGTCTCCTCTCTTTAAGGCATACACCAAATCCTTTTCGTAATTTTCGTTTCGAATGTTCAATCCTAAGTTCAGATAAAATGCCAAATATACTATTTCACGCGTTTAAATTTTAAAAATAGTTTTCCGCAGTTTCAGGAAAGACAAAATGAGTATTGAGTATTTCTTTTTAAAATAAAAAAACGCCAAATAAGTCCGCCTGTATGACAGAGTTGGGCAGGCCGGTCTGGACGACACCAGGCGGACAGGAACGGGCAGGGTATAACCAACCAAAAAGTTTTGGTGTGAGAAGATCGTGTTCAATCCGGAAGAATTAATTTTTGGTCATCTCATCTGCTTTTTGATTTTAAATGGCTAAAATTGCGTTTCAATCTGGCCGATAAATGAATTTTTTGTCAAATGAGATAATTGCTTTATTGAACCAAAAACAGGAGGCAGCTTTTGAAGTTGTCTTTCGTTTGTACTATCCCCGGCTGGTCTGGTTTGCACAAAATTATGTTTCGTTTGAAGATGCAAAAGGTTTGGTACAGGAGGCATTTATCGTTTTCTGGGAAAAAAATCCGGGTCTGTCCAACGAGTCCCAGCTACAGAGTTATCTTTTTACCACGGTAAAAAACAACTGTTTAATGTCCCTCCGTCACAGCAAGGTGGTTAAAAATTTTGCCGAAAAAGCTGAAATTAAAATACAGGAGCAGTTGAATGCGGCGGCGTTGGAGCAATTGGATACGTCAGAAATGGCCTTCC
Source organism: uncultured Maribellus sp. (assembly GCA_964455785.1). Lineage (GTDB taxonomy): Bacteria > Bacteroidota > Bacteroidia > Bacteroidales > Prolixibacteraceae > Draconibacterium. The sequence goes on from CAYWBV010000243.1 coordinate 4,717, forward strand.
GGGAGATGGAAACAATCATCGGAAAAACCATTGCAGGATTGTCGCCCCGGTGTCGCGAAGTGTTTGTTTTAAGCCGGATGGAAGGTAAAAAAAATCAGGAAATTGCGGAAGAACTAAACATTTCGGTAAAAGCAGTGGAAGCACAAATAACAAAGGCCCTGGGAATTTTTAAAACGGCGCTAAAGGATTTTCTTCCGGTTCTGGTCTGGTGGTTGGTCGTCGGCCCCTAATATTTAGAACGGTTTTAAAACTTTCTCTTTTGTAATTAGCAATACATATCACTTTGATTTTCAATTG
>CAYWBV010000243.1:5113-6505 GCA_964455785.1 uncultured Maribellus sp.
GAAAACCGGAAGGAGTACATCCGGTATAAAAATCTTTGGGCGTTGTTGCAACAAGGTCGCGAAATGGATGAAAAAATGATTACGGAAGATTTTTTGCTTGTCAAAGCCCGGATGAAAAAATCAAGAAGCCGATTTATTTTCTCCGAATTGGTAAAATATGCCGCCATTGTTGTTCTGGCGCTGGTAACCGGATATTTTTTGCATTCCGTATTATTGAATTCCGGGCAACAGATAACGATGAACGAAATTTCGGTACCCAACGGCAACCGGAGTCTGGTTGTTTTACCCGACGGGAGTAAAGTATGGATAACCAACGGTTCAAAACTGACATATCCCGAGAATTTTGAAGGAAAAACCAGGGAAATAAACCTGGAAGGGGAGGCCTTTTTTACCGTAGCAGCCGATAAGAAAAAACCGTTTTTTGTTCATCTTGGATCGCACCGTATAAAGGTGCTTGGAACCGAATTTTCGGTGGTAGCTTATCCCGACGACCAGATAATCCGGGTGGACCTGGTTTCCGGGAAAGTGCAAATGGATGTAAACGACAGAAAAAGTCCCGGAACGTACCAGTCTTGTTATTTGGAGCCTTTACATAGTTTAGTGTTGGATAAAACATCCGGGAAACTGAGAGAATCAGCCATCCCGGATGGCTTTTACAAATACTGGCAGGAAGGAATTTATGAATTTAGTAATGAGTCGTTTAAGAGCCTGGCGGTAAGAATGGAACGGATCTATGGCGTTAATGTGGTTTTTGAAGACAACAACATCAGTCAACGTACGTTTACCGGAGCCTTTCGTATCGATTCCAACATTTATACTATTATGGAAACATTTAAACGCGCTTCGGGGAAACCATTTGAATATACGATGGACAATAACCGGATTTATATTAAAAGTGTAAAATAAACGATGCCTATGTAAAAAACTGTATGAAAGTAAAAAACGGGAAATGCTACCAACACTTCCCGTCTGTTTCGGAAACATGTCCGTGTTTCCTTTTTGTGAAATCAATAACAAGCCAATGGCTTTATTATCGAACTTAAAACATGACAAATTTATGAAAAAAATTAAGATGACTGATGAGGAGTATAAATATCCTCATGTAACTAAACTATTGAGAGTTATGAAAATTACGTGTCTGCTGTTGATGGTTTTTCTGGTTCAGGTTTCCGCCTCCACCTATTCACAATCGGCAAAACTGACGTTGAACCTGAAAAATGTTACACTTTCAGAGCTGTTCAGCGAAATTGAAAAAACCACGGAGTTCCGTTTTTTTTACGACAACAGTGAATTGGATCTTTCAAAAAGAAAAACGCTGAATGTGGAGGATTCAAAAATTGAAGAGGTACTCGACAACCTGTTTAAAGGATCGGAAATTTCATATGAAATTTT
>CAYWBV010000244.1:0-4155 GCA_964455785.1 uncultured Maribellus sp.
ATAAAAACGGGTTTGGCGGTTGCCTTGCCGACGACATGGGTTTGGGGAAAACATTGCAGACCTTAACACTTTTACTGAAATTAAAACGGCTGAAAAAGGAAATCAAAATAAAAAATCCGCTGGCGGCCACCGGACAACTCGAATTGTTTGCTACAGAAGCTGAACCTGATGAGGTACAACCCGCCAGTCTGATTGTTGTCCCCACTTCGCTGGTGCATAACTGGGAGAACGAAATCAGAAAATTTACGCCTTCGCTGAAAATATACAAACACGTTGGCGCACAACGGAAAAAGGCGGTAGAGATGGAAAAAATGGCGCAGTATTACGATGTTGTCATCACCACCTACGGCACCATCCGCAACGACAGCGAAATGTTAGGCTCAACCAGCTTTTTTTACCTGATTTTAGATGAAAGCCAGTACATTAAAAACCCGGCCTCGAAAACCTACAAAGCGATTATGCAATTAAAAGCGACACACCGGCTGGTACTGACGGGTACGCCTATCGAAAACTCACTCTCGGATTTGTGGTCGCAGATGAATTTTCTGAACAAGGGCGTTTTAGGCAACCTGGCTTTTTTTCAGCGTTATTTTATTACGCCCATCGAAAAACATGGCGACAAGGAACAGCAGGAAAAACTTCAACTGATGATTCGCCCGTTTGTGCTGCGCCGGAAAAAGGAGGAAGTGGCCAAAGATTTGCCGCCGCTGATGGAGCAGGTACACATTTGCGAAATGACGCCTGAACAGAAAAAAAAGTACGAACTGGAAAAGTCGGTTGTACGGAATGCCATTCTCGACAATATCGAAAAAGAAGGAGTTCCCAAATCTTCGTTTGTAATTTTGCAGGGTTTGACCAAACTGCGGCAACTGGCCAACCATCCGTCGTTGCTGGAAAAAAAGGCGGACGGTGGCTCCGGGAAGTTCGACGAGATATTCAGGATGCTCGAGAACCTGATGGCCGAAAACCACAAGGTGCTCATTTTTTCGTCGTTTGTAAAACACCTCGAACTGTTGCGCGAAAAGATAGAACAGGAAAACTGGAAATACAGCCTGTTAACCGGACAAACCTCACAACGCGCGAAGGTGATCCGGCAGTTTCAGGACGACCCGGAGAACCGTATATTTCTGATTTCGTTAAAAGCGGGCGGAGTAGGGCTGAACCTCACCCAGGCCGGTTATGTGTTTATCATCGACCCGTGGTGGAACCCGGCATCCGAAAACCAGGCCGTGAGCCGGGCGCACCGCATCGGGCAGGACAAACATGTTTTTGTTTACCGGTTTATCACCGAAAATTCAATCGAGGAAAAAATTCAGTTATTACAGGAACGCAAAAGTTCCCTGGCCGACAAGTTTATCAACTCGAACAATCCGTTTCAGGAAATTACGAAGGAGGAGATTTTGGAACTGCTGAAATAGTTGAAAATAACCATTTCAAAACGGATTTTATCAGAAACCGTTATTTTTTCAGATGATATATCATATTATTGATGGATGAAGAAAATAAAAGTGAATATGAAACCAATCATTTTTCTGTTGAATTTACTTTTTGTCTTTTTGGTTGCCGGTGGTCAACCCGGAAAGAAAAACAATCCGGACATCCGCGAGGCGTGGAAAAATATCTCCCCGTATTTTTCACCGCCTGCTGAATTTCAGAATGACTATGGTCCTTTCCGTTCACCCCTGTTGTTTTACAACGGCGATTCGGTAAAAACATCGGCCGACTGGTCCAAAAGAAGAGAGGAAATCCTTGACCGCTGGCACAGTATGATGGGGCAGTGGCCGGAGTTGATTACCGGTCAGCAACTGGAAATTACAGAAACGGTAAAAAGAGAAAACTTTACGCAGCACAGGGTACGTTTCGAATGGATTCCGGGTGAACAGACGGAGGGTTATCTTTTAATTCCGGATGGGAAAGGAGAGAAGCCGGCGGTTATCACTGTTTTTTATGAACCCGAAACCGCAATCGGTGCGGGGGACAAACCTTTCCGCGATTTTGCCGTTCAACTGGTCCGCCGCGGTTTTGTTACGCTTTCCATCGGTACAACAGAAGCAACCGCCAGCCGAACCTATTCGCTTTACTGGCCTGATATAAAAAATGCGCAGGTGCAGCCGCTGTCGATGCTCGGATATGCAGCCGCCAACGCGTGGCAGGCGCTGGCGAAAGTTCCGGGTGTCGATTCCACCCGGATCGGGATTGTCGGTCATTCGTTTGGCGGAAAGTGGGCGATGTTTGCCTCGTGCCTGTATGAAAAATTTGCTTGTGCCGTTTGGTCCGATCCGGGGATTGTTTTTGACGAAACAAAAGGTTCCATGGTCAATTACTGGGAACCTTGGTACCTGGGTTATTATCCTCCACCGTGGACAGACGGCTGGAGAAAGACTGGAATGAAAGAAGATGCAAAAGGGTTGTATCCAAAACTTGTCGCTGAGGGTTACGATTTGCACGAATTACATACGCTGATGGCGCCGCGGCCTTTCCTGGTTTCGGGAGGCTCGTCGGATCCGCCGGAAAGGTGGAAGGCGCTAAATCATACTGTCGCAGTGAATCAGTTGCTGGGCTACGCTAACTGTGTGGCCATGACCAACCGCCCCGACCATTCACCCAACGGGGAGTCCAACGAGGTGATTTACCAGTTTTTTGTTTATTTTCTTCTTCAGTCCAAAAACAAATGACATCTACACAATTACGTGATGACCGATTTATGATGAGAAGAATATCAATTTTTGTTGTAAAATAACAACAGAATATTTTTATATTTGTTGTAAAATAACAACAGAATGAATACTCTTTTTGAAACATCGGCAAGGTTGGTTGAGGTGACTTCTGCTGAAGTTGTGCGGTATCTGTTTGAAAAAATAGATTGGAATCAGCGGTTAACAGGTATTTTAGGAGCCCGGGGTACCGGCAAAACTACATTGATGCTTCAGTACCTGAAACTAACCTACGGAGTGAGTAACAGGGCCTTGTATATTTCACTAGACAGGTTAGTACTTTTGAACCATTCGCTTTACGAATTGGCCGGACAATTTTATAAACAAGGTGGCGAACACCTTTTTCTCGATGAAGTACACAAATATCCTAATTGGGCAATTGAAATAAAGAGTATATACGATGATTTTCCTTCGTTACGAATTGTTTTTTCCGGTTCATCGGCATTACTTCTACATCAGTCAGGGGCCGATTTAAGCAGGAGATCGTCAGTTTTCCGGCTTTACAACCTTTCGTTTCGTGAATTTGTACATTTTAAAACCGGCATACATCTTTCGCCTGTGACGCTGACCCAGGTTATGGGCGACCACATGGCGCTTTCATCGAAAATTAATCAGCAAATCAGGCCGTTGGTTTTGTTTGGCGAGTATCTTAAGTCGGGTGCTTATCCCTACTATTTCGAATATCCTGCGCTCTTTCACGAAAAGCTGGCAGCTACCGTTAAAACTATTATAGAGGCCGACCTGATGGCTATTGCATCGTTTACCTATTCCAGTATTGTTTCTTTGCAAAAAGTGCTGGCTTTAATTGCTGACAGTGTGCCATTTAAACCAAATATATCGGAATTAAGCAGAAAGTCTGGTGTTGCCCGCGACATTCTATTAAAAATGATTGATTTGCTGATAAGGGCTGACCTGTTGCTCATACTGCGTCAAGACAGTTTTCCTACCGGTTACCTGACTAAACCTGAAAAACTTTATCTGCATAATTCATCTCTGGCCTGGGCGTTATCGATAAATCGTAATCCGGACATCGGCACAGTGCGTGAAACATTTTTTTTAAATCAAATCAGTGCGGTGCATCAGGTTACTTTACCCCAATCTGGAGACTTTTTGGTTGATGGTCGTTATACCTTCGAGGTTGGAGGCGCTGGTAAAACAAAGAGGCAGATTAAACACGTAAACGATGGTTTCGTTGTTCAAGATAACATTGAAAACGGATTTGCCCACACCATCCCATTGTGGCTTTTCGGTTTTTTGTACTGAATTTTATAATTACCGTCTCAGGTTGTATATTAGCCCAAATTTTTAAAATAAAAATCATCTAATTTTTTTGATTATGAATAAACTGACAATCTTTTCTGTGATAATCCTGCCTTTTCTTTTGTTTTCGTGCGGAGAAAAAAAGACTATCGAAAAAGTGATCCCCATTGAAGATGTTGTT
>CAYWBV010000244.1:4165-6491 GCA_964455785.1 uncultured Maribellus sp.
TTGGAATGGGAAAAACGCATTCAGCAAATTTGTTTTTATACGAACCTAAGCGGGATGGTTCTTTTCGTAAACAGGTAGCCGGTTTTCAACGTTCAGGATAGAACATCAATTTTAGAATTACCCTTTGAGGTTGTATATTAGCCGAAATTATAAAATAAAAATTGAAATATTAATCATCTAACTTTTTAATTATGAATAAGTTGTCAATATTTTTTGCGGTAATTCTGTCCTTTCTTTTATTCTCGTGCGGAGAAAAAAAGACTATCGAAAAAGTGATCCCCATTGAAGATGTTGTTGCGTTGGGGCTCGACCGCGCAAAACAGCAATCCATTCTGATGGCGCAGTCATTGGAACACCGCGACTCGCTTCTTCCGCGTACTATCGACAAAGAGGGAAATCTCGTTACTTCTGATTCCCGCTGGTGGTGCAGCGGATTTTTTCCCGGTGTGTTGTGGTATGTTTATCAGAATACCGGCGACGAACAGGTAAAAAAATATGCTGAAATGTTTACCATGAGGGTGGAACGCGAAAAATATACCACCAATAACCACGACGTAGGTTTTATGCTTTACTGTAGTTTCGGAAACGGCCTTCGCCTGACAGGAAACAAGGCTTACGAAGAAGTACTGGTTACCGGCACCAATTCGTTGTGTACTCGTTTTAATCCGAATATTGGGGTGATTAAATCGTGGGAATCCAACAAAAAATGGCAATACCCGGTGATTGTCGATAACATGATGAACCTTGAACTGATCATGTGGACAGCCAAACATACCGGCGACACCGCGTATGCAAACATCGCAAAATCTCATGCCGACGTTACGATGGTGGAACATTACCGTCCCGATTACAGTTGTTATCATGTGGTTTCGTACGACACCATTTCCTTTCAACCAGAAAAGAAACAAACCCACCAGGGAGCAGCCGACTCTTCGGCCTGGGCACGAGGGCAGGCCTGGGGACTTTATGGTTATGTGATGATGTTTCGCGAAACACAGGAACAGCGTTATCTGGATTTTGCCGTCAATATTGCCAATTTCCTCATTCATCACCCCAATATGCCGGAAGATTTGGTACCCTACTGGGATTTTAATGCACCCAATATCCCGGATGAACCGCGCGATGCTTCTTCCGCTGCACTGATGGCTTCGGCCTTGCTGGAACTGAGTGGTTATGTATCGGGCGACCTGAGTAAGGAATATTATGACTTTGCCGTGAAACAGATCCGATCGCTCTCTTCGCCGGAATATCTTGCCGAAGCAGGTACCAACGGTAATTTTATTTTGAAACACAGTACCGGGCATAAACCGGGCAACTCGGAAGTGGACGTTCCGCTGACTTACGCTGATTACTATTATGTGGAAGCGCTGACACGGTTAAAAGAGAAACTTCCTGTACAGAAAGTAGAATAGAAATCATTTCAAAATTTTCACTTCGAAGTTGTCAAAAGTTGAACATTAATTTAATCCTCCGTCCCGTCTGAGACGGGACACCTCCTTTTAAAAGGAGGACTCACTCCGTTCAGCTTCCGTCGCTGCATCAGGGCGCGTCCCCCTTGGCGAAGGGGGAATTAAAGGGGGATTGAACAAGACAATTTTTTTAACTTTTGACAACTTCTATTTGTATAATCTCCTAAAAATAGAACAATGAAACTATTCTATGCTGAAGAAGCCTGTAAGATTCAAGGGGCGGCATTTGAAGTTTACAAGGAAATTGGATGCGGATTTTTGGTAGCAGTGTACCGGGAGTGCCTGGAAAATGAATTTTTGTTGGCGGGAATCCCTTTTTCTTCCCTGAAACCAAAAGGCTGATATGGTGCCATTCGCTCTAAATCCCAAAAGAAAAATTGCGTTGCAATTCATACGTCGAAGACGTATCTCTTTTCGTGTTTTTTGCGTTTTTCGTGGTTAATAAATGTAATTTTTATAGTTCTCTCGTGAATTCCGGATGGATTCGCGAAATAATTGACCGGAGGGAATTTTGTCGTGCACCTACATTCCCGACGGCTCTGCGTGAGTTTTTTATGAATAGTACCGGCTAAACAATTGAATCAGTTGATCTGAATGATTTTTTTGTGCAAAACAAAGTTTGTTTTAGTAAACAAAATAAATTTTTCTAACTTCACCCCTGAATTTTTGATTTTTACAGGTGACCAATAAAAAATCAGATATTGATGCCGAACTGATTTCCCGGTTAAAAAGGGATGACCACGATTCGTTCCGGAGATTGTTCGACCGCTACAGCCAGCCGTTGTTCCGGTTTTCATTCAGTTACCTGAAATCGAAGGAAGCCGCCGAAGATGTGGTGCAGGAAGTTTTTATAAAAA
>CAYWBV010000245.1:0-6479 GCA_964455785.1 uncultured Maribellus sp.
CCCAACCGCCATTTTCATCGGTAAGAACAACATCGGTTCCGTTGGAAACAGCTACATTTTTAATTCCTTTTTCACCAGTATCCGCTTTCCCGTTTTGATTTACATCCCAAAATACCTTTCCCTTTGCGACAAAGGAATTTGCGGCCAAAACATTCGCCGAAAATAAAAGGTACAGGAAGAAAAGGTATTTCGATTGTATCATAATTGTAGAAAAATGAATTTACAACTCATCAATCAGCCAAATAATTTTCTATGACGATTGAAAAAATATTTGAGAGAGCCACGCGCCAAAAAGATAAATCCAAACAACATCAAATTGTTTTGCTAAACATTAGAATTTTATTTCAAAATAGTTGGAAAAAGGGTGCTGTATTTTCAAAACAGCACCCTTAGTTATCAATTTAAATCAATTATTATTTTAATATCCACATCTTTGCTGATGGGAGGTCTTTCCCACCTAATGCAGTAACGGCAGCAGTATAATTTTCTTTGTTATTACTAGCTTCATCCAACGGATAGTTATATCGTTGCGGATAGGCATATGAAGAAAATGAAGGCGCTATTTTACCAACAAATTCAGGTTTTCCAGTTCTTAAATAGTCGGTAAAAGCTTCTGTATGATTGGTCATCAGTAAAGACAACCATTTCTGCAGTGCAATTTTATCAAGATCAGCAGAAGTTCCATCCAAAACAACTCCGGCTTTTGCACAGTATTCATCATAGCTATCTATTATTTGATCAGAACCAATATGTGTTTCAGGTTTTATACCATCAACAATTTGCCATCTTTCAAACGAAAGTTTAATTCCTTTTTTATAATAATCTTCGACCGTGCCAGCGGAGATCCATCCTTTCTGTCGGGCTTCCGCAAGCAGGAACATCATTTCGCTCGATTCCATTAATACTGCTCTAAGACTACTATTATTTGTTTCTGAAATCAATTTTGAGAATCCGGTTATACGACGATTATCATAAAAGCTATTACTTCCCGCCAAGCCTGAACCCGCATATTGAAGGTGAACATTTAACGGATTTGGAGTTCCGAACCATTTACTATCAAGAATATAAGGGACAGTAGTTATATTACCATTTAAATCCCTTCCTGCAGCATCTAATTCTGATGGTTGATAAAGGGTTGATGGATAATAGGTAATTGTGTAGGTATAACCATTTATCTTTATATCTTCATCTGCCTGTTCAGTTTTACTTGATACGGGAGAAAGTACCGGAGCAAAAATGACATACATCCGGGGATCGTCAAAAGCAACCATTTGGTCAATCAGGTATTTTGTCGGTTTTTGCTCAGTATAATCATTTCCAGTCCCCCATTGAGTTTGCAGATACCAGGATTCTCCTTCATTGATACCGGAAAAAGAAAGGGCAGCATTGTCGGCCACAGCAGACATATAGTTATTACTGCTTGCTATTGCCTGCATTTCAGCGCCAAGATCCCTTCCCGCTTGTTTAAATGCCTCATAAGAATGAGCCATTAAACGAAATTTCAGAGAATTAGCAAATTTGAGCCATTTTGCTTTGTCTCCTGCAAAAAGTACATCGTGATTGGCAGGTAGTCCTTCACTGCCGGGATCAGCCAAAATTTCAACTGCTTTATCCAACATCTCAAACATAGATTCATAGATTTCTTTTTGAGTGTCGAATTTAGGGAAAAGATTTCCGGTCCGTCCCTGGACAGATTCACTGAATGGAACATCTCCGTATTTTTCAGTAAGATATGCTCCAATAACACATTTTAGGATATCTGCCGCAGCTACTGTGGCCATATTGCCCTCAGTTGTTGCCAGCTCAGTTATAGCAGCAAGTGTACGAAGTTCGTTTGTGTAAGCGTTACTACCCTGGAAATCCCAATTTTGCCCCGTATTCGTATAAAATCCGCTAACCTGATCGCTGGAATAACAATCCATAAAATACAGTGCGCATTGTCCTTTGGGTTCATCTTTTACCGCTGAACCATAATTCTTAGCCACATTTACAATAGCAGTAGTTAGCTGATACCGTGAATATGTAAAATAATTGACATCAAAAGATGTTTCTCTTTCATCTATTCGTAACTGGTCGGTACAAGAAATACCCATTATCACCATCAAACAAAAGGTGAAATATAATATTAGCTTTTTCATAATCATTATCATTTTATTATTAATTATAGGGGTTCATTAAAAGTTAAAGCCAACTCTTAGTCCCATTGTACGCAGTGGCGGTAATCCGAATTGTGAAATTCCCATTCCGGAAATGCCATCTCTAAAAGCAGTCTCTGGATCTTCATTCATCTTGTTTTTAGCCCAAAACATAACATTCTTGGCAAAAGCTGTGATGGATATATCCTGACAATGAAGTTTTTCGACAACAGATCCATTAAAATTATAAGTAAGATTTATCTCTTTAATTTTAAAGACTGTTGCATCATGGGTCCTGAATTGAGCTCCTGACCACAATTCGTTTCCCTCCATTCCATAAGGATTTAAATAGATCGTATTATAAGGATCATCGCCATTTTTGATATAAGCGTCATCCGGGAGGCTTAGCTTTTCTTCAGGTGTTAAGCCTGATAAGTCGTAATTAGGATTAATAAATACAGCATTCCAATAACCGAAATACCTTGGGTCACCATTATATAACGTCATTAGGTTTTGCATTTTCTCCCGGTAATCTTCATAGCCTTCACCCGTAAACATGTCTTCGGGGTTAGGCATACTGGATAATCCTCCTGCAAAACGACCACCCGTCCAATATTCACTATATTTATCCCCATAAATAGCATTAATATCTGCCATACCGTCATCCACCATAATCTTCTGTGTTTCAGAGATAAACACGCCTCCAAGTCTAAGGCTCGACACAACATTAAGTTTCCAGTTTTTATATTTAACGTCAGTACTAAAACTTAGAATTGCGTCGGGATTCATGTTCCCCAAATAACCATTTTTTCTGATATGGTCAGTTGTTGTAACAGCCTCTTCAATAATACCATCCACACCTGTCAGCATCATTCCTTTATATTTACCGGTTTGAATACGGCTGATTGGATTTTCAGCATATAGATCGCCAACTTTTGATCCTTTAAAGAGAGAAAGCAATGCAGATCCCTCATAAGGATATAACTTTTCTGAAAACCGTGAGTCGAGCTCTTTTATCACTGATTTAAATGTCGTAATATTCCCGGTTAAACTCCACTCCCAGTTATTATTCCGGATGGGCACAATAGTAAGAGATGCCTCAATACCGGTAGATTCTACAGAACCCATGTTTGTCAATACAGAACTAAAACCAGAAGAAGCCACTACAGGAAGGTTTTGTATCTGATTGATGTGATTTTTAGAATACGCCGTGAATTCACCCAGTATTCTGTTGTCCAAGAATCCAAAATCAAGACCAATTTCTTTGGTAACATTTAGTTCAGGTTCAATACTCGCATCAACAAGGGTTCCGCCCACAGTTCCCATCGTAACTCCATTCCAGGTCGAAGCTGAGATTCCGTAGCTATCTAAGTTTACAGGACTTCCGATACCATAACCTGTTTCAGCATATCCGCCTCTCAGTTTAAAGAGATTAATCGAGCTTCCAAAGTCAAATGTTTCTGAGACAATCCAGCTTAAAGAAGCGCCCGGGTAAAAATGACTGTCTTTTTCATGCTCCAGAATACCAACCCAGTCATTACGTCCGGATAATTCTAAATAAATCATACTTTGCCAGCCAATTGTCGCCGTAGCATAAGCGCCATAATTTCTTGAAGAATATCCCCTGTCAAAAGAAGCGGCTTGCTTAACGTTAGCAGGCAAAGAGTTATAGTTGAATGAATTGGGAGTAGTTAACTCATTACCACCAAAACCGGAACTATTTGACTCTCCAAAACTGTAGGAAAAACCTGCCAAACCATCCACTGAAAGTTTATCATCCAAAAAATATTTGTTGTAAGCCAACATCGCATCCGTTTTGACACTGATATTATTTGAATGTCGTTGCTCATAACCACCCTTTTCAGCTCTTTCCGAACCCCATGGAGTTTTACGTTCAAAAGCAAAAGTTTCATGATTTAACCCTGAACGTAATGTGAGCAGAAGAGGCTCACTCAGTTTCCAATCCAACTGCACTTTCCCAAAAACTATATCTTTCGAGTAGGTTCTGATAATATTTTCAGCCGCAAAATAAGGTCCGTTTTTTCCAACAGCTTTGTCAAAACCGGAACTATTTACCCTGCTCAGACGCTCTTCACCCGGATTATTCAAATAGGGAGTATTTTGATAAGTACCTGTCCAGTCTGTTAACCAGGTGTCTGCCTGTCTCCATTCTGACATTTTTGGCATATTGATTGGCATTGACATAGCATGAGCCAGAGGATTATCTTCTCTTTTACCATATACATGCGACTGATTTGGAACAAATGTACGAGAATAGGATGCCTGAGAGGATACAGAAACCTTATCAGTAATTTTATACAGGCCATCAAAAGAAATGTTATTGCGGATGGTTTTGTTGCTGGGAACAACACTTTTATAAGTCATATTCCCAAAATTCACTCTATAATTTCCTTTGTCGTAGTTTCCCGTTACACCAATATTATTGTCCAACATGACACCTGTTTCAAGGAACGCAAGCAAAGGATCCTTATCTCCGCGAACTTCAAGTACAGACTGTTCCCATTCTTGGGTCAGAATATTCCACCTCCAGACTGGGGTATTGTTATTAACCTTATCATCAATAGCCCATCCCAATCCCTTTTTATCGTCAGTCATTGGTTCGCCTTCTTCTCCACCCTGAAAAAACTGCCTCTGCACAGGAGGGGAACTATATGCCTGATCCATAGAGGTTACACTACTGACAGAAACACCAATACCCTTTTTGCTTTTGCTACCAGATTTTGTCGTAATCATAATTACGCCATTACCTGCAGATGATCCGTAAAGTGCAGCGGCACTGGCGCCTTTCAAAACAGAGATACTCTCTATATCATTGGGGTTAATTGACGACATATAATTACCTACATCAATACCGGCTGAAGTTCCAACGGTGTTTGAACTCACCGGAACTCCGTTTAGCACGATTAATGGCTGAGTTTCATTGTTGATATTACCACTTCTCCCTTTCATTATTCCCGCTAATGATGTAGCGCCGCGGATATTAAACATAACCGATGATGTTGGTGAAGAAGTAAGACTATTCATTTGAACACCAGTTACTTTCCCTTCCAATGATTTTAAGGCGTTAGATGTGCCGCCTGTTTCAATGTCGTCACTGTTAACAGACGAGATGTTGTAACCAAGCGCCTTTTTTTCTTTTTGCATTCCCAAAGCGGTTACAACAACTTCGTCAACTCCGATAGTTGTAGTGGCCAACGTAACATCTATTACAGATCTTCCATCAACCGTTACTTCCTGGGTTTGCATTCCAACGAACGAAAAAACCAGGACAGATTGAGCGCCAGGTACCGAAAGAGAATAATTACCATCAATATTGGTAACTACCCCGGTATTCGTACCCTTAATTACAATAGAAACTCCCGGTAATAATTCACCGGAATCACTTTTTACAGTTCCGCTCACATTTATTTGTGCGAATACGGTAACTGATAAAAGAATAAACATCACTGACAAGAGTGTTTTTAAAATTCTTTCTTTCATTTCACAGAAAATTTGGTTAATTAATAGAGTAAGACTAATCCAGTATCTACCCATACAAAGTTTTAAAATTAAAACAAGAAATACTAATGAATTTTTATTCAATACACATCAAATTTTAACCCTTTTTATGATTTATATTTTAACAAAAATGTAATTCAGGTTAACATTTAATCAATTTATGATTAAAAATATAAAAATACTGATTAATATTTATTTGGGTCAATTCAGAGGAAAACGATCGTGTGCACCGTTCATTTCGCCATGTATATTCACAGCAATAAATGCAAGTAAAACAAGAACAGTAAGGATAAAAACAAGAATCCCGATAAAAAGTTTATTATTTCTTTCAGGAACCGGATTGCTGAAAAAAACAGGGTATCGTTTTTCCAGTAAAAACAGCACGACCATAAAGTTTACGAGATACAGCCAATGATTCAGCGGAATATGGCCTGCAAATAACCCGGAAACAACAAAACTCAATATAATGTACGTTACAAAGTACGCGACAAAAACAAACCTTGAGTACTTTCTGCCGACACTAAACCTCTTTCTTTCGACACGGTACCACACAATAAAAAAGAGAACAACCATAAGCGTCATTACAAAAACACTACTTAACCGGGCAACATTTTCGGGTTTGACTACATCTCCCAGCCTCACAACCAGCAAATTGTATTGCAGGCTCTCCTTGAAAACAATAAGCGGGACAAATATTAAAAGGAAAAAGAGTGCAGTCCTGTTTTCCCAGGGTTTTGGAGTACTGACATTTTCGGGCCACACTGAACTGAAAACGCTGTATGCCAAAGCCGAACCTCCAAAAAAACCGATACTGTATTCCATCAC
>CAYWBV010000246.1:0-6457 GCA_964455785.1 uncultured Maribellus sp.
GAAATTATAGCGCCAATCGGTTCAAGAACAGTGGTACAGTTGCCCGATGGTTCGGAAGTTCATTTAAACTTTGGCAGCAAAATTAAATACCCTCAAATTTTTTCAGGCCGAACCCGTGAAGTGGTATTAACAGGTGAAGGATATTTTAATGTAACCCACAATCCTGAAAAACCATTTGTCGTTAAAACCGAAAAGTTAAATATAACAGCATTGGGAACTGTTTTTAATGTTTTGGCTTATTCTGACGACGATGTTATTGAAACAACTTTGGTAGAAGGAAAGGTGGTTTTGGAAAAAAACGGCGAGAAGGGAAAAAAGAATACTATTGGAACATTGGCGCCCGGTCAGCATGTCAAGTATAATATAAAAACGGGCGATGTTACCGCTACCCGGGGAAATATCGGGAAGTATGTCGCCTGGAAAGATGGTAAACTGGTTTTTGAGGATGCACCCATCGTTGAGGTTGCGGAAAGGCTTAGCCGCATGTTTAATGTTGATATTGAAATTGATGACGACATTAAGGACTACATATATACCGTTACAATAATTGATGAACACCTTTTTCAAATACTTGATCTGATGTCAATAGCAACGCCTGTGACCTATAAAGCGCTTCCGAGAAAGAAATTACCGGATGGTACATTTTCAAAACAAAAAATAATTTTTGAGAAAGGATAAAAAATCAGTAACCAACTAAAATATATTTTGCCTATGATAAACCGACTATGATAAAACAACAGGGAAATGCGTCAACACTTCCCTGAAGAAATTAAATAAAAACCCTGTAGAATATACAGGGTAGTTTTAAACTAATCAGAACAAAAGTATGAAAAAAAAGTATGGTTTGACTGGGAATATTGTAATTCCCGGGATGAAAAAAATATGTAGGGTTATGAAGCTAACAAGCTTTTTTCTATTGATTTCTGTGGTAAGTGTTTTTGCCAATAAAACCTATTCACAAACTAAAACACTCAACCTTAATATCGAGAAGGCCACAGTGAAGGAAGTCCTGTCAAAAATAGAGGAACAAAGCGAATTCTACTTTATGTACAGCGGCAAATTTGTAGATGTAGACAGAGAAGTTACGGTGCATGTGGAGAACCAGAAAATTGAAACGGTTTTGGATTTGTTGTTTGCAGGAACCAATGTGGGATATACTGTAAAGGACAGGTTTATTGTTTTAACTACTCCAAAACTAACAGCGGATGGTACAATTGCCGGTTTTCAGCAACAATCGGTATCGGGGAACGTGACCGACTCCCGCAAACAGCCGCTGCCTGGTGTTACCGTGGTAGTTAAAGGGACCACGCAGGGAACGGTCACCAATTCCGATGGGAACTATTTAATGACCAATCTGCCTGACAATGCTGTTTTGCAGTTTTCGTTTGTTGGAATGACGACGCAAGACATTGAGGTGGCTGGAAGACAACAAATTGATGTGGTAATGGTTGAAACTGCCATTGGGCTGGATGAAGTTGTAGTAACTGCATTAGGTTTAAAACGCGAGAAAAAGGCCCTGGGATATTCAGTTGGAGAGGTACAATCGGAAATGATGAACCGCGTGCCTCAGAAAGACCTGCTCGGTGCACTGGCAGGGAAAATGTCGGGAGTGAAAATCACCACCACATCGAATGATGTTAACGGCGATACTTATGTCAATATTCGTGGTATTACATCTCTTGCCGGCAACAATAATCCGCTGGTTATTGTCGATGGTGTACCAACTGGCGATCAAAAGGTGATGAAGGATATCAGTCCTGATAATATCGAGAGTGTTTCTGTATTAAAAGGCCCGAGCGCAGCAGCTTTGTACGGATCGCGGGCTGGAAATGGCGTGATTTTGATTACCAGTAAATCAGGTAAACTGAACAAGAATGGAATTGGTGTTGACGTGAGTATCGGATCTACTTATTCTGTCCCCTACAAATATATTGAACTGCAAAACAGATTTTCTTCGGGTATAAGCGGTGTTTTAAATGAAAACTCATACCAGCAGTTTAATGGCCCTGAGGAGGGCGTTTCTGCCATTCAGTGGAATACAAACGGTGAATCCAAACCGTTGGTTTTTTACAATAACTTACTTCAGGATTATTTTGAAACAGGGCTTGAAACAGTATATGATGCAAGTGTCAGCGGTTCGTATGATCGCGGGAGTTTCCGGCTTGGACTTTCCCACCTTGATGCTGACGGAGTTTATCCTGGTGTTGAATTGGACCGGAATGGAGTGAATCTGTCAACAATATACAACATCACTGAAAAAGTAAAACTTTCTACCAATATTGATATTTCGAATCCGAGTTCAGACAATTATCCGCTAAAAAACGGGGGAGATACCCAATATATGGCTGTTTACCAGATTTCTCCCCATGTTAATATTAATGATCTTAAAGATTACTGGACAACACCCAATATTTTGCAAAAAAATATTAATACAGCTCATGACAACCCATGGTTTGCGGCTTATGAACTCAAAGATAGCTTTGACAGAATGAGAATGTTTGGGAACATGAAACTCGATTACCAGATTCTTCCTGATTTAAAAGTGATGGGTCGTTATGCCTTGAACAGCAACAACGAGAAGCGGGTTTACCGGCAAGCCTGGTCAAGTTATGGAGGCGATGGCGGCGGACAAAACAAACCTCAGGGTACTTATAGTGAAACGATAAATAATCTGAGAGAAATGAATGCCGATTTCCTTATTTCCTACAAAAAAGAGATAGGAAAGTTCGAAATTGCCCCATCTGCTGGAGGTAACCTGATGACACAACGTCGTTACGAAATGTATGCGGGCGGAGATCCTCTTGTTCTTCCGGGACTTTACACACTCTCCAATGTCAACAGGAATGGACTGACATATTATGATAAAACCTATAAAAAGAATATCTACAGTGTGTACGGTTTGCTTAATGTAAGTTATAATAATATGATCTTTCTTGAAGCAACCGCCAGAAATGACTGGTCCAGTACATTACCCGAAGATAACCGCTCCTATTTCTACCCGTCTGCTTCACTCAGTTTTTTGCTTAACGAGATGATCCCTCTCCCTTCAAGTATTTCCCTGCTTAAAATCAGATCAGGATTATCGCAAGTGGGTAAGGATACAGATCCTTATGTCATTGCTACGATACTAACTCAAGGAACCTGGGGCAGCAATACGATGTACACGGTTCCGACCAGCTTGCCTAATATCAACCTGAAACCCGAGATTTCCAAGGCGTTTGAAATTGGAACGGATATTTCCTTATTCAATAACCGGATCGGCGCAGATTTTACTTACTATAAGGTTCAGAATACAAACCAGATACTACAGGCTTCTACCTCAGCGTTGTCGGGTTATACATCGGCAACGATTAATGCCGGGAATGTTGAAAATAAAGGTTTGGAAATCGGGTTAAATATCATTCCTGTGCAGACCAGAGATTGGAACTGGGATATACACGTTAATTTTACCCGTGAAAGAAGTAAGTTAAAAGAGCTAACCCCGGGAATTGATCAGTTCCAGTTTTGGGAAAGTACCTCTGTGTATGCCTGGACCAAGGTGGGAGATTATATCGGCGATATTTATACCAGGGATATGAAAAGAGTGGAAGATGAAAGCAGCCCTTATTATGGCTGGCCTATACTCGATTCAAACGGTAAATTGCAGATAAATAGTTCGGAGGTTGTAAAAGCGGGTAATTATATGCACGATTTTATGATGGGGTTACAAACCAGCGTTGCGTATAAAAAAGTTACAGTCTCATTGAGCTTTGACTGGAGACAAGGTGGTGAATATTACGATCAAACGATGATGCGTTTGGCAAGGGCAGGGAAAGTTGAGTATTTCCATGATAATGCCAATTCAAGTACTTTCACGGGTATCCTTAACAACAATTCATTCAATGGCGATAATAATGCTTTGGCCGACGAAATCAAATCGAATCCTGAGATTTATCAGCAGGATGTGTGGATTGGTGGACGGACACAGGATCTGGGAGGATTTCTTTACTCTAACGGAGTATATGAAGGAGCGTTTTTCCCCGGAGTAAGATCAGATGGACAGGGAGGTTATATTGAAAATTTCGGTGGAGAAGGAACCAAATACGTGAAAGCATACGACATCTTCCAGCCATCAGGTGGATATTGGAATACGGGTACAAGATACAAATGGATTTATGATGCTTCGTTTGTCAAACTCAGGGAGATTGCAATTTCATATACGCTCCCCGATGCATTCGCGCAGAAACTGTTTACTCAAAGTATTACCGTTTCAGGGTTTATGAAGAACATAATTCTTTATGCAGCGAACAAGACCAACCAGGATCCGGAATCGATCTACAATCAGAACAGCATCACAGGTGTTACAAACCAGGGAAGAAGCCTCTGGAATGCCTCGCCAATTGTTATGCCTGTCGGTTTTAAAGTTAATGTTACCTTCTAAAATCGTAAGAGATGAAAAGAGATCATTTTATATCAAAAGAGATGAAAAAAATAAAAACGATATTACTCAGCGTTACTACAATAATTATACTGCTGACAACATCCTGTGAAGACCTCACAGAGATTAACAAGAGCCCGGATCAACTAAGTGCAAGCGATATAAACGTAAAGTATGTGTTAACTTCTGTTCTTTCAGGTTCAGGACGTAACTATCTGTATGAAAACGTTTACGGCGGAACTGTTACGATTTCTGAAGCGACACAATACCTTCAGAGAGACTATATCGACTGGCAAGGAACCAATACTTTTGTATGGACTCCCAAAGCTTTAACAAACTATTACGCCTCTCTAAAAAACAGCCAGTATATTTATGAAAACGCTCAGTATGAAACGCTGGAAGACAATCAAAAATTCTATACAGCGGTAGGACAGATTATGCGCAGCTTTTGGTACGGCTACTTAACTTCGTTATATGGAGATATCCCTTATTCTGAAGCGATGAAAGCCCAGGAGGGTAATTATACACCAGTTTACGACAATCAAAAGGATATTTTTGCAGGGATACTGGCGGATTTGAAATCAGCCAACGACCTTTTGTCGCAGGTAACTTCTGTTGAGGGGGCTTCAACGGCAGATCTTATGTATCAGGGCGATGTTTTGAAATGGAGAAAATTTGCCAACTCTTTGCGGTTAAGATATTTAATGAGGTTGTCGGAGAAATTGACTGATATGAGCGCTGCCGGTGTCGATGTCAAAGCAGAATTTAGTTCAATTGTGGGCAATAGCTCAACGTTTCCGATTTTTACTTCCAACAGCGATAATGCCTCTGTTCCGTATGTTGGAAGTGATAAGGCCAATTCATGGTATGGTGGTCCGCTCAACTGGACCAACCGGTCAGAATTCTATCGGCGTAAACCATGTGCCACCTTTGTTGACGAGTTGAGGATTGGATTGGATCCGCGTTTGACCGTCTTTATCCGGCCTGTTGATACCCAGTTAAAGATTAGTGATGCAACTCCTGCGTACGTTAAACTTTCCGACGGTCAAATCATCAGAAATGTTCCTTCTTCAACTCCGGGTGTTGAAGAGCTCAATACTCACAGGTATGTTGGACTGCCACCTGCACTACAGGATCCTAACCTGTATAATCTTTACACCGGAACTGATTTTAACGCGATCAAGGCTCTTAATTCCAGCGTTTATACCGATCTGGCAGCCAACCCAAATGTTTCTTACCTTGGAGATATTTTTGCTCAAAATGTACATTCTTTGGTTAAAGCAGTTCATATGAGCTATGCCGAACTCAATTTTATACTGGCAGAGGCCCGTATGAAGGGTTGGATTACTACCAGTACAACAGTAGATTATTACCAGGCTGGCGTTTTGGCCAGTATCCGGCAATACAATATTGCAGACGGAAGTTTGACCGTTTATGATCCGGTTACCGATGCAATTATTCCCTTTGATGAAAGTACATTTCTCGCTAATCTGGCCAGTACGTTTAATAGTGCCGGCGATACTGAACAGTTAACCCTGTTAATGACCCAAAAGTGGCTGGCAGGTTTTATGACCCCTGAGTTCTGGTTCGATTGGCGCAGAACCGGTGTGCCAAATTTTGGGGCAAATCTGATTGCCGGTAGTAATGGCGATAAAATTCCGGTGCGTTATATTTATGGAGACGATGAAAAGATACTAAATGGTGCAAATGTCACTGATGCAATTACAAGATTGGATCCGGCTGTTGACGACCAGTGGAGTAAAATGTGGCTGTTGCAAGGAACAAATAAACCCTGGTAACAGATGAGATGTAATCCATTTCCATATAATTTGCGCACTTAAAATTCGCAACAGGTAAATAAAAAAACCGGAGTAGATGAGTGCATCTACTCCGGTTTTTCCGTTTTTATCTTATTGAGATTTTAATTTTCCTTTTTCGTTACGGTATTTTCCCTGTTTTTATGAATTTTTTTCCGAAAGATATCTTTCTGCGTCGATGGCGGCCATACAACCCGAACCTGCTGCTGTAACGGCCTGACGG
>CAYWBV010000247.1:0-6412 GCA_964455785.1 uncultured Maribellus sp.
CTTTTCAGTCGGAAACATGTACAATACCCACAAAGCCAGCAACTCGACCAGGTTTTTATTTACAATCAGGTAACTTCCTTCGCCCACCGGGTTGCTGATACCGATAAAAGGCGGGTTGCTGAAATAATACAAAAACAAAAGGAGCATACCTGCGATACAGGCCCAACGGCTTAGAAGACCAACAATCAAACTAAAACCGATAAGTACGAGGCCCCACTGGTTACAAAAATCGACCACGCCGAGAACCGACGGGTTTGCCGCCATGTTGATAAAAACAGAAGCCAGCGGTCCTTTTGCCTGGGTTAAAAATGAAGCAGCCGACCAGCCGGGGTCGATAACCTTTACAAGGCCTTCGTATAAAAAATGCCATCCGATGGCCAGCCTTAAAACGACAAGGGAAACAATCTGTGTTTTTTCTGTGATTCTTTTTTCCATTTTTGATACCACGATTAAAATGTTACGATTTGGCGCGCAGAGTTAAATGATTTCCTCTTTTACGCTGTCCCACTCCACGACCCTTTTTTCGAGATACGCGCGGTTGGCCATTGAAAAAGTGACGGTCTCCTCAAACCCGCGGTCCACATTACAACTGGGCTGTTTCCCGTTGCGGATACAGTAAAACCATTCTTTAAGGTGCAGATAGGTACAATCCATCTTTTTCCCGTCCACATAAGTGTATCCAAATCCCCTGTCGTGGTAGTATTTGGCCGTGGCCGACGTTACGGCATCCACTGCAGTAGCTTTCGGATGATAGGTAAACATAGGCAGACCAGAAGGCAGTTTGTATGGTTTGTATTTTTTTGAAGAAGAATCGGGATAAACGGCAACGCCAACGTTTACCTCCATTGAAGCCTCTTTCCCGAGAAATGTTTTATCACGCAGCTTACTGTTTTGTAATGTGCAGTCGTAGGTAAGCGTCAACCCTTTATCGGGATAGTTAAAAACGGCGTTAAAAACATCGGGAATATCGCGGGGGTCCTTAAAATAATACTTCCCGCCGGTGGCAACAACCTGTTTTGGTATCCCCAATTCGAGTACCTGGTTGACACAATCAAATTCGTGGGTAAACTGGTTTCCGGCAGGCCCTGTTCCGTATTCGAACCATTTTTGCCAGTTGAAATATTTGTCGGGGTCGAAATCACATTTTGGTTTATCTCCAAGAAACTCGTCCCAGTTGACATTGGATCGGTTGGCCCCGGCAGGAATTTCCCTGATCCATGCCCCGTGATCGGTATTTCGGTTGGTAAAAGTTTCGACCGCCGACACCGGGCCAAGCACCCCCTTGTCAACAATTTCCTTTGCTTTGATGTAACTGGCCTGCTGCCGGTTTTGGTGCCCCACCTGGAAAATCACCCCGGTTTCGCGGATAACGTCGCGCAGACGTTTGGCCTCTTCTGCGGTCTGGCACATCGGTTTTTCAAGATAAATGTGTTTCCCTGCACGGGCAGCGTCAACTGCCATTTTTTCGTGCCAGTGGTCGGGAACCATAATTACGATAGCGTCGATGTTGTTATCGGCCAGCATATCGCGATAGGTTGCATAAATTTTGGGTCTTTTTGCCTGCGCCGCATTTCCCGACCGGTACGGAGTTGCAACAATCGCGGCCGCTTCTTCGGCCCGCCCGGAGTATGTATCGCAAACACCTGTAATTTCGATGTTCAAATCATCCTGGGCAAAAAAGTTCTCAAGCGCCGAATCGGGTGTTCCATTGACCATGTGTTTTTTTGCCGATTGTTCGGCAGCAAACCCCAGGGCCCAGAAAACCTGCGGCCCCCTGTACCCGTTTCCGACAACCCCGACACGGATTTCATCTCCTTTCGAAGTGTAGTTGCTTGCCGGAAGGTGATTTATATCTCCCGAAATTCCAAGAGAAAAAGAGTTTGACGAAACGTTTTCGAGATTGGGCATGTTCACATAAAACCTGTTGGCAAAATAGCCGAGTACTGGTAAAGTAGCCAGCGATTTTAAAACGTCTCTTCTCGATAGTTTTGCAGATGGTTTATTTTTCAACTGATTGACAGCCATATCCAATAATAATTTTTGATTGACCCGGCATCGAACCCAAAAGGCAGCAGAGCAGTTCTTTTGAATCGGACGGGTGTAAATTTTCAGGAAAATACAAAGGAACGGGAATTAACCGGAAAGCCCGGCAAATAAAATTGCTGCAGGCTTTCCGGAAAATTATTGATCTCCCGTTTTATTAATAACCGGGATTTTGAGGTAACAGGTTCGGATTACGATCCAATTCATCCTGCGGAAGAGGAAGGAGGTAGTTTTTTGAAGGATCGAAACTATGAGGTTCCAACGAATTTGCCCCTTCAAAAGCAGCCTCGCCCAACTGGCGGCGTTTGATGTCGAACCAGCGTTTGTATTCCAGCGGTAACTCCAGCATCCTTTCTTTTAATACTGCGTCGATAAAATCGGTCTTGCTCATTCCCGACTGAAGATCAGCAGGAATGGCACCACCAAACCGGGCACGTTCCCTAACTTTATTAATATATTCGTAAGCTTTGGCATTTGGGCCGTTGTTGACCTCGGCCAAAGCTTCGGCAGCAATCAGATATACTTCGGCAAAACGGAAGATGGGGAAATTACGCCCGCTGTAACGACCTTCGCTGTTGGCTTTTTCGCCCGGGTAAAGCGAATATTTTCCAAAGTGGATACGCGGCCATTTCCATTGTGAATAAGGAGTCATCACTCCACCCACCGGCGTTTCGAGGATAAAGGTAACCTCCATGCGGTGGTCGCCCTGTTCATACATGTCATAAAAACCCGGAGAGGGAACCACGACGCTCCATCCCTGCATGTCGGCATTCCGCACTCCGCTCATTGGCGACCACAGATCATCGGTTATTGCTGCGAGAAAATCTACAGTCCAGATGTGTTCTTTAGTGTCCCCGTCATCGGCAATCCAGATTTTTGTAAAATCGTCCAGCAATTCATAACCATAGACCGAAGCATTATTGATAACCTCTTCGGCATACTGGGCTGCTTTCGCATAGTCGCCCAGAGTTAAGTAAACCGAAGCCAGCATGGTTTTGGCAGCCCCGGCAGTAGGGCGACAACGAATATCGTTGGTATATTTGTCGGGCAGGTTTTGAGCAGCATATTCACAATCTTCAATAATATGCTGGTAAACTTCCGCTTCCGGGGTTTTTGAAATATCGGCCACCGAAGCGGGGTCGGTTACAAACTCTCCAACATAAGGAATGTCGCCAAACAACTGTACCAGACTATAATAACAATGCGCCCTGATAATCCGGGCTTCTGCCATTAGTTCATTTGCCCTGGTCTGATCGGTAACGGTGATTTTTTCGAGCCCATTAATTGCCGCATTTGCCGCACCAATTGCCTGGTAGAAACGGGGCCAGAACGAGGTAATCATTCCATTGCTGGCGTCAGCTGCATGATTGTTTATGTTGATACGCGCGGCCTGTGTCCCGATGTCGCCGATATCGCAAACGTCATCGAGCAAACAAACGGCGGTTGTGTATTGACGTCCGTAAATCGGTTCGGAAGCTAAATAAGAATAGGCCCCCATCACAGCAGCTTCAACATCGTCTTCGGTTTGAAAATAGGATTCCGGCGCCAAAAGCCCGATTGGGTTTTCTTCGAGATCGGTACAAGCGCCCATAAAAATCGTTACAGCAACAATTAGTGCTTTATATAAAATATTCTTTCTCATTTTTCTTCAGTTTGATGTGATTAGAATATAAGGTTAATTCCTAATGTAAAAGAACGGGTACTGGGATAACTTCCATAATCGAGGCCAAGGCTTGTGTTACCGTCCCTGTAACTTACATCCGGGTTGTATCCGGTATAGTTGGTGAGGGTCCACAGGTTTTGCCCGCTGGCATAAATACGCAGTTTTTCAATACCAAACTTTTGTAGCATTTCTCCCGGTACATTGTATCCAACCGAAAGGTTTTTCAAACGGGCGTAGGTGCCATCTTCTATCCATCGCGACGATGAAATTGAACTGTACGTTCCTGAGGCCTTTGGAATATTGGTGTCGGTATTGGTCGGCGTCCAGCGGTCTAAAATGGTTGCCATCTGGTTTTGTTTTCCGTTGACCCACTCGAGCTCCATCCTTGTAAAATTCAGCATGTCGTTTCCAACCACCCCCTGAAAAAAGATATTCAGGTCAAAATTTTTATATCTGAATGTATTGTTAAACCCGAAAATAAAATCGGGATGAGGATTTCCAATAATGGTGCGGTCGTCGCTGTTAACTTTGCCATCGGGCTCCATAATGCGATTATTTTCGGCGTCGCGTCCTGCAATATCCTTGTAAACGGGGCTCCCGTTTTCAGGATTGACACCGTCATAAATATATCCGTAAAAAGAGCCTGCCGGAGAACCTTCTGTAAGAATGTGGGTTTCGTCGCCGATGATATGGCCAGGCCTTCTGGAATAAATAAGTTCACCCTGGGGTAATGACAATACTTTATTTTCGTTAAATGATACATTTAAATCGGTTGTCCAGCCAAAATCATTTCTTTTGAAATTTACTGTACTCAGACCGAATTCGTATCCTTTGTTTTCCATGGAACCGATATTTCTAAGGCTCGAGCCATATCCTGAATATTCGGGAAGAGGTACTTCGTAAAGCAGGTCCACGGTTTTTTTGTAATAATAGTCGGCCGTAAAAATTATCCGTTCGTCAAAAAAGCCAAAATCCAATCCTATATCGGTTTGGTTTGTACTTTCCCACGACAGATCGGCATTGGCAACGGTTGAGGGCCTGACGGCATTAACCGTTTGTTCATCAATCACAGCAGATGTAGATGCAAAATTAGCCAGCGACTGATAGATTCCAATCTCGGAATTCCCTGTGACCCCGTAACTGGCCCTGAATTTAAGATGGCTCATGGCATCGAAGGACTGCATAAAAGGTTCTTGTTTTACATTCCACGCAAAAGCGCCCGAAGGGAAAAATGCCCACTTATTATTTGCCCCAAAACGCGAGGACCCGTCATACCTGCCGGTAAAAGTCAACAGGTATTTATCTTCAAAGTTATAGTTTGCCCTGCCGTAGTACGACAGCATTTCCCATTCGGTCAGGCCGGAGGCTGCCACCTGGTAATCAGCTCCGCCGTCGAGGTTCCAGTAAAGATATGAGTCGGTGATGTATTTGTTGTTCGATGCAGTCCAGCTTTCATTCCGGTACGACTGATAAGAGTATCCTGCCATGAGGTTTAACTTGTGCGCTTCTCCCAGGTTTTTATTATATGAAAAGTAGTTCTCACTTAAAACAGAGGTGTGTTTATTGGCGCTGATATCGGCGTCGCCACCTACATTTGCGCCAGCATTTAAGGTAGTCGGGCTGTATGTACCTGTTCTGTTGTTATTAATCTGAACACCAAACGTCGTTCTGAAAACCAATCCTTTCAGAATAGTCCAGTCAACATATCCGTTTCCCTGGAACTGGTCGTTTACCGATTCGTTGACATATTCGGTCGCCACAGCAAACGGGTTATCTTTTGGGTCGCCTATCGACGAAATCGTATATGAACCATCTTCGTTGTAAATTCCGGCCGTGGGCTCCATCATCAAGGCCCCTGCAATTACGCCAGTATTTGTTGTTCCACCCGAACCTTCCTGAGATTTAACGCCATTGTGCAACGACCGTTGGAAAAACATCTTCGTACCTATTTTTAGATTTTTTCCAGCCTCGAAATCAAGGTTGGAAAGTCCTGAATAACGTTTGTAGTCGGAATTGATCACAATCCCGTCCTGATCATAATAATTTACAGAAGTATAAAACCTGAAACTTTCCTTTCCCCCCGATGCTGACAATTTGTAATTCTGAAGGTTTCCTTTTCTGAAAATCAAATCCTGCCAATCGGTACCTTCTCCGTAACTTGACGGATTTGGAAATGGAACAGAGGAATTTCCGCTGTTGGTATAAATTTCGTTGATAAATTCGGCAAATTCAGTAGCATTCAACAGGTCAATTTTTTTGGCAACATTATCGACACTGTACGATGAATTAAATTCGATCCGAGTATCACCCTTTTTCCCCGATTTTGTAGTAATAAGTACTACACCGTTTGCTCCCCTCGAACCATAAATAGCGGTTGCCGAGGCATCTTTTAAAATTTCAACCGACTCAATGTCTTCCGACGGAGGCACAGCGCCACCTGCAAAACCATCAACCACATACAGAGGGTCGCTGCTTGCATTCAGCGAGGTTCCGCCGCGCACCCTCACACGAGCACCTGCGCCGGGTTCGCCATTTTTCGTGGTAATTTGTACCCCGGTGGCACGCCCCTGTATCGCCTGTGTAATTCCCAGCGCAGGAAACGCCGCCAATTCCTCGGAAGAAACGGAGGTTATCGATCCGGTTAAATCACTTTTTTTCATTGTTCCATACCCAATCGCAACCACTTCCTCAATTCCAATCGTTTCT
>CAYWBV010000248.1:0-6391 GCA_964455785.1 uncultured Maribellus sp.
TCGTAAACCACCAGCGCATAATTTCCCGAAAATTTAAACTGAACATTTTCATTCGGCAGGTAAATCCGGTAATTGATATAGTTGAACGTAGTATTAAACGACCGCTGGTAATCTTCAACCGGGTTATCGGTAAATCCTTCGAGGTAATCCGACTGAAGTATAAAACTCTCGTTCCAGTCGGCATCGCAATGAACAAGCGTATAATAGTAGTTTTTCACTTCGCCCGAAAGGTCGTCAAACTTTACAATCAGGCTGCCCTCTTCACCCAAAAACCAGATGGGCTCCGACAATTCAAAACCATCGCGGTACATCAGCACCGTTTTGATGTTCTCGTTATAAACGGCATCTTCATAATAAAAATTTTCAGTTTGTGCCTTCACCCACAGAGTTGAAAACAGAAGAGCCAATGTCAAAAAACAAAAATTTCTCATCCGGTATTTTATTATCCTAAACGTTCAAAAGTACAATAATTACATAGAAGTTGTCAAAAGTTGCCGTTGGTATAACTTACCACCTCTTCACAAAAATGTTAATTTAATCTGAAGTTGTTGTCAATAAAAAAAGTTTATATCGGGTTTGGTATTTGTTTCAAATTGATTTATATCAGCTAACATATTGACGTATTTGTATATTTTGAACAGTGTAACTTCCAGAAATAAAGATTGTGTAAAGACAATTTATTATTTACTTTTGCCCCCAAAATAAAACTATTCTCGATACAAAATGTCAGAAATAATTAAGTTAAGGAAAGGGCTGAATATCAAGCTAAAAGGGAGCGCTGCAAAAGAGCTGGAAACCTTACCGGTGCCGGCGACCGTTGCGCTTAAACCCACCGATTTTCCGGGGCTTTCGCCAAAATTAAGTGTAAAGATCGATCAGGAAGTAAAAGCCGGCGACGCTTTGTTCTACGACAAATATCACCCGGAAGTGCTTTTTACGGCACCTTACGGCGGGAAAGTAGTTTCGGTTAACCGTGGCGAACGTCGTAAAATTCTGGAAGTTGTGGTTGAAACCAGTACAACTGCTGGTGTCGTCGATTTTCAAAAGGCCGACCCTGCAACGCTTTCGGGAGAAACGATAAAGGAGAAACTTCTGAAAAGCGGGTTGTGGCCATTTATAAAAAAACGTCCGTACGGAATTATTGCACTACCCCACGAAAAACCACGCGCCATTTTTATCTCCACTTTCGATACTGCACCGCTTGCACCCGACTATAATTTTATACTAAAAAATCAGTTGTCCACTTTTCAAACCGGAATTAACGCGCTGAAAAAGTTAACGGAAGGTAAAGTTCACCTCGGCGTTGGCGGGGGATCTATTTTCACAACGATTAAAAATGCTGAAATCCACCAATTCTCGGGGCCGCACCCGGCGGGGAACGTCGGTATTCAAATCCATCACATTTCGCCTATCAATAAAGGTGAAGTAGTGTGGACCGTAAATGTACAGGATGTACTTTTTATCGGGCGGCTTTTTGAAACCGGGAAAGTTGATTTTACCAAAATTATTGCCCTCACGGGTTCCGAAGTTGAAAAACCAAAATATTACCAAACCATTGTAGGAGCGCCGGTTCATTCACTTGCCGCCGGAAAATTGGAGGAAAAAAGGCACAAACAGCGTATCATCAGCGGAAATGTGTTAACCGGGACAAAAGTAAAACCGCAACATTATCTGGGCTTCTACGACTCGCAGGTTTCGGTTATCCCCGAGGGCGACGAATATGAATTATTGGGTTGGGGAACTTTGGGGATGAACAAATTCAGCGCATCCAAAACATTCCTGGCCAGCCTCTTGCCTAAAAAGGAATACGAAATGAACGCCAACCTGCATGGCGGCGACCGCGCATTTGTACTTTCAGGCCAATATGAAAAACTGGTGCCGATGGACATTCTGCCGGTTTATTTACTGAAGGCTATTTTGGTTAACGACATCGACAAAATGGAGCAGTTGGGCATTTACGAGGTTATTGAAGAAGATTTTGCACTTTGTGAATATGCCTGTACTTCAAAAATAAAAGTTCAGGACATTTTGCGAAGTGGAATTGAGGTAATGATAAAAGAGCTTGGGTAATTTTCATTGGAAACTTAAATCAGTCTGAATAAGATGGAATTCATAAAAAACTTTTTTGAAAAGACAGAACCATTAGTACAGAAAGGGGCCAAATATCATTGGCTGCACTCGGTTCACGATGGTTTTTTCACATTCTTGTTTGTCCCAAAAAAAACATCAAAAACAGGGACTCACATACACGATTTTATCGATTTAAAACGCACCATGAGCGTTGTTGTCCTGGCACTGGTCCCGGCCTTATTATTCGGGATGTACAACACAGGATTTCAACATTTTAAAGCAATCGGGGAATTGAGTTCCACCGGTTTTTTTGAAATATTTATTTTTGGCGTGTTAAAGGTCCTTCCCATCGTAATTGTTTCGTATGTGGTTGGATTGGGGATTGAATTTGTATTTGCGCAACTTCGCGGCCACGAAATTAACGAAGGGTTTCTGGTTTCGGGGATGTTAATTCCCCTGGTAATGCCTGTTGAAACGCCTTTATGGATGATTGCCATTGCCACTGCTTTCGCCGTGATTTTTGGGAAAGAGGTATTTGGGGGAACCGGGATGAACATCTGGAACCCGGCGCTGATTGCCCGCGCATTCCTGTTTTTTGCTTATCCTGCACAAATGTCGGGGAACTCGGTCTGGGTCTCGTTAAAAGAATCCGACAAAGTAGTTGATGGTTTTACGGGAGCGACACCGATGGCCGATGCCGCCGCCGGAAATATTAATTTTAGTGTTTCCGACGCATTTTTCGGTTTTATTCCGGGGTCGATTGGCGAAACCTCCACCTTGGCCATTTTACTTGGCGCTGTGCTTTTAATTGTTACGGGTATCGGCAGTTGGAAAATTATGGTTTCAACCGTTGCCGGAGGACTGGTTATGGGAATTTTACTGAATATATTTGCTGTAAACCCATACATGGAACTACCTTTCTGGCAGCATTTGATTATTGGTGGATTTGCTTTTGGCGCCGTATTTATGGCTACCGATCCGGTTTCGGGATCGCAAACCGAAAAGGGGAAATGGATTTACGGATTTTTAATCGGGATTCTTGCCATCCTCATCCGGGTGTTAAATCCAGCTTACCCCGAAGGAATGATGCTGGCCATTTTGCTGATGAACACCTTTGCACCGCTTATCGACCACTATGTGGTTAACAGTCATGTCAAACGCAGACTTAAAAGGGTCAAAATTTCTGCTTAACTGAAAAATAACAGACCATGAACAGAAATAGTAATACATACACCGTTTTATATGCAGCGATTATGGTAATCGTAGTTGCTGCATTGCTTGCCTCAGTATCAATTGCGCTGAAGCCTATGCAAACAAAAAATTCTGAGATTGAAAAGAAACAAAATATCCTTGCTTCAGTCAATATTGAAAGTTCAGTTGCAGATGCTGAAAAACTTTATGCTGAAAAAATTGTAAAGGAATATGTTGTCGATATAAAAGGTGAAATAGTTGAAGGCGCCAGTGCTTTTACAACCGACCTGAAAAAAGAACGGTCGAAAGCCCCGGAAGACCGGTTGCTTCCTGTTTTTGAGTGTCAGACCGAAAAAGGGTTAAAATACATCTTCCCGCTTTACGGAACCGGACTTTGGGGGCCAATTTGGGGGTTTGTTGCTTTAAACGAGGATATGAATACCATTTACGGCGCCAATTTCGACCACCAGGGGGAAACCCCGGGATTAGGTGCAGAAATTTCAACACCCATGTTCGAAGCCCCGTTTGTGGGTAAAACTATATTTGATCAGTCGGGCAACTTGGTTTCGATAACCGTTACCAAAGCAGGTCAGGAAGCGCCTCCGGAACACAAAGTTGACGGAATTTCAGGAGGAACAATTACCAGTAAAGGACTCCAAAAAATGCTTCTCGACGACTTTACCAGCTATCAGGAATTCTTAAAAAAGAAAAAATCTTAAGCAATGAGCGAACCATTATTTTCAAAGAAAAACTTAAAACTGCTGTCTGATCCCATGAATAACAGTAACCCAATTACCGTTCAGGTTTTGGGGATTTGTTCAGCTCTGGCAGTTACAGCCCAGCTAAAACCTGCTGTGGTTATGTCAATTTCGGTTATTGTCGTTGTGGCTTTATCAAACGTAATTATTTCACTGTTGCGGAATACCATCCCCAACAGGATTAGAATCATTGTACAGTTAGTTGTTGCCGCAGCATTGGTAATTCTGGTCGATCAGGTTTTAAAAGCCTACGTTTACGACGTAAGCAAACAGCTCTCCGTTTTTGTGGGGCTAATTATTACCAACTGTATCCTGATGGGACGACTGGAAGCTTTTGCTTTGGGAAACAGACCCTGGCAGTCGTTCCTCGACGGGATTGGTAATGGAGCTGGTTATGCAGCTATTTTGATAATCGTTGCATTTTTCCGCGAACTTTTGGGTTCAGGGACTGTTTTTGGATTTCGCATTATCCCCGAAAGTTGGTACATCTCCAACGGAGGGTTTTACGCCAATAACGGGATGATGATTTTGCCACCCATGGCGCTGATTACCATCGGTGTTATTATTTGGATTCAACGCAGCCGCAACCGTAAACTTATCGAGAATTAACAGGAAAACAGGATTATTATGGAAAATCTGATCAATATATTTATCAAATCGATTTTTATCGAGAACATGATTTTTGCCTACTTTCTGGGCATGTGTTCGTATCTCGCGGTTTCTAAAAAAGTAAGTACTGCTGCAGGGCTGGGAATTGCCGTCATTTTCGTATTAGTAATAACCCTTCCGGTGAATTACCTGCTCGAAAATTATGTACTAAAAGAAGGCGCCCTTGCCTGGTTAAGTCCGTCGTTCGCTACAGTCGATTTGAGTTTTTTGTCATTTATTATGTTTATAGCGGTAATCGCTTCTATCGTTCAGTTGGTAGAAATGGTCGTTGAAAAATTTGCTCCGGTCCTGTATAATCAGTTGGGTATATTTCTTCCGTTGATTGCTGTAAACTGTGCTATTCTTGGAGGTTCTCTGTTTATGCAGCAAAAATCCTTCGTTAATATCGGCGAAGCATCGGTTTATGCGTTAGGATCCGGAGTTGGCTGGTTTCTTGCCATTGTAGGTATTGCTGCCATCAGGGAAAAGATTGAATACTCCAATGTGCCTGCGCCGCTGCGTGGACTGGGAATTACGTTTATCGTTACCGGTTTAATGGGGCTCGCTTTTATGGGTTTCATGGGAATTAAATTATAAAAACCAAAAATCAGTAAACAAATGATATTGTTATCGACACAAACAATAGTTGTTGTTACCAGCGTGGTGGTATTCCTTGGAGTTATCATCCTGCTTGTTGCCATCCTGTTGTATGCAAAGAAAAAATTAATGCCTTCGGGAAAAGTAAAAATCGACATTAACGAAGGTTATCTTGAACTGGAAACTGAACCTGGCAGTACACTGTTAAGTACCCTTGGAAACAACAAAGTATTGTTGCCGTCAGCATGCGGAGGTGGCGGGACCTGCGGTATGTGCCGCTGCCAGGTACTCGAAGGGGGAGGTTCTATTCTGCCTACCGAAACAGGCTTTTTTACCCGTAAGGAACAGAATGAAAACTGGAGGCTTGGATGCCAGGTCAAAGTGAAAGAAAACATGAAAATCCATATGCACCAGGAAATTCTTGGCGTAAAAAAATGGGAATGCGAAGTGGTTTCAAATAACAATGTAGCTACTTTCATTAAGGAATTTGTTGTCAAACTCCCGGAAGGCGAAACACTCGATTTCAAGTCAGGCGGATACATTCAGATCGACGTTCCCAAAATTGATGTGGATTTTAAAGACATCGATGTGGATAAAAAGTTCCGCGAAGAGTGGCAAAAGTTTGGCATGTTCGACCTGCAAATGAAAAACCCGGAACCAACATTCCGTGCTTATTCCATGGCCAATCACCCGGCAGAAGGAAATATTGTAATGCTGAACATCCGTATTGCAACACCACCCTGGGATCGTGCCAACAACGGGTTCAAAAAAGTAAACCCCGGGATTTGTTCATCCTATATTTTCTCTCGCAAACCGGGAGATAAGGTGACCGTTTCAGGTCCTTACGGTGAATTCTTCCTGAAAAAAAATGACAACGAAATGATGTTTATAGGCGGCGGAGCCGGCATGGCACCAATGCGTTCACACCTTTTCCATCTTTTTCATACAGTTAAGGAACAAAAGAAACAAGTTACATTCTGGTACGGGGCCCGTTCGTGGAAAGAGGTTTTTTATTATGAACAGTTCCGCGAAATTGAAAAGAACTATCCGAATTTCAAATTTAACCTGGCCCTTTCAGAACCGCTGCCCGAAGACAAATGGACAGGACCGGTAGGTTTTATCCACCA
>CAYWBV010000249.1:0-6369 GCA_964455785.1 uncultured Maribellus sp.
GCAATGATGAATAAACCCAGGTAAAGTGTTTTCATTTTAAATTGATTTAGGTATTTAATTCCCTGTAAATTTACAAATTCATATTTGAAATCGGGAAAGTTAACTTCAGATTCAAAATTCACCTTTAAAAAAGCAGGCTTCAATTCCTTTAACCCCGGGTTTGATTTTAAAAACGCCTCCAGCCCCGGGAAATTTTTTTAAATCTTCGTCGCTGGTTGACTGGCGGGCCGTTGTAATGTACAGTGTGCCCAGGTCGGCGTCGCCAAAAGCGCAAGAGGTTACATTTTTAGCCGGCACTTTAATGGTGCGGATCAGTTCTCCGGTTCCGGGATTCCAGCAGCCAACCGCAGAGCCGCCCCACAGCGCCACCCACACATTTCCGTCGGCGTCGATAGTCATCCCGTCAGGCGAGCCCATTTCCGCTGGAATTTCGATCGCCACTTTCGGGTTCGAAATAGCGCCGGTTTCGTTATTGTAATCATAACCCATCACTTTTTGCGTCGGCGTATCGATGTAATACATCCGTGAATGATTGGGTGACCACACGATCCCATTGGAAACACTAACCTTATCAATCATTTTATGAATTACACTGTCGGCATCGAGGCGGTACAAAGCGCCGGCATTTTTTCCTCCGGAAGTGCTCATGGTACCAGCCCAGAATCTTCCGGCGGGGTCGCATTTACCATCGTTAAAACGGTTGCTCGGAAGGTTTTCCTCGGGATCAACAATCAGATTTTTGGTCCCGGTTTGCGGATCGAGTGAATAAATTCCATTTTGCAGGGCCACCAGAACTTTTCCCGACTCAGCAGGTACAACCGTACCGACCATTTGTCCGGTGAACATCTCCTTGTTGTTTCCTGTCGAAGGGTTGTAAATATTCAGAATCTTTCCGGTAATATCAACCCAGTACAGTTCTCCTGTTTTATAATTCCAGATAGCACCTTCGCCCAGCTCCGATTTTGTATCGAGCACCAGTTCTACCTCATCGCCCGTTTTTACCGAACATGCACCAAAGAGTAGCAGAACTGGAAACAAGAGTTTCAATATTTTATTTCTCATTGTCCCTGATTTTTAGCTACAAAACTTTAAACTCTGAACTTTAAACTTCAACCTGTCATATACTTTCGATAAGTCTTTTCATAATTAATGTCATTTTCGGTTCGGCTTTCATTGCCACCTGCTGTACTTCCTCGTGCGAAATTTCCACAATTTCGCCCGGGACGCCACTGTCGGTGATGATGGAAATCCCGAAAACTTTCAGACCCATATGCCGGGCAACAATTACCTCGGGTACGGTTGACATCCCGACCATATCGCCGCCCAAAAACCGGAACATTTTGTATTCCGCCGGGGTTTCGAATGTTGGTCCGGAAACGCCCACATAAACACCTTCCTTTATATCGACGTTGTTCTCCAATGCAATTAGTTTAGCCCTGTTTCGTAACCGCTCGTCGTAACATTTGCTCATGTCGGGGAAGCGTGGCCCCAGTTCATTTTCGTTTTTTCCCCGCAACGGGTGTTCAGGGAAAAAGTTGATATGGTCGGTAATCAGCATAATATCGCCGACACGGCACGCGGGGTTCAGACCGCCGCTGGCATTGGAAACAAACAGGTGAGTTATTCCAGCCAGCTTCAGCGCCCGCACCGGGAAAGTGACCTCTTTCATAGAATATCCTTCGTAATAATGAAACCGCCCCTGCATGGCTAACACTTCCTTCTTTCCGAGTTTTCCGTAAATCAAACGGCCGGCGTGGCCATCTACTGTGGAAACAGGAAAGTCGGGAATATCGCGGTAGGGGATGGAATCGAGAATTTCAATTTCGTTGACCAGACCACCCAACCCGGTGCCGAGGATAATCCCGATTTCAGGACTTGCCCCGATTCTTTCTTTGATGTAACTCGCGGTTGCTTTTATTTTCTCCAACATAACCTGCTATCTTTTTATTAAACAACTTTCCCTCCTCTTCCAAAAACTTAATTTTAACCGGCAAATAATACAGCACTTCTTTAAATTCTTCGGTCAAACCACTCATTTCGCGAAAGTGCATGGCATCTTTTTCGGTGGTGACAATTATTTTTTTGTCCGAATTTAATCCTTCAAATTTACGAACAATCGAACGAACATCCACTTCGGAGTAATGATGGTGATCGGAGAACAACATTGTTTCCATTTGGTTTGTAAATCCCTCCAGATATTTATAAATCACACCCGGCGACGCGATCCCGGTAACAGCGAGCAAAGCGTATTCTTTTCTCTGAAAAAAATCATCTTCCAGTTCTTTGCCTGAAAAAACCGGGACAATTTTATCGTAAACCAGTGTGGTAAAAAACAGCTCCTGGTATGGTTTCAACCGCACCTCTTTTTGCATTATCCGGCGCATGATGGGTGTAACTTCGCCCGGACACTTGGTGAAAATGATCACGTTTGCCCGGCGCATTTGAGCAGCTCCTTCGCGCAGCCGGCCTGCCGGTAAAATCATATCTTCCTTCAGCGGGCGGTTGTAGTCGATGAGCAGAATATTAATTCCGGGAGTAATTCGCCGGTGTTGAAAAGCATCGTCGAGTAAAACTACATCGGCTATTTTTTCATTTTCAGGATGAAATATTTTTTTCATTCCCTCCACCCGGTTTTCGCACACAGAAACCATTATTTCGGGGAATTTACGTTTGATTTGCAACGGTTCGTCACCCACTTCGGCAACCGTAGAACTGGTTTCCACCCATCTGAACCCGCGCGTTTTTCGCTTGTAACCACGGCTCAGGGTGGCCACGCTAAAACGGTCCTTCAACTGGCTGACCATGTATTCCACGTGCGGGGTTTTTCCGGTTCCGCCTACTGTAATATTCCCGATGGAAATCACCGGGACATCGAACTCTTTCGATTTCAGGATATTTAAATCGTACAAACGGTTGCGGAGATAAACTGCTATTCCATAAAGTATTGAAAACGGATATAAAAGTAATTTGATCATATAATTCCCCGGATGATTTTGCAGGCTAAGATAGAAAAATGCGGGGAGCTTTTCAGTGTATTTCCCGGCATAAAACAACGCACTTAAATTTGAATTTGTTTTTACTGTTCATTCAAAATTAATTTCCTTTTGTTATTTCCAGGTTGCCCACTTTGTAACCCATCCAGAAACAGTAGTCGGCCACCCGTTTCATTTTATCGAAATCGATTTTCGAAACTTCGTCGGTTGCCTTGTGGTAGTCGGCATGGTACCCGGTGGAAATGTTTAAAACCGGTATGTTGTTTTTATGAAAATGGTAGTGGTCGCTGGTGTGAAGAAAACTTTCAGGAAGCGATTTGTCGGTGACAAGCCCCAGTGAAGCGCTCACCGAATCGCTGATTTCGGACAAACCGGGCCACTTGTTGTTGGTAAGGGTGAACAGCCCGTCGAAATCTTTCACCTGCTTTGGCGATTTTTTCCACACCGAGTCACGCGGTTCAAAAACCCGCCCAACCATGTCGAGGTTAATGCAGGCTACCGTTTTATCCAGCGGAAATGCCGGGTTCTCGGTATAAAACCGCGAGCCGAACATTCCGGTTTCCTCGGCAGTGACCCACAAAAAAACAATACTTCGTTTGGGTTTTATTTCCAGCCCCGAGAATGCTTCGGCAAGTTCGAGTAAAACAACTGTTCCCGAACCGTTGTCATCAGCGCCGTTGTAAACATTGTTGTCTTTGTCAACTCCAAGATGATCGTAATGCGCCATAAAAACCACACATTCATTTTTTAATTCAGGATCCGACCCTTCAACAAACGCAACTACATTCCGGCCACAAAATTCAGTTACCTCTTCCACAAATTTCCCCTGCCATTCCACCCTTTTCAGAAAAACCGGATTGGGTTTGTTCTGTTTCGAAATGCAGGCAAGGTACTTGGCGTATTTTCCTTTTCCACCGAACAACGCATCGGCAAAACCGGGGACTGTCATCAAAACCGGCGGCGTATTTTTGAGCGGTATATTTGTTTTTAAATCGAAAGACGGTCTGTTCTTCCAGTGCTCCAGCCGTTTGAAAGTAAGGTTTTTATTGTCTTTCGGATGGGTAACAACAATCACTGCCGCGGGTTGTTTTGCCACAATTGAGTCGAGTTTTGATTGTTCCTGCAGGGTATTCCACTTTAGCGCATCTTTCGTCAAAAAACTTTTGGGGGTTCCTTCTGTTACAATTACCACTTTCCCTTTTAAATCGACCCCTTTCAAATCGTCGTATCCGGTGGCATCCTTCCAGCCAAAACCTGCGAAAACTACTTCGTTATTCTGAAAACTGATATTTTCGATACCTCCTTTTATTTTTACTATTGAATGAGTTTTAAACACTGACTTTCCATCTTTCCCGTTCACTTCAAAAAAGGTATTCTCTTTATCTGGTTTTACGGAAATGAGTTCCAGTGTCTGAAAAAAATCAGCGTAGCCCGGTTTTAATCCCAACATTACGACCCTGTTTCGAATGTATTCCGCTGCTGCTTTTAGTCCGTCGGTTTGAGTACCGAAACCTCGTCC
The DNA here is from genome assembly GCA_964455785.1 of uncultured Maribellus sp. Taxonomy (GTDB): domain Bacteria; phylum Bacteroidota; class Bacteroidia; order Bacteroidales; family Prolixibacteraceae; genus Draconibacterium. The sequence goes on from CAYWBV010000249.1 coordinate 4,513, forward strand.
CTGCAAACTATCGGAAGCAATAAACCCAAGATGATTTTGTAAATCGGCTTTATCAACTAATTTTAACCCTTCAGTTTGCGAAAAAGAAGGGAATGAAATCGTGATTATGGCAAAGACGAACAGATATTTTTTTAGAAACATATCTTCCCGGATAAAATAATTATCGATATTTATCATGCAATACTGATAAAAATAACAATTAAGAACAAAAGTACAAGCTAAACTGTAACTATAACTTTAGAGGTTTAGTAAAGTAAAAACCAACAAAAAGAAACTGTTAAAATGAAACGTGTTCAGATTCTTTCAAAACTCGCGCTGATACTGTCGGCTATTTTATTTGTACCGTCGTGCGCGGTAAATCCGGTAACCGGAAAGAAACAGTTAATGTTAATGTCGGAGGCACAGGAAATCTCGCTGGGCGCCCAATACGACCCAACCGTAGTTTCTACTTTTGGCGTTTATCAGGACGATGATTTGTTAACTTTTATAAAGACAAAAGGAAATGAGTTGGGAAAAATTTCGCACCGCCCCAACCTGGAATATCATTTTAAGATTCTGGATTCGCCGGTGGTAAATGCTTTCGCCGTTCCCGGAGGATATATTTATGTAACGCGGGGGATTTTGGCGCAGTTCAACAACGAGGCTGAACTGATTGGGGTTTTGGGACACGAAATGGGGCACGTTACTGCACGCCACACCGCCAGTCAGCAAAGCAAACAACAATTGGGACAACTACTGCTGGTGGGCGGAATGATTGCCTCAGAAGATTTTCGCCAGTTTGCCAATTATGCTATGCAGGGCATGGAACTGCTGTTCCTGAAGTTTAGTCGCGATAATGAACGGGAAGCCGATCGTCTGGGCGTTGAATACGCTTCAAAAATTCGTTACGATGCCAACAAAATGGCCGATTTTTTTCAGGTTCTGAATAAAATGTCGATGGGAAGCGACCACGGCGGAATACCTACCTTTATGTCAACCCATCCCGATCCGGGCGACCGTTACAATGCCGTAAAAAAACAAACCGGCGAGTGGCAGGACAGCTTAAAATATAACAACTGGGCTGTTAACGGCGAAAGTTATCTCAGGATGATCGACGGATTGGTTTACGGGGAGGATCCTCGTCAGGGTTATGTAGAGGCAAATGTGTTTTATCATCCTGAGATGAAGTTCAAATACCCGGTGCCGCAGGGATGGCAACTGCAAAATTCTCCAATCCAGGTACAAATGGCGCCTGCCGACGGAAAAGCCGTGATTATTTTTACACTGGCACAGCAAAAAACGCTGGAAGAAGCTACACAACAAACGCTGGCTGGGCTAAATCTTACCGTTTTGGATAGTAAAAAAGCCACGGTTAACGGGTTCCCGGCCATCGGCACTGTTTCGCAGCAGGTTTCTCAGGATTCACAAACCGGAGCACAACAGACCCTGAAAGTGATGTCGTATTTTATCCAGTACAACGGAGCTATTTATGTTTTTCACGGGGTGGCCGCCGATGCCGATTTTAACTCCTACTACCGCATTTTCGAATCGACAATGGTAAACTTTAACCGGCTTGCGGAGACTTCAAAACTCAATGTAAAACCAAAGCGGATAAAAGTCGTTCAGGTACCGGCAACAGGCACGTTGTCACAAGCATTTAAAAATCTAAAAGTACCTGAAAGCCAGATGACAGAATTGGCTTTACTGAATAATATGGAACTTACAGGCCAGGTTACAAAAGGAAAGTTGATTAAAATAATTGGCAATTAAAAGACAAAAAAAATCCGTGGATTTTGAATACAATATGTGGTCGAAATAACTCAAACAGCGCGTTCCTGAAAAAGTATAACGTTACTCCGGTGAAAGTATAGTGATACT
>CAYWBV010000250.1:0-6361 GCA_964455785.1 uncultured Maribellus sp.
ATCAGCATTAATCCCTCATGGATGTCACCCAGAACTAAATACAACGTGCCGCACGCAACAAGCAAAAGAAACATGGGTTCTTTCACTACTCCCAGAGCAATCTGAAAGACATTCCTGGGTTTTGACGAAGGCAATTCATTGTAGCCCTCTTTTGCAATTTTTTCGGTTACTTCTTTTGAGGATAATCCTTTGATTACATCAGCTTTAAATGATAGTTGCATAAGTTTTGAATTAATTAGTTAGCACAAGACAACCATTAATTAAAAAAAACAATTATTGATTTAGTACTTTATCCAAAATACTTGTGAGGGTGTTTAATTCTTCATTGGTTAGTTTTCTGCTCATGAATTCGGCAATCCTTTTATGCGCATAATCGTGCATCTGATTAATCAGCTTCCCCTTTTCAGTTAAATGCAGGTGCGCGCTGCGTCGGTCTTTATCCGATTGAACTTTAAAGATGTAATCTTTTTCGATAAGCCTGTCAACCGCAATTTTTACGGTCGGCTTACTAAGTTTTAGTGCCGTTGCAAGTTCAGTGATATTCGGATTATCAAGCAAATGAATGGTTTCCAAATAATTCAGTTGAGTATTGGTAAGCCCCGACAAGTTGTACTGTAGTTTTGCCGATTCTTCCATGTCGCCAATCAGATTGGATAATTTTGAAATGATATCATTCAAATTTTTCATAGCACAAATATAATTAGCATACACTAACTAAATAAAATATTGCTATTTTTTTAAATAAAAAAAGTACTCTCCTTTATGATTCTAAAAGATATTTTTTGACGTTGTTTTTTGATTTAAGGTTTATTTGAGGACTACTTATATTAAGCCTGAAAAAGAATGAAAAGGCCAACTGTATTTTATACAAAAAAAGACGTTAGTGTTTACTAAAGAAAAAGAATGCCGGGCAACTGAAAATCAAAATAAAAAGAGGATGACCTCCGGGACATCCTCTTTCGTAATATCGTTTGCAAGAAGCTACTTCTTCATCACAAATTTTACCATTTTATCTTCAATCATTTGCTGCAACTCGCTCAGCAAAGCCTGCTCGTGGCGGTCGATATGTCCGTCTTCAGTAGCAATATGAATAATTTTGTCGTACTCTTCGCGGGTAATTACATGATCCTCGATTGCTTTTTCAATCATCTCGCGTAACCGAATCGAACTGTCGCTTAACTTGTCTGCCATACGTTCTGAAATATTAATTTGATGCGTAAAAATAAAAATTGTTTCCGAAAAAACAGGATTTAATTTAGCAGCATTTTACAATAGCAAGATAAAGCAGGGCTGCAATACCGGCTCCGGCAACAGGTCCCAAAACCGGTACCCACGAATATTTCCAGTCGTTGCCGTCTTTATTTTTCATGGGGAGCAAAGTATGGACAATCCGCGGGCCGAGGTCCCTTGCCGGATTGATGGCATAGCCGGTAGTTCCTCCCAAACTCAAACCGACGGCAAAAACCACCAGCGCAACGGGCAAAGCCCCCAAAGAACCCATTCCTGCCTTGTGGCTGCCCAGGCTTATGTATTCCAACTGGGGAAGCGCGATAAACAACACGGCAAAAACAAGGACAAACGTGCCAACCATTTCAGAAAAGAAGTTGTTTTTGAGATCTCGAATAGCGGGCGCCGTACAGAAACACGCCTTTTTCGTCCCGGGTGCATCGGTAATTGAAAAATGATTTTTGAAAAAAACATAAACGGTAAATGCACCGGCCATTGCTCCCAATACCTGGGCCAGGATAAACGGGAAAACCTTCGCCCATTCGAACAGCCCGCTAAAAGCCAGGCCAAGCGTAACGGCCGGATTAAGATGCGCCCCGCTGATATCGGCAGTTGCCAGCACCGCCACAAAAACAGCCATAGCCCACCCCGCGGTTATTACTATCCATCCAGCGCCATGACTGTGTGTTTTTTCGAGGTTGACGTTGGCAACCACCCCGTTTCCGAGAAGAATAAGAATTAAGGTACCCAGAAATTCTCCAAAATATTCCATCATAATTTTTTAAATTTTATTCATCAATAAAATAGTTTTTTGCCACTTTCTCAAAATCCTGTATCTGTTGGGTTTTCCAGTTTTCATCGCGATGAAGTTCTTTGGCCATTAAACGGGCTGCTTCGGGAGCGATGCGGACGCTTTCGCGTGCGTCGAGGAAAAGGGCGCGGGTACGGCGGGCAAGAACATCTTCTACGGTGCGCGCCATTTCGTTTCGTACTGCCCAGGCTACCTGCGCTTTTAATATCTGAAGTTTTTCACTTAAAAATCCGGAGTACTCTGTTTCTTCTTCGCTGATTGACAGTATTTCTTCCTTATCTACGCCGTAGGGCGCCAGCGGATCGGTATATGGGTCAATATCGGTTCGGAAACCATGAACCGGAAGTTGTTTGGTAATACATTCCCTTTCCGGAAAACCTCCCAGCATAATTGCCTTGTCAATTGTGTCCTCTGCCATTTTTCGGTAGGTGGTCCATTTCCCGCCAATAATGGTGATTAAACCCGAAATGGAAATCAAAATTTTATGGCTGCGCGAAATCTCTTTGGTCGCCTTTTTTTCTTCTTCGGGTTTGGCGAGAGGGCGTAAACCCGCAAATACACTCAACACATCTTTTCTCGTTGGGTTTTTCACCAGGTACTGCCCCGCTGTTTCCAGCACAAAATCAATTTCCGATTCAAGCGCCACGGGTTCCAGCGAATGGGTTTCAATGAGCGTATCGGTGGTGCCTACTACTACATGGTTGTGCCACGGAACGGCAAACATCACACGACCGTCGGAAGTGTGCGGCACCATAATGGCGAATTTATTCGGAAGAAACGATTTGTCGAGAACGAGGTGAATTCCTTGGCTGGGTGTTATCAGGTCTTTTTTCCCGGGTTCGTCCATCTGAATAATTTCGTCAGCAAAAACCCCGGTGGCGTTAATGACGACTTTCGATTGTATGGTAAACGTTTCCCCGGTTTCCTGGTCAACTGCAACAACACCCGAAATTAAATCACCCTCTTTTATCAGTTCCGTTACTTTGCAGTAATTCAACACCGTCCCGCCAAAATCGACACATGTTTGCGCCAGGCTGACGGCCATTCGTGAATCGTCAAACTGCCCGTCCTGATAGATAACACCACCTTTTAATCCTTCCTGTTCCACGGTAGGAATGGCGTCGATGGCTTCCTCGCGCGACAGATGTTTTGAAGGGCCGAGACCCAGTTTCCCCGCCATCAAATCGTAAACTTTTAATCCGACCGTATAAAACGGCCCACCCCACCATTCGTAGGTTGGAATAATAAACGACTGGTTGGTTACCAAATGAGGTGCGTTTTTGAACATCAGCCCGCGTTCGTGCAACGCTTCGAAAACCAGCGAAACATCGCCCTGCTGAAGATAACGCACACCGCCGTGTACCAGTTTGGTACTCCTGCTCGATGTTCCTTTGGAAAAATCAACCTGCTCCAGGAGAAGGGTTTTGTAACCGCGCGAGGCCGCGTCAACCGCACATCCCAGTCCGGTTGCCCCCCCGCCAACAACAACAATGTCCCACTCTGTTTCCCTTTTCCTTATTTTTTTTAGAACGGATTCTCTGTTCATAATTCTTTGTTTTATTTGATTTAACGTAAGGCAATATTCCGCACCAAAACAAATTTTGCGCGTTTCCTTCTTCCGGATTCTGCTTTTCTAATGAGAACCATACCAGTTTTTGCTTCGTTCCACTGCTCTTTTCCAGTCTTTGATTACCTTTTTTATCTCGGTTTTGTCTGCAACAGGTTCAAAAATTTTATCCACCTGCCACTGCGTTTTTATTTCGTCGATGTTTTTCCAGAAACCAGTGGCCAGTCCGGCAAGATAAGCAGCGCCAAGAGCTGTAGTTTCGGTCACCTTCGGACGGACCACATTGGTGTCGATGGCATCGGCCTGGATTTGCATCAACAGGTTATTTACCGCTGCGCCACCGTCAACACGCAGTTCATTCACTTCTATTCCTGAATCTTCGGACATGGTTTCAATCACTTCCATCGAACGGAAAGCGATAGCTTCGAGCGCGGCGCGTGCGATGTGCGCTTTCCCTGTCCCCCGGCTCAGCCCGATAATGGCGCCGGTGGCGTACTGGTCCCAGTGCGGCGCGCCCAGCCCCACAAATCCCTGCACAAACGAAACCCCGCCGTTGTTTTCCACTTCGCGGGCCAGCGCCTCGATTTCCGACGACGACCTGATGATTCCCAACTGATCGCGCAGCCACTGAACCACGGCGCCGCCGATAAATATACTGCCTTCGATGGCATAGGTAACTTCGCCGCCAATCTGCCAGCCAATGGTGGTCAACAGCTTATGTTTCGAGGCGATGGGTTTACTGCCCGTGTTCATCACCACAAAACAGCCGGTGCCGTAAGTATTTTTCACCATTCCTTCCTTGATACACATCTGGCCGAAAAGTGCGGCCTGCTGGTCTCCGGCAATGCCCGAAACCGGAATCCTGGCGCCAAGATGTTCTTCCGAAATTACTCCGTACAACTCGCTGCTGGGTTTTACCACCGGAAGAATTTCAACGGGAATATTGAGGATTCCGAGCAATTCCTCATCCCATTGCAGGGAATGGATATTATAAATTAACGTGCGGCTGGCATTGCTCACATCGGTGATGTGCAGCCTGCCGTTGGTAAGTTTCCAAATAAGCCAGGTATCCACAGTGCCAAAGGCCAGCTTTCCGGCACTGGCCAGTTCGCGTGCGCCTTTCACATTATCAAGAATCCACCTGATTTTTGTTCCCGAAAAATAGGCATCGATAACCAGCCCGGTTTTTTCGGCCACGGTTTTTTCGAGATTTTTTGCCTTCAATTCGTCGCAAAAACCTGCGGTGCGGCGGTCTTGCCAAACTATGGCATTGTACACCGGTTCGCCGGTTTCGCGGTTCCACACCACGGTGGTTTCGCGCTGGTTGGTAATTCCGATACCGGAAATTTCGGAAGGCTGAACCCCCGCCTGTTGAATCACTTCGCGGGCTACCTTCAACTGGGTTTCCCAAATGGTTTTCGGGTCGTGCTCCACCCAGCCTGCCTGTGGATAAATTTGTTCGAACTCCTGCTGGGCAACACTTACAATTTCTCCGGAATGATTAAAAAGGATAGCCCGGTTGCTGGTCGTTCCCGCATCGAGCGAAAGGATATATTTCTGCATACTATCTGGTTTAATTTTTTGAGTTTTATGGTTTCAAATTTCAGTTCATGAAAATACAATTTTTAATGAAAACGAACAGAATGTTTGGCAGGAATTAATTATTGGAAAATTACGGGCATCTCTAATACCGGGTTTGAGGGGCACATTTTTAAAATCTTTTCTACTTTTGCCCCTTCAATTCAAAAAAGATGAACATCAAAACAGATAAGATAGGAGTGATTGGGAGTGGAAGCTGGGCTACCGCCATCGCCAAAATGTTACTTGAAAATGTGGGACAAATCAACTGGTTTTTCCGCAAACCCGAAACCATCGAAAGTTTTAAGGAACTAAAAACGAACCCGCGGTATTTGCAAAGTGTGGAATTCGATGTGGAACGGATAAACTTTTACAACGACATCAACGCGCTTGCCGAGGAATCCGACATCCTGGTTGTAGCAGTGCCGTCAGCGTTTTTTCCATTGCTGCTGGGCAACATTACAACCGACCTCAGCCGCAAACATTTTTTATCGGGAATTAAGGGAATTATCACCGAAGAAAACCTTTTGGTGGTGGAATATCTGAACAAATATTTTCGTGTTCCGCTTGAGAACGTGGGCGTGATTGCCGGTCCATGCCATGCCGAGGAAGTGGCGCTCGAAAAACTTTCGTACCTCACCGTGGCCTGCCTCGATCCCCAAAAAGCAGAAAATTTTACCCGGCTCATCCGCTGCCATTATATCTACACATCGCTCTCCGACGACATTTGGGGAACAGAATACACTTCGGTTATCAAAAATATTATTGCCATTGGCGCGGGCATCGCCCACGGATTACGTTATGGCGACAATTTTCAGGCGGCGCTGGTTTCCAACGCCATCCAGGAAATCAAACGTTTTGTCGATACGGTCCATCCCATCAGCCGCGACATCAAAGACTCGGCCTACCTCGGCGACCTGATGGTTACCGTTTATTCGCAGTTCAGCCGCAACCGCACTTTCGGAACGATGGTTGGCAAAGGCTATTCGGTAAAAAACGCCATCCTCGATATGAACATGGTGGCCGAAGGTTATTACTCGTCGCGATCCATCCACGAAATCAATAAAAAATACAGTGTTGAAATGCCCATTTGCGAAACCGTTTACCGGATTTTGTATGAAAACGCCTCACCCAAAAAGGAAGTGGAAAAACTGACACTGAAACTGAGTTGACATAGG
>CAYWBV010000251.1:0-6296 GCA_964455785.1 uncultured Maribellus sp.
GGAACTTTTGCCGGCCCGCAACACCCTGCTGCAGATTGCAGGGGAAAAATGTTCGTCGGGTATGGTTTGCAGCAAGGCTGTTTCGGGCCTTCGGCAAAAACCAACGGTTGACGGGTGTGGTGTGGATTCATTTTTTTGTACTTTTTTTATCCGGGGCCGGGGCGCCGGGTGTTTAGACCTTCAAGGTTTCTCAAACCTTGAAGGTCTGTCCATGTCAGGTAAAATCTATCTCTTTACAATTAATTTTCCGGTGATGATTTCGTTGTTATACAAAGCGCGCACAACATAAACGCCCTCCTGCCAGCCCGAGGTATTGATTACCGTGCTGCTGCCTTTCAGCCGGTTTTTTTTCGCTTTTAACACCTGGGTTTGGGTGTAGACCTCCAAATCCCATTCCCGGTTAACATCCAAAATTTCCTTTTCGGATGAGGATTGAATGGTGAGCGTGGTTTCGCCGGTGGTGGGGTTGGGCGAAATCCGTAATAACAGACTATCGTATGCCGTTATTATTTGCTGGTATGGCGAGCCCGAACCACATGTGTTGTTGGCCCAAACTGTAAGGAGATAATCTCCCGGATTATTGAATTCTATATCGGCCGAGCTTCCATATGAATAAATTACACTGCTGTTTGATGGAGTTACAAACCAATCGAAACTCGTTGGTTCTGATAAACTTGATGTCATTATCAGATACCGGTTCGCCGTGATGGTTGATGCTTGTAACGGCCCCATAATATATTCGACTGTGCCCCCACCCACATAAACTTCTTTCTGGGGCAGCGTAATACTCCCACAATCGTTTACCAGTCTTGCACTCACCCAACTACTGCCACTGTTAACGGGCGATCTTGTAAAAGTACAGGATGAGGTATTTTGCCCGGAAGAAATACTAAGATAAGGCCCTGGTATCCAAATAATGGAATCAACCGGGGGAAGGTCATTGAGGGTAAACGAATCAGAAGAACAAAAAAGAGTGGGGCCGGAAATAAAATCATATGTACCCGGGTTTCCATAAATGCTTCTAATGCCATTAATGTCGTCTTGATGCAAATATCTGTGAGATCCTGAATAATACGCATACATCAAAGCACTCGAGACGGAAGAATGTGCTAAACCCAGTGAATGACCAAGTTCATGAGCTGCGATTGTTATTAAGTCAATAGGTTGATCTGAGTTCGGCCTGGTCGCAGTAGTCCAGGTTTCGTCATCATCAAAATGTACATCACCAGCATAATCCCCATTTGGAGGTGGAAAAAAAGCATGGGCAAGTGTCCCTCCGGTTCCATCAAATGGATAGCCATCTCCATGATCTCCTGTAGTCCACATAAAAATTATATCAGCATCAACGGAATCACATACTTCAAAAAATCTTAAATTCGTTTGAGTTTGCCAAATATCCATTGCTGAACGTATAGCAATTCTTTCTTCATTTCCAGTAATATCGTTTGTGCCATTACTAAACCAATACGTTAAGATTCTATGGTTCCAACTATTTCCTTGGATAACATAATCCGGGGTCATCCCTATCTTCCTGTTTATGATGATTGGTCCATCGTCAATAAGAATTTGAGAATAAGTTGATATTGTGGCAAATAATATTGTAAGAAAAAGTAAAATTTTTTTCATGTCTCTCTGAATTAATCAATTAACGACTGAAATTTCCTTAATATCAATGTAAAATATTTCTTGTCCCCCCAATGTTGGTTTGGGCAAATCATCGCCTCTAAACAGTTCTCCATCAAGTTCTACTTTAAGGCCAACTTTTTTTAGTTGGTCTGACAATTCACAAGGGTAAGCAGTAATCATCTCATCAATCGTTCCCTCTGTGTGAATATTGATTATATATTTATCATTAATCATATCAAACCCTATAATTCCAGTAACATTTTTCAATGATTTGATATTCTGGTAGGATTCAGTGCATGGACTAGTTTTAGTTGTGTCTTTTATATCCTCGCAACTAAATGCCAATGTTACAATCATAATACATAGCATAAATCCTATAAATTTTATTTGTTTCATAACCATACAAATTAATTTTAATACTTACATTTTTTATATTCTTTTCTACCGGGCTGCCCGGCCATAACAGAAAAAATTTAAGGCGGTCGTGGTTTCATGACATTTGGTTTTCATCGTTAATTGATTTTTGAAAGATTTCTTAATGATACTTGTTTGTAATTTTTCCATCGGAACGTGAGGTCCATAAAGGTACATGGCCCACACGAAAAATTAATTTCTTCAATTTTTTTTACGTCTCTGTATTCAAAACTTATTTTGAATACAGATTGAAGGCTATCCGGGAAAAAAGAAGGGCCACAAGTTCTCCCGTCATAATCGAGAGGGTTCAACAGAACTTCTTCCGGAAACTCAAAAAGCGCCGGAGGAAGATCAAAAGTGTAGAAATCCATAGGCCAGTGAGCATCCGCATTTTCGCTTCCTTCCAGCAATATACAGTAGCCTCTTCCGGTATAGTCCCCGGTTGCTACCCCATCTGTACCAACCTCGTAACAAACGAAAGAGCCAACAATGTAACCATCCACGAACTCGGAATATTCGTCTTTTTCGCACCCACTCCCCATTATAACCACACAAAGCGGCAGCAGGAGCAGGAAAATGACAAATAGTTTGATTTTTTTTGTTTTCATTTTTTTAGTTGTTAGCAGCGAGCTTGTGCTTTTATAATTGTTTTCCGTATTCGAGGTAACCGTAGTTACCAGGTGTGAGAGCAATTAGGAGCGGGTCTGTCTGGCGGAGCAGGCGGGGCAACCTGGTTGTCGCCCGTGCGTTTTAGGTTTGGTTTACGTGTGGTGTTTCATGGTTTTTCGGTTTTATTTCGTTAGCTATGTGATTCAGATGAAGTTTACGGTAAAAAGGTTGCGTACCCAAAACATAATTTTTATCTGGTTTCTGAATTTTAAACCCTTCCGGGTTTCCGGAGCCCGGAAGGGTTGATTTTGAAGTAAAAACATCTATTGTTTTACAATTAATTTTCCGGTGATAACTTCGTTGTTATACAAAACGCGTACAACATAAACGCCCTCCTGCCAGCCCGCGGTATTGATTACCGTACTGCTGCCTTTCAGCCGGGTTTTTTTCGCTTTTAGGATTTGGGTTTGGGTATAGATTTCAAGTTCCCACTCGGCGATCTCGTCAACTGCTTTTTCTCCGGCGGCTGATTTAATTGTAAGCGTGGTTTCTCCGGTTGTGGGGTTGGGCGAAAACGATAAACTGTACAAATCCTGTGGCATATAAAGCTCCCTGACAAGACAGGTCCTCTCTCCGCAAGGGTTGTCAAAACAAACTTCGATATCGATATTGTATTCCGTAGGCGCCCCTTCAAACACAGCGTAATCGGTACCCCCGTCAACAAGCGTCCAGTTGTTGTTGCACGACCATTCGTAATCTATCCCGTATGCCGGATATAAATACGACACGCTTACACTGGCGACCCCGCTGTACTCGTCGTAATAAAAACCATGGTTGTAGATTACCGTATCTTCAACGTAATAGGTCCCGGGAGCGTCGAAACTGAAATTAAATTCATGCTCTATCTCCTGCGGTTTGCCCCTGTACATTATTTCGGCGGTAATTTTGGCAATGCCGGGGCTGCCCGAATACGACGAAGTAAAAACCGTATAAACCGAGTCGGACGTGTACGGCTGGTGGTCCCAACTGATTGTGGACGGCTGCGTTAAATTGAGCATTGTAAAGGTGGCCGTAGGGCCGCAGGCAAAACCGGGACCGTCGATATAGGCAAACTGTACATCGTCGAGGTCAATATCTGCAAAAACAGTACGGCTAATGGTGATGTCCTGGCAGCCAGCCCCTGTAATTGTGGCATTGATGATACACTCCCCGTAAAAATCGCTTTGGAATACGGCTGTGTCTGTACCCTGACCGGATACCAGGGTCAGGTTCTCGTTGGATGGCTCCCAATTTACCGATACCCCATCCGGAAGGTTTGTAATAGTATAGATGGCCTGGCCGAGCACAACATCGGGGCCGGTAATGACACTATTAGTTCCAAATATATTTTCAATTGCTTCTAATGCATTTAATCGGCCATGAGCAACCAATCCATTGAGAGATGAAATATTATCGGCACCTTCTAATAAATATTGTCTTACCATTAAAGCAAAATCTCCAGGGTTATTTTTATAATCCTGTATCATATCTTGACACATAGAGGCATACATTAAAGCAATTACCCCTGCCACCTGAGGAGATGCCATTGATGTTCCAGTTAAACTTCCATAATTATCTCCAGGAAGAGTGGAAAAAATATCGGTACCCGGTGCGCCAATATCAATACTGGTTACGCCATAAGCAGCATTCGTATATTTATTGTCATTGACATCGGTATTTGTTACAGAGATTAAAAATTCACTGGAACAAGCCGTAGGAACATCACCAACTTGATCTATATTCCAATTTTCATTCGCAGTAGCAGCACAGCTCAATATCCCCTCATTTCCCAATTGATCGTAAATTGAACACCAAATAGGAAAATCCTCTGGGTCTCCCTGGTCAACTCCAAAAGACGCATTTGTTACAACAATGAAAGCTCCTGATTGTCCATTTGTTTCATTGTATAGCGCTCTCATTTCTAATACATAAGAATAAGCTTCAACTACAGTAGCTTCAGTTGTAGAACTACCTGCAACTGGTAAAATACCAACATTCCAGTTTACTCCACTTATTCCAGCATCATTATTCCCAGTGGCACCTGCAATACCTGCAACGTGTGTTCCGTGATTATTATTGGGGATATTCCCTGTACCATTATAAGCATTCCATCCATCGTAATCGTCTATATATCCGTTATTATCATCATCTATTCCGTTATCAGGAATCTCATTGGTGTTTTTCCAAAAAATCAAATCTTCATGGGTTAAATCAAATCCTCCGTCAATAACTGCGATAATAATGTCATCACCATCTGCTGATGTTCCTCCTGTTGTGTATCCATCCCATACATCTGGCAGGTGAATTACAGAAGGAGCCCATTGTTGACTGTAATACTCGTCATCTGGAGTAATCGCTCTTGATGAAACAACGTGATTATTTTGTACATATTTTACTTTGTCGTTTAACCGTAAGTTATTCATTCTTGCACTCCTTTGAGTATCACCATTCAGAAATTCAAAAAGCCAGATGTTCAACCTTTTTGACAGTTCCCGTTTTGGTTTTACATCTTGAGGGAAATTCTTTGCAAACTCATCAGGGCTTGTACCAGGATTTAACCATATTATCAATTCATCTTCAACGTATTTATTTGTGGAAAATTGGGCGTTTACTGATTGAACAAACACTAATAAAATGGCAAGGGTAAATATTCTTTTCATGGTTGTCTGCTTTAATTTTTTATGAATACAATAACAGTTTGATTCTGAGAATCAATAAAAAACAATTCATCATTTGAAAGATTGAACTCTACGGTATTGAGCAAATTTTCCCTAAAAGACGCTCCCCAATTATCTTCCGCAATTCTGGTTCCGCCATAATTTTTGAAATTTATCTGTTGCTCTTTTTTCATCTCAAAATTAGCTTCAATCGAATTGAAGAATGTGTTACCATTTATGTGCCCTTTCGTAGAATCCGGAATCACAATTGAGATATCCATATAGATCGCATTATCAGGAGGGGTAACAATATTCTTCAATTCACCTGAAATATTCTGTTTAGAAATTTTCCAATATCCGTAGATATTTTGTTTTAGGAAAGTACTTTTATCCTCGCACCCTGCCCCCAGAAGAACCGCACAAAACGGCAACAGGAGCAGGAAAATGGGAAGTAGTTTGATTTTTTTTGTTTTCATTGTTTTTTAGTTGTTAGCTGCAAGCCACGAGCTTCGGGCTTGTGTTTTTAAAATTATTTTTTTGTATTCGAGATAACCGAAGTTACCAGGTGTGAGAGCGTAGGTTGGTCTTGTGTGTGGCAGGTTGTGCCAGGCTTAACAACCGGGTTGCGGCCCGGACGTTTTAGGTTTGTTTACTTGTGGTGTTTCATGGTTTTTCGGTTTTATTTCGTTAGTGATGTGATTCAGATGAAGTTCGCCGTAAAAAGGTTGCGTGCGGCCGGTCAACAAAGTAATAAAACGTTCCGGCGTATCGGCAAAGGTCTTTTGAGCGGTGGGTTTATCATTCTATTTGTTTTTTTGATTCGTGATTTTCGGCTTTTGTTACAGTAAATATATCCGCAAAACCACGAAAAGGTAACTCTTAAAACAAGCTGTTCTGCAACATAATACCGGATTTTGTCTTCTTCAAATCTCAGAATCCGGAGAAAGCGAC
>CAYWBV010000252.1:0-6274 GCA_964455785.1 uncultured Maribellus sp.
AACCAGGTCGGTAAATTTGTTAAATCCCGCCTGACGATCGGCCAGCATATAAAACAAAATACCCAGCACAGGTAGCAGTAAAATGGCTGCTGCCCTGGTTAACCAGGTGGTAAAAGAAGCAACAGATTGCTTTTGGTGCAGCCTGCTGCCCCTGTTTATTTTATGATGAATTTTGTCGAGCAGCGAATCGAAATCTTCGTTCTCCAACACCACTTCATCCGCCTCAAAGTTTTTCCAGTCATGTAATCCCAGGTTGTGGCCGTGGTGACTTAAAGCGTCGTTTTTCACCCATTCAACAACCTCTTTCAGCTCCTCTTCCGTACACTGGTCGTTTAAAAACTTTTTTAATAATTCTTCTGTCATTCTTTTCCGGTAAGTGCCTCCCTAAATCGCGGGAGGCACGTTTAATTAACTAACCTAAACTATATTTTGGAAATATCCGCAAAGGATTTTTTTCAAAACTGTAATGTAATACGTTTCAGCCTGAAAATACGGCTATATAAAAACCTGATTTTTTTTCTAAAGAAATAAACTTGCAAATAAACCATTCAGTACGAGCCCGCTATCAATATGGGATTTGATAAAAGCCAACGCTGTAACCAAATGGTTTTTAACGGTATTTGCAGAGATACCGAGTTTTTTTGCAATCTCGCCGTGGGTTAATCCCTGTTCGCGGCTTAACAGGAATATTTCTTTTTGACGCGGGGTCAACTGGTCGAGCAAAACGTTTATTCTCCCGTTGATCTCTTTAAAATGAATATCGTCGATGATTTGATCCGCGCTGAAGATTTGTTGCGACGACTTTAGCTTTTTAAGGTACTCCTGTTCGCTCACCCTTTTCCGAAGTAAACTAATGGTTGTATTGTATGCAATGGTAAAAATAAACGAATCAAACGAAGAGTAAACATCAATTTTATTTCTCGTCTCCCATATTTTTATAAATACTTCCTGAACGATTCCCTGCGCATCCTCTTTCTGTTTAATATAACGCAAAACAAATCCGTACAAGCGTTTACAGTAACGTTCATAAATGGTATCGAATGCTGCCATGTCTCCTTTTTTAAGGAGCCGGATAAGTTCGTCGCGGTTAGATTTTACATCTTCCAAATGTTTCTTCAATAAATCATAAAAGGCAAAACTATAATAAAATCCTCAAAATTCAACACTGAATATTCTTTATGGATATCGGATTTTTGTCAATCCGGCATTAAAATGTGACTGTAAATAAACTACAAAACACTTTCATTATATTGAAACTAATTAATATATTTACCCCTAAGTTTCAATATAATGAAAATAAGAAAAGATATGAAACAGCCGGGTAAAATAATTAAAAGGAACGCTTATATCACTAAAATCAAGCCCTTTATCGGCAAATCGCTGATAAAAGTTTTAACCGGACACAGAAGAGTTGGGAAGAGTTATATTCTCTACCAATTGATGAATATTATTGAACAAGAGAATACAAACGCAAACATTATTTATATTAACAAGGAGGATATAAACTTCGATGCTGTCAACGACTACAAAAGTTTATACGATTACGTCTTGTCTCATTCTGTTCCAGACGATAAAAACTATATTTTTATTGATGAAATACAATATATTGCCGATTTCAGCAAAGCCATAACTTCGCTGGCATTGGATGAACAAAATGATATTTACATTACGGGAAGCAACTCCGATATGCTATCAAGCGATATTGCGAACGCTCTGGGCGGACGATATGCCGAGTTTAAAATTTACAGTTTGTCATACACGGAATTTATTGATTTTCACAATTTCGCCAACAATGATGAGTCATTGGAGAAATACATACGATATGGCGGTTTACCTTATTTGATACATCTTGATAAAGAAGATTCGGTTGTTGCAGAATATCTGATGAGTATATATTCTACCATAATTCTGAAAGATGTCATCAAACGAAAAAAAATAAGGAACCCGGAGTTTCTGGAACAGCTTACGGTTTACATGGCCCGGAATATTGGTAATCTGTTTTCATCGAAATCCATCAGTGATTATCTGAAAAATCAAAAAATTTCGATGGGCCCGAATATGGTTATCGAGTATGTCCGTGCGCTTACTGATGCATTTGTAGTACACAAAATTTCGCGCTACGATATTCCCGGGAAACGTTTGTTTGAACGAGGAGAAAAGTACTACTTTGAGAATATGGGCATCCGCAACGTGATTGCGGGATATAAACCGCAAGACCGGGCAATGAGGCTTGAAAATGTCGTTTGTAACCACTTGCTGTTTTGCGGATACGATGTAAAAATAGGGGCTTTGGCAACCGAAGAAATTGATTTTGTTTGCACCAGGGGAGGCGAAACGCTTTATGTACAGGTTACCCAGGAATTGTCAAAACAGGAAACCATTGAACGGGAATTTGGCAATCTACTGAAAATCAAAGATAACTATCCAAAAATAGTAGTTTCGGGCGAACGCTCTTACGAAAATACATATGAAGGGGTGGAACACGTATATATCCGGGACTTTCTGTCGGCAACACTATTTAACTCGATATTAAAAAAAGTAACTTTCAATGAACCTGACTGAAACTTCGAACTACTGCCGTATATCGGTCAAAAATCCATCTTTTTGAGGTAAATTAATGTATTGGGAAAAAGAATTTTTATGGTAAATTCATTGTCTGAATTATCACGGTTTTCGCACACCGTTAAATGAGACAAAAAAACATAAACCAATGAATAAAACAGAACTTCAAAAGTACCGGAACGAAGCGCACAAACACCTCACCGAAGAACTCCTTCCCTTCTGGACAACGCGAATGAAAGACGAAACCAACGGCGGGTTCCTCACTCATTTTGATGCGAACGGAAACGACACCGGCGAGGACGAAAAGTCGCTGATTGCCCAGGCCCGGTGCCTTTACACACTGTCGTCGGCACACCGCGCAGGTTACGGAAACGGCGAACTGGCGGAACTGGCCAAACACGGTGCCGATTTTATGTTAGACAAGATGTGGGATAAAAATTACGGCGGCTTCTTCTGGATGATGGACAGGAAAGGAAACGTTAAAATCGACAAAAAAATCGTGTACGGGTTGAGTTTTGCCATCTATTCTCTGAGCGAATACACCCTGGCCACCGGAGATCGCCGCGGAATCGAGTACGCGGAAAAAACATTCGACCTGATTCAGAAATACGGCGCCGACACGTATTACGGCGGCTACTTCGAAATGTTCAGCCGCGACTGGAATCTGGCCGGCCCGGGCCCGCAGGGCGGCGACCGCAAGACACTGGATGTACACATGCACCTGATGGAGGCTTTCACCTCGCTGTACGAATGTTCGCAGAAGGAAGTCCACCGCCGGAAACTGCTGGAGGATATCGAAATCCTGCTGAACCGGATGCTGCACCCGCAGTATAAAACCGGAATCCCGCAGTTTTGGGCCAACTGGGAGATTGCGCCGCAAATCAAGTTCGATATTATCTGGGGATGGGACCGCTTTTCGGAAGACGGGCAAAAAGGAAACGCCACCGACAACACCTGCTACGGACACAATGCCGAGTTTGCCTGGCTGTTTATACACGCGCTGGAGGTGATGGGAAAAAATACTTCGGAATACCGCACGCTGTTTAAAACCATATTCGATCATACCATCAACAACGGCATCGATACGGAATACGGGGGCGTTTATGTGGAAGGACCACACTCAGGCGGAGTCTATGACCGCGAAAAAGAATTCTGGCAACAGGCCGAAGTGATGATTGGTATTCTGGATGCCGTCCTTCTTTTTGGCGACGGAAAATACTGGGATGCCTACCTCAATGTACACCGCTTTGTTTTCGACAAGTTTATCAACAAGGGTGTTGGCGAATGGTTCCCGCTGTTGTCGCGCAAGGGCGATCCCATCTGGACACACATGGGCCACTCGTGGAAAATCAACTATCACACCGTCAGGGCGATGGTACAAAGTATTGCCCGGATGGATAAAATTCTGGCAAAACTGTAATTCCACTTCATTTCTGAACGTAAACTTTTTTAAACCAATTGAAATCAATCACCAACTGAATCAAAAACAATGAGCATCTCACTCAACGGAATCGACTGGATTGTCGGCATTTTTGTACTGGCCGGAAGCCTTATGGTTGGATTGTATCTCGCACATCGGGCAAAAGCAGGACAAAACAGTTCCAACTTTTTTTTAGGAGGGAGAAAGATAAAATGGCCGGTAATAGGCGCTTCGCTGTTTGCAACCAACATCGGCGCCGAACATTTGGTGGGTTTATCCGGCGATTCGTACCGGTACGGGCTTTCGGCAGGTTCTGTAGAACTTACCACAGCCATAACCCTGGGGTTTGCCTGCGCCATCCTTTTTCCGTACTATATCAAAAACAAAATTTTTACCATCCCCGAATTTCTGGAGTTACGTTACAACCGCAACGCCCGGTTATTTTTTTCGGGGTTGATGCTGGTCATCAGTATTATGACCAAACTGGCTTTTACTCTTTTTGCCGGCGCTTTGGTGATGAACAGTTTGTTGGGATGGAACGTAATGACCACTGTTTTTTATATCGGAATTGTTGTAGCTATCTTTACCATCATCGGAGGTTTTACTGCTGTAGCTTATACCGACACTATTCAGGCGGTGATTATGATTGTGGGATGTTCTATTATGCTGTTTATCGGTCTCGATAAGGTCGGTGGCTGGAGCGGTTTGATGGAAAAAGTGCCGCAGGCGATGACCATTGCCAAACCGATTGATGATCCGGTGTATCCGTTTTGGGGAATAATTGCCACGGCCTTTTACGCCGGAATTTTTTACTGGGGAATCGACCAGGTAAACGTACAGCGCGTGTTGGCCGCGCCCGATTTAAAACAGGCGCGCTGGGGCGCCATGTTTGCTTCGTCGTTAAAATTATTGCCGGTCTTTATTTTTGCGCTGCCAGGTGTAATTGCATACGCACTTTATCCGGGACTGGAAGGCGAAGAGACCCAGCAAACATTTATTGTGCTGCTCAACCGGTTGCTGCCTTCGGGAATCCGCGGACTGGTGCTTGCCTCGCTGGTGGCGGCCCTCATTTCGTCGCTGATTGCGGTTCTCAACTCGGTATCCACGCTGGTTGTCCGCGATTTTGTGGTCGAATTCAGACCGAATACCGCTGAAAAACGCCAGGTACTCATTGGCCGTATCGTGATTATCATCGTTGTTTTATTTGGAATTGGCGCCGCCTACCTGGTTTATAAAAACGAAGAAGGATTATACAAATACCTGCAAACCATTTCGGCTTACCTGGTTATTCCGGTGTTCCCGGCCATATTTTTTGGTATTGTCAGCAAAAAAGTAACCATTAAAGGCGCAACGGTTTCGGTGATTGCCGGGGTTATTATTGCTACCGTTTTTGTGATCGACCAGTTTTTAGGCGTTGAAACCGGTGAAAAAATATTCCCTTTCCTTCATTACAAATACACGCTGAACTTCGGGCTTCGCGGGCTGTGGGCTGAAATACTGATTACCGGGATTCTGTTCCTCGTTTCGGCGTTTACGAAAAAAACAGCGCCCGAAAAACTGGAAAAAACAACGATCAACTATTCCAAAGGGTTTGTGAAACCCGAAAGCTTGACCGACTGGCGGGTAATTTGGCTGATGATTGCCATCGTGACCATTATTCTTTATGTATGGCTGAGCTGAACCATCCGGTTTTAGGAGACCAGACTTTTTTTTCAGGTATATCTGTTTGAAAAGAATTTGCAGACATTTACAAACGGTTTTAAAATCATCAAAACACAAATATTAAAAAAATTTAATCCTGTCAGGTTTTTCAGAAACCTGACAGGATGGACAACATAACAGAGAAAGCGCCTGAAATTAAAAGGTGTTTTTATTCAATCCCCCTCTAATTCCCTCTTCACCAGGGGGGATATGTTCTGATGCAGTTCAGAAAACAGAACGGAGCGAATCCTCCTTTTAAAAGGAGGTGTCTCGCCTTAGGCGAGACGGAGGATTAAAATAAATTGAACCTTGGGTAACTTTGGATTCACAGAAAAAATAAAACTGTTTCAGAAGTCCTCTTTCCCGCCACAAAGGCACAAAAACACAGAGATTCACAAAATAATATCATATTGATTGTTAAACTTTTGTGTCCCTTTGCGTTTTCGTGTTTTTGTGGCGCCATTTTATATTTTAGACTTCTTGCACATCTTTTTCTGCTACTACGATTTAATTTATCTTTCCTTTTTATTCCGTTACCTCCGGCTCACCCTCTTCGTCTTCCTCTTCTTCGGTGCGGATAAGTTTACTATA
>CAYWBV010000253.1:0-1309 GCA_964455785.1 uncultured Maribellus sp.
CATAAATTTCCTTTCGAATCGAACTCAATCCACGAAATCTGTTCGTTTCCGCTCAGTTGCGGGAACTTTTTAAATGAATTTGTTTCGCGCGAATATTTATTGATGCCGCGCGAAGTCGCCACCCAAATGTCGTTGCTGTTATCGAGGCAAATATCCCAGACACGGTTATCGGAAAGGCTTCCCGCATTTTCCGGATCGTGTTTGAAATGGCTGATTTTCCCTGATTTGAGGTTGATCACATCGATTCCGCCGAGATATGTACCTACCCAAAGATTCCCGTTCCCGTCGTCTAAAAATGCTTTGATACAATCCTGCGAAATGGAGTTGGGATCATTCTCCCTTGCCGTCAAATATTTGTACGTTCCTGTTTCCGGATCATATATGTTGATGCCGCCGTCTTCGGTTCCAATCCAGATTTTGTTGTTATCGTCAATCCACAAAGCATAAACAATACTGCTGTTCAGGTAATGATTGTCGCCGGGAAGCGCGCCAAAATTATGAAATACCTGTTTACTTTTTGCGAGCAGGTTGAGCCCGCCGCGGGTGCCAATCCAGGTTTCGCCATTTGAATCGTGAAAAACCGAAAGTACGGAGTTATTGGAAAGGCTGTTGGGTTCGCGTTCGTCGTGTCTGAAAAAACCGGTAACCCCTAACATTTTCGAATAAATATATAATCCGCCGCGGGTTCCGATCCAAAACTCGCCAAAAATACCCCTGGAAATGGTGCGCACGGTTTCGGTTCTTTCAATTTCGGGTTCCAGCCTGATATGCCTTACCATTTTTGTTTCAGGATTAACCAGGTATAAACCGGCAGAATAGGTTCCAATCCACAACAATCCCTCGTCGTCTTTGTAAATCTCCCAAATTTCGCGGTTCTGATTTTGTTGAAAAGGAAGGTCGAAAACTTCCATCTCTCCGGAAAGCGGATGATAAATATAAACTCCGTTATTGGTGCCAATCCATAGTTTTCCTTTATTGTCAAACTGAAGGTTCCGGATAAAGTTACCTTCTAAATTCTGATCGGAACCTACCATTTGGGGCTCCAGTGGTTTTATACTTCCCGACGAGTCAATCACGAGGACATTAAAATCGGTACCCAACCACAGATTTCCCGATTTATCTTCTTCAATATCATTCACCGACAAATTGCGGTATTGCAGGTTTGACCCTTTACTCAGCGGATGCGTAAATCTCTCCTTTTCGCGGTCAAAAATATTTAGCCCGCCGTTTTCGGTTCCAATTAAAAGATTTCCACGGCTGTCTTCTTTGATAACCCTTACCAGGTTTCCCTGTAAACTTAAAGAGTCGT
>CAYWBV010000253.1:1409-6236 GCA_964455785.1 uncultured Maribellus sp.
AATAAATCCGTTTTCCAAAAGGCACTTTGTTCTTCATTACTTTCAATCCGTCAAACGGTTCCAAATTACTGTTATTTTCATTGAAAAACAAAGCACATTTTCCCGTTCCGAAATAGAATACAAAAAAAAATCCCGGACCAACGATCCGGGATTTTTTTCAAAATATTTATCGATTAGATATTGACCTTTTTCATTTTCGGGATAAGAATTTTGAACATGATAAACCATGCCAAAAGATAAGCGACGCCGCAGATAAGAAACATCACATAATAACCAATTTTAATATCGCCGGCCGCTTTGTAATGGTCGAGAATAAAACCGGCAAATTTGGCGATCAACATACCGCCCAGTGCACCGGCCATCCCGCCAATCCCGGTAACCGAGCTAACCGCTTTTTTCGGGAACATGTCGGAAACCGTAGTAAAAATGTTAGCCGACCATGCCTGGTGAGCCGAAGCAGCAACCCCGATGATAATTACGGCAAACCACATGCTGTATTGTCCCAAAGCCTGTGAAAACAAAACCGGCAGCGGAAAAAAAGCATAAATCAACATCGATCTTTTACGGGCTTTTACAGCGTCCATACCGTTTTTCATAAACCTCATCGGAAGCCAGCCTCCCAAAATACTCCCCACAGTTGTCATCGTATAAACCACAGCAAGCGGCAAACTTACCTGCATACCTTCGAGGTTATATTCTGCTTTAAGGAAAGCGGGCAACCAGAAGAGAAAAAACCACCAAATCGGATCGGTCAAAAATTTTCCGATAAAAAAGGCCCAGGTTTGTTTGAACTTCAGAAGAGTAAGCCATGGAACTTTTACCTTATCCTGGGCCAGCTCAGCTTCCGATTTATCATCGTCGTCGCTGTGGATGTAATTGAATTCAGCTTTCGAAAGTTTTTTATGTTTTTTGGGAACTTCATAAATCAGGAACCAAAAAATCAACCATATTAAACCAACTGCCCCGGTAATAATAAAAGCTTCCCGCCAGCCCCAGGTAACGGCAATCCATGGAACTGCAAGCGGAGCTAAAATTGCGCCAACGTTTGTACCTGAATTAAAAATCCCGGTTGCCAGCGCCCTCTCTTTTTTGGGAAACCACTCGGCAACTGTTTTTATCGCCGCCGGGAAGTTACCTGCCTCGCTCACTCCGAGTAAACCACGCCAAACTGCAAAACCGCCAGTACTTTTGGCAACGGCATGCAAAATAGCGGCAATACTCCAAACAAACAGTGACAACGCGTAACCCAGTTTAGTCCCAATTTTGTCGATAATGTAGCCAACACCCAGCATACCAACGGCATAACATAATTGAAATACAAAAACGATATTGGCATAATCGGTTTCAGTCCAGTGAAACTCTGTTTCAAGGTAGGGTTTTAACAAACTGATTACCTGGCGATCGAGGTAATTTACAGTAGTTGCAAAAAACACAAGTGAAAGAATCGTCCACCTGTATTTTCCAACTCTTTGGTTTAGTTCACTCATACATTTGAATTTTTAATTATTATTGATATTTCCTGATAATTTTAAGCGCATCAATACACACATCCGTAATGTAGGAATAGTTTTCACTGGCGAGTACCTCTTTGGGAAACAATTGCGACCCCATTCCTACGCAGGTTACGCCAGCTTCGAACCAGGCTTTCAGGTTTTCTTCCGTGGGTGTTACTCCTCCGGTTGGCATAATGCTGGACCACGGCATCGGCCCTTTTACTGCCTTTACAAAATTGGGCCCTCCTACCTGCGAACCAGGGAAAATTTTGACTACTTCGGCGCCGAGTTCGTGTGCTTTGTTAATTTCAGTCACCGAACCGCAACCCGGGCTCCACGAGATTTTCCGTTTGTTGCAGACGCGGGCTGTTCCTTCGTCGATTACCGGAGAAACGATAAAGTTGGCGCCCAGGGCAATATACATGGCCGCTGTTCCCTCGTCGATTACCGACCCGACACCCATTATCATTTCCGGGCAATTTTCGATGGCCCATTTATTCACTTCGGCAAAAACAAGTGTGGCAAAATCGCCCCGGTTGGTAAATTCGAAAACCCGAACTCCCCCTTCATAACAGGCTTTTACCACTTTTTTGCATACTTCGGCATCTTTATGATAAAACACCGGAACCATGCCGGTTTCTTTCATTTTAAGCGCCACTTCTATTCTTGTAAAACGAGACATATTCAGTTTAAAGTTTAAAGTTCAATGTTTAAAGTTTCGAGTTTGTACCACTAAAATAGTTCTCAGATATTTTTAATTCATTATTTTTTTCCTATCTCCCCTCCTGCGGAGGAGCCGGGGGAGGCTTTTACCGCGCCACCCTTCCGGAAGCGTCTCCGCCCATGAGCTTTTCCACCTCATCAACTGTCACCTGGTTAAAATCACCATAAATCGTATGTTTTAAACAGGAAGCTGCAACAGCAAAGTTTAACGCTTTCTGGTCATCGCCGGTGTAAGTCAGCAAACCGTAAATCAACCCACCCATAAACGAATCGCCGCCGCCCACGCGGTCAACAATGTGGGTTATCTGGTAAGTTGGCGCTTCGTACAATTTTTGTCCGTCCCAGAGCACACCCGACCAACTGTTGTGGTTGGCATTCACCGAACCTCTCAACGTGGTTATCACTTTTTTGCATCGCGGAAAACGCGCCATAATTTGTTGCGAAACTGATTCGTAAGCAGCAGCTTCCACATGTCCGCCGGTAACATCAACTCCTTCCGGTTTAATTCCAAGCACTTTTTCAGCATCTTCTTCATTCCCCAGGATAACATCGGTACCGGCAACCAGGGCAGGCATAATTTCACCGGCCGTTTTTCCGTATTTCCAAAGATTCTTCCGGTAGTTTAAATCGCAGGAAACCGTGATTCCCAGTTCATTTGCTTTTTGAATTGCCTCAAGACAAACATCGGCGGCGCTTTGCGAGATGGCCGGTGTAATTCCGGTCCAGTGAAACCAGTTGGCGCCTTCAAACACTTTTCCCCAGTTCACCATTCCCGGTTTAATTTCTGAAACGGAAGAGTGGGCACGGTCGTAAACCACTTTGCTCCCGCGGCTGACAGCGCCGGTTTCAAGAAAATAAATTCCGAGACGTTCTCCTCCCCAGACAATATTTCCGACGCCAACACCATACTTGCGCAGATCCATCATACAGGCATGGCCGATATCGTTTTTCGGAAGACGGGTTACAAATTCGGTGGCGATACCATAATTAGCCAGCGAAACAGCAACATTGGCTTCTCCGCCGCCAAAAGTAGCAGTGAGCATATTACTCTGCGAAAACCTTAAATAATCGGGTGTTGCCAGGCGCAACATAATTTCACCAAATGTGACAACTTTGTTACTCATCATGAATTAATTTTAGTTATAGTTGTGCAATCGATTGCAAAACTAAGACTTTATTCCTTTTTTGTTAAAAATCAACCAGGTTTTTATCCAAAATTAAAATATTCTTTGGCATTGTTGAAACTGATGTTTTCCACCATATTCCCTAGCAATTCCATATCGTACGGGATTTCACCGTTTTCCACATCATTTCCCAAAAGGTTACAAAGCGTGCGCCTGAAATATTCGTGGCGCGTGTAGGAAAGGAAACTGCGCGAATCGGTCAGCATTCCAACAAACCTGCTCAAAAGCCCCAGATTCGAAAGGGCGTTCATCTGCTTTTCCATACCGTCTTTTTGATCAAGAAACCACCAGCCCGAGCCAAACTGCATTTTTCCGGGAACCGAACCATCCTGAAAATTCCCAATCATGGTCCCTATCAGTTCATTGTCGCGCGGATTCAAATTATACAAAACAGTTTTGGCAAGTTTGTTATTCATATCCAAACGGTCCAGCAATTTTGAAAGCGGTCTGGCAATTTCGAAATCGCCAATGGAATCAAAACCGACATCCGGTCCCAACTGGTTAAAAAGCCTTGTGCTGTTATTGCGAAGAGCGCCAATATGAAACTGCTGGGTCCAGCCACGCAGATGATCCAAAATCCCGAATTCGTACAACATACACGATTTAAACCTGGCAATTTCTTCTGCATTTAAGGCTGATCCGCCCCTGATTTTTGCAAATATTTTTTCGATTTCCTTTTCTGAATAGTCTTCGGCAATAATGGTTTCCACTCCGTGATCCGACAAACGGCAACCATTTTCATGAAAAAACTGATGCCTGTTGTCGAGGGCATCCATCAAATCAGAAAAAGTAACGATGGTAATTCCCGACGTTTCTGCCAGTTGATCAATGTAGCCATTATATGCTTTTACATTTTCAACTGCCATTGCCTTATCGGGGCGCCAGGCTGGTAAAACGTTTGTTTCGAAACCACTGGTTTTGATTTGGCGATGGTATTCCAGCGAATCAACAGGGTCGTCGGTTGTACAAATCGTGTGAACATTGGCCATTCTGATGATTCCACGAACCGAGTATTCGGGCGTTTGCAGTTTGGCATTACATTCTTCCCAAATTTCTTTTGCCGTTTTTGGGCTCAGGATTTTATCAATTCCAAAGAACTTTTTCAGTTCCAGATGTGTCCAGTGGAACAAGGGGTTTCTTAATGTATAAGGTACTGTTTCGGCCCATTTTTCAAACTTCTCCCAGTCGGTGGCATTTCCCGTACAATATTTTTCCTCAACACCATTGGTTCGCATTCCGCGCCATTTGTAATGGTCGCCATACAACCAAATCTGGGTAATATTTTCAAACCGAACATCGTCGGCAATTTGTTTTGGATTGATATGACAATGATAATCGAATATGGGCATTTTTGCCGCGTGGTTGTGGTATAAATCCTCTGCTGTTTTGGTTTGCAGCAGGAAGTTTTCGTCCATAAATTTTTTCAT
>CAYWBV010000254.1:0-4909 GCA_964455785.1 uncultured Maribellus sp.
GGCGCCCTCATCCTGATATTTGTTTTCCGCGGCGTTTACGAAATTGTGTCGCCGGCTTGTTTGATTTTCTACGGACTGGCGCTGGTGAATGCCGCTAAATTTACACGGCAGGAAATTTTTTACAACGGGCTCTTTCAAATTACTCTCGGAATTATTGCTGCGCTGTTTCCCGGGGCCGGACTGCTGCTTTGGGCGCTCGGATTTGGGATAATCCATATGATTTACGGCGCGGTGATGTATTTCAGGTACGAACACCGTTCAAACTAACAAGAAGTGAAAAACATTATTCAAAATCTGGATAAAGCCTTCGATAATAAAATCAGGTTGGGCGTTATGTCGATTCTTTCGGTAAACGCGCGTGCCTCGTTTAATCATCTAAAGGAAATGCTGGAGGTAACCGATGGCAACCTGGCAAGCCACCTGAAAGCGCTCGAAAAAGCAGGATATGTTATGGTGATTAAAAGTTTTACCGACCGAAAACCCAACACAAACTACGAAGTGACAGAGACTGGCAGAACAGCTTTCGAACGCCACCTCCAGGCACTGGAAGATATACTAAAACAATTGTAATTTTTTTCATTTAATACTTTGAATTTCAAAGTTCTTTGCAAAACAATAAAATTTAAAAAGATGGAATCGCAAGAATTATTTCAAAACAAACCAAAACAGGTTAACTGGCAAATCACATTTAAAGTGGCAACTATCGGGGCTATTGCCATTGCTTTGCTCATCCCGAAATTTATGATCCTGGGATTAATCAGCGAGCGGGAAACTACGGCAGAAGAGGCAAAAAAGGAAGTCCAGCAAAAATGGTCGCTGGCACAAACGGTAAGAGGTCCGGTACTGGCGATACCTTACATTAAAAAAAGTTACGACAGCAATGAAAAACAAATGGTTGAAGAGATTCGCGAATGTTACTTTCTTCCCAAAACATTAAAAATCGGCGGTGAGATTTCACCTCAAAAACTTTACCGGAGCATTTACCAAACCGTGGTTTATGAATCGGGCATTAAAATGGAAGGCAGTTTTGAACCCAACGATTTTGAAGCGCTAAAAATTTCACCCAACGATGTACAATGGGAAAAAGCCAGGATTTTGGTTGCCATCAGCGACCTTCGCGGGATAAACGAAATGGGGTCGTTTACATGGAACGGTCAGCCTCATCAGTTTATACCGGGAATGGAAAACACGTTAATCGGCCACAACGGAATTTCGCTCCCGCTTCCGCAACTGACGGCTGAAGATTTTCCCGGAAATTTTCAGTTTACCCTGCAACTAAAAGGTTCTGAATCGCTGCAATTTGCGCCATTGGGCGAAACAACCGAAGTGGAAATCCAATCGGACTGGAACGACCCGGGTTTTGAAGGCGGTTTTCTTCCCGCTGAACGCACCATAAACAGTGAGGGCTTTTCAGCCCGCTGGAAAGTCCTGAATTTTAACCGCAACTTTCCCCAGGAGTGGAAGAACGACGAATACCGCGTAACAGATGCCGACTTTGGAGTAAAGCTGGTAACGGTTGCCGACCACTACCAAAAAAGTTCGCGCACCGCAAAATACGCCATACTCGTTATCCTCTTTACATTTCTTTCCTTTTTCCTGAACGAAATAATAACCAACCAAAAAGTTCATCCGTTTCAGTACATTTTGGTAGGTTTTGCCGTATTGATTTTTTATTTGCTGCTGCTTTCCATTTCCGAACAACTAGGATTCAACCTGGCTTATTTAATCTCAGCTTTATCCGTAATTGTTATGGTTTTCGCCTATTCACGAACTTTTTTGAAAACATGGATCAATTCGATTATTCAAACTATGATTCTGACCTTTTCGTTCGGGTTCATTTTCGTTTTGATGCAACTGGAATCGTACGCTCTTTTGGCTGGAAGTATCGGGTTATTCTGCGTTCTTGCCATGACTATGTTTTTCACCCGGAAAATCAACTGGTACAATGAATAAATCCGTTTTTTTTTGTTTGATGCAAGGAATTTTTTATCCCTTCTGATAAAACGTTTTATGATGGTATAATGAACATCAAAAGGAACAGATTCTAAAGGATTGTTTAAGAAAAAAGTATAAGCCATAAAATGAAACTCCGGCTTTTCTTTTAGCCGTGTCAACTGAGTGGGACCAACAATTCAATTAAATAATTTTTCAGAATCTGTTCTTTTTATTAACCTTGTACAAATTTGTACAAAACCTTACGATATGAAAACGATAATTTGTTCGATAACCCTTCTCTTTTTTGTTTCGCTGATTTCATGTGCACAGGAAAAACAGCCGGAGTTTGAAAAACCGATGAATATCCTGGTATTCTCAAAAACGATGGGATTCCGTCACGAATCCATTTCATCAGGACTAAAAATGCTTTACGACCAAAGCAAGAAACAAAACTGGGTAATTACAGCAACCGAAAATTCGGAGTTGCTACAAGATCAATTCCTGTCCGGCTTCGATGTTGTCGTCTTTCTGAACCCGACCGGCGACGCCATTCAGAATAAAAATCAGGAGACGTTCGAAAAATGGATGAACAGTGGAAAAGGTTTTGTGGGCATTCACGCTGCTGCCGATTGCGAATACGAATGGCCCTGGTACGGAAGCCTCGTGGGCGGTTATTTTAAAACTCATCCGGCGGCACAGGAGGCCACCGTAATTTTCGAAAACTTCGATCACCCTTCCATGAAACCGTTTAAAGGGATGAAATCCTACACTACTTTCGATGAGTGGTACACATTTAAAGAAAATCCGCGGCAAAAAGTGAACGTGCTCGCCAGCCTCGACGAATCGTCGATCAAAAAATACGACAACGAGAACTGGAAAATGGGAGACCATCCCATCATCTGGTGGAGCGAAAAAGAGGGCGTCCGTTCGTTTTATACCGGGTTCGGCCACACCCACGAAGCTTTTCAGGATAAAAAAGTGATCGACCATATTACCAATGCGGTTAACTGGGCCGGACACAGAATCAATTAAAAAAGTCTGGAATCAAAATAATAATTTTTATGATCCGGGGGCGCCTGAAAACACACCCGAACAAGATAAAGTACAATCGCCGGAACAAAATAAATGAATCAGGGTTATCATTTTGATAATAAAAAATTAAAATGATAAAAAAGAACTTTCTAATTAAACTCGGAATTTTTCTGATGATTTTTTCGGGGGTATTTTTTGCCGCCACTTTTATCATTCCCTTGTTTGATTTGCCAGGCAAAACCAAGGTAATTGCCGTAACAACCAGCCTGGTTTTGATGGAAGTAGTCTTCTGGTCAGGCGGATTGCTGGTTGGTAAAGAACTTTTTGCAAAATATAAAAAACAACTAAACCCCAAAACCTGGTTCATGAAAAAAAATGTCAAACCCATTGACAAACAAAAAGGAACATAAGCTGTTTTGCCGGTTCTTCACTCCTACTCCAAATTTGTTACCCTGTTTTTTTGGAATCTAAAAAAGATTAAAACATCTTTATCATGCATAAAATTGATTTTTGTAATGAAAAAAGATGTATTGCTCATTCCTTGTTTGGTTTTGTTCATGGCGGTTACATGGAGTTGTCAGAAAAAAAACAACGGCAAAAAATGGTTGGGTTCAACCGAAATAAAATCCGGGGAAAATCCAAATGACAGCACTGCCGACTGTTGTATTGACGGGATGCCTGAAAGGTTTCCCGGGTCTCGTATTAACCAGTCACATGTAAACGTTGATTCTCTTCAGAAAAAAAATCCTTTGATAAAAGATATGATTTTTATCCCCGGCGGCGAATTCAGGATGGGTGCCCGCGATAAACGCTTTGCCCGCGAGGATGAATTTCCGGTCCACAGCGTGAGAGTGAACAGTTTTTTTATCGATCCGCACCCGGTTACCAACGCACAGTTTAAAAAATTTGTTGAAGCAACAGGATATATAACCACTGCCGAAAAAGATATCGATTGGGAAGAGTTCAGAAAGCAGTTGCCACAAGGGACGCCAAAACCGGCCGACAGTTTGCTGGAGGCGTCGTCGCTGGTTTTTACACCGCCGGGACGCAGGGTAAACCTGAACGATGTTTCCAACTGGTGGAGCTGGGTAAAAAATGCCAACTGGAAGCACCCCAGCGGCCCGGATAGTAATATTGGCGGGAAAGAAAATTACCCGGTAATCCAGGTGAGCTGGGAGGATGCAGTTGCCTATGCTGAGTGGGCCGGGAAACGGCTGCCGACCGAGGCTGAATGGGAATATGCGGCGCGCGGCGGCCACGACGACTATGTGTATCCCTGGGGATTTGAAGCAATCAGCGAAGGTCAGCCCAAAGCGAACAGTTGGGACGGCGAATTTCCCGTTTACAACTCTCTCCGCGACGGATTTGAGACGCTCGCTCCGGTTAAACAATACCCGCCAAACGACTTCGGACTGTTCGATATGGCGGGAAATGTATGGGAATGGTGCGCCGATTTGTATCATTTTGAATACTATAAAACATTTAACCCCGATGAAGTTGCCGATAATCCCACAGGGCCGCAAACCAGTCTTGACCCGGCAGAGCCACATGTAAAGAAAAGGGTCATTCGCGGAGGATCGTTTCTGTGCAGCGATTCGTATTGTTCGGGTTACCGGGCTGCTGCGCGTATGAAAAGTACCGAAGACACGGGCATGTCGCACCTGGGATTCCGATGCGTGGTTTCACTGAAATAACAAAGGCCCCGAACACCTCGGAGCCTTTGTTTAAAACGGGTAACCGGTTATAAAATTTTGAATCCCACCGTCACCATAAAAGTTTTGTTTTTCGAATTTAAATTATTATGCTCATACAAATTATTGGTACCATGTTCCATACGGGCATCGAGGAAAAAATTCCAGAAATCGACGCCAACACCGTATTGATAGCCAAAATAATTATCCTTAAAATACTGTGTGGTAAACTCTGAACCGTCGTTTATATC
>CAYWBV010000254.1:5009-6230 GCA_964455785.1 uncultured Maribellus sp.
TCCTGCACCTCGCCAAAATATTTTTATGACCCGGTGAGCAG
The DNA here is from genome assembly GCA_964455785.1 of uncultured Maribellus sp. GTDB lineage: Bacteria > Bacteroidota > Bacteroidia > Bacteroidales > Prolixibacteraceae > Draconibacterium. Next base: position 5,051 of record CAYWBV010000254.1, read on the forward strand.
GGAACGGCAAAAAGAGTTGAAAAAACACCGCTCGGGAAATATTTTTGCCGATGTCGGGTTGATGATGGCATCGGTTTTTGTAATGGCCGCCTTCGAAATTGACGCGGGTTTATATCCCGAAGAAAGGGAATTCAGAAAACTGAAGGTGATCAACCCAAGCAGCGACACACTGTATATCAACATGCTGACCGATGTTTACTGGGATGAAGACAATTATTGTGATTTTATGGACATCCGCATTCCACCCAACGAAAAATGTTTGCTGTTTGTCCCGGTAAATGCCGATTATAATGTTTATTTTAGCAACACCCTGGAAAGTGAAGACGATGAAATGCTGGAAATGAATACCGACGATTTCAAAAGAATATCACTGTACCGGGGGCTTACTTTGGAAAATGACACAATAAACCTAAATCAGGAAAAACATGGAAAGAAGATCATTCCTTAAAAAATCGGCCATTGTTGCCGGAGCCACACTAACCGCCGGAAACTTAAACGCCAATCCAATTCCGGGCGATGAAAAGGATTTTTATGAACTGAAAGTTTATCAACTCACCGGTGGCGGCAGTAAAAACCAAATGAAACAGTACTATACCGAGGCTGCTATTCCGTTTCTAAACAAACGGGGCGCCAAAGTTGGGGCCTTTTATGAATACAGTATGGACGAACCGCCAAAAATGTTTGTTCTTCACGCCCATAAAAGCCCAGCCGACTATTACGAAGCTGTTCAGGCAATAAAAACCGACAACGTTTATCTGCAGGCAGCCAAAACTTATCTGCAACTTCCGGCGGCTAATCCTGTTTTTGTACGTTACGAAACTTTTTTAATGGAAGCTTTTGACGCTATTCCGCGGTTTAAAACGCCGGATAGCTCGCGTGGACTATTTGAACTACGCACCTACGAAAGTTATAACGAAGATGCCGGTGTCAGAAAAGTAAAAATGTTTAACGACGAAGAACTGCCACTGTTTGAAAAAGTAGGGCTGCACCCGGTATTTTTCGGGCAACTGCTGGCTGGTCCGCAAATGCCGGCTTTGGTTTATCTTCTTTGGTTTAAAGACATGCAGGAACGAGACGCCAACTGGGCAAAATTCAGCAGCAGCAACGAATGGAATACCATGAAAGCAAAACCGGAATATGCCAATACGGTGAGTAAAGTAAACCGGAAGTTTTTAGTACC